>JBAUYV010000218.1:0-38436 GCA_049584975.1 Xanthobacteraceae bacterium | reverse complement strand
GGTCGGCGCCGACGTGCAGGACATCGCGCGCGGCATGGGGCTGGATAACCGTATCGGCTCGAAGTTCCTGCATCCCGGCCCAGGCTTCGGCGGCTCCTGCTTTCCCAAAGACGCCACCGCGCTGCTGAAGACCGCCCAGGATCACGGCGTCGCCTTGCGCATTGTCGAGACCGTCTCCGCCGTGAACGAGCAACGCAAGCGCGCCATGGCGCGCAAAGTGGTCGCGGCGCTCGGCGGCTCGGTACGCGGCAAGATCATCGCGGTGCTCGGTCTCGCCTTCAAACCGAACACCGACGATACCCGCGATTCGCCGGCGATCCCGCTCATCACCGCCCTGCAGGATCTCGGCGCCAATGTGCGCGCCTACGATCCGGCCGGCATGGAACAGGCAAAGCCGGAGCTGCCTGCCGTACACTATTGTGGCAGCGCCTATGCGGCGGCCGAAGGCGCCGCGGCGCTGGTCATCGCCACTGAGTGGGAGCAGTTCCGCGCCCTCGATCTGGACCGGCTGAAGAGCATCATGGCGGAGCCGGTGATCGTCGATCTGCGGAATATCTATCGCATCGACGAAATGAAGCGCGCAGCGTTCCGCTATGTGGCGGTGGGCAGGGCAGGGGCGGAGTAACCCTCCTTCGCATGCCGGGCGGCTGCCTGGTGGATTTTGCAGCCGGATTGTCGTTGCTTCCGGTCGCGTCAACGGTGCTCTGAATTCACCATTATGACCGGAAGCGGGCTCCCCCGAATTGCTGCCGAAGGACCCGCTTAGTAAGTTGCCCGCAAAGGAGAAGTTGCATGACCGTTCGAGGGGGCCGGGAACTACTGGCAAGTCCCGGGCCAACAAACATACCCGACGAGGTGCTGCAGGCGATGCACCGGCCGGCCGTCGAGATCTACGCGAAGCCGCTGATCGCGCTCACCGACAGCCTGCTGCGCGATCTCAGCCGTGTGTTTCGCACCGCGGGGCGCTCCTACATCTATATCGCCAACGGTCATGGGGCCTGGGAAGCCGCACTCACCAACGTCCTTTCCAAGGGCGACAAGGTCCTGGTGCTGGAAAGCGGCAAGTTTGCGCTCGATTGGGGAGATGCCGCGGCGCGGCTCGGCGTCGAGGTCGAAGTCGTGCCCGGCGATTGGCGCCACGCCATCCGTCCCGAAGAGATCGAGCGGCGCCTGCGCGCCGACAACGGTAACACCATCAAGGCCATCCTCGCCGTCCACATCGACACCAGTTCGAGCCTGCTCACTGACATTGCGGGGATCGGCCAAGCGATCAAATCCGCCCGGCACAATGCCTTGTTGATGGTCGACGCCGTCGCGTCGCTGGGCTGTGTGCCGTTCGAGATGGATGCCTGGGGCGTGGACGTCGCCATGTCCGGGTCGCAGAAAGGCCTGATGGCGCCCCCGGGGCTCAGCTTCGTCGCCGCCAACGAGCGCGCCCGCGACGCGCACCGCAAGGCCGGCTTGCGCACGCCCTATTGGGATTGGACCGCCCGCGATGGCGATGCGCACTACGTCAAATACGCCGGTACGCCGCCCATGCAGATGATGTTTGCGATGCGGCAGGCCCTCGACATGCTGTTTGCCGAAGGGCTCGAGAACGTTCTCCTTCGCCATCGGCTGCTGGCGCAGGCGGTTCGCAGCGCCATCGCGGTGTGGAGCAAGCGCAAGACCATTGACTTCTACATCGCCGAGCCGGCAGCGCGTTCCGATGCGGTGACAACCGTGCTCGCGGACGGCTGGAATCCCGAGGCGCTCCGGGATTACTGCGACGCCAAATGCGGCGTGACGCTCGGACGCGGGCTGGGACGATTGAACGGCAAGGCGTTTCGCATCGCCCATATGGGACACAACAACGCTCCCATGGTGCTGGGAGCGCTGGGCGTCATCGAGACCGGGCTGCGCGCGCTCGGAATTACTCACGGCGCGGGAGGCGTGCAGGCTGCGATCGAATTCCTCGGCGATAACGTAAAGCCGTAAGCAGCTTCGTAGATCGTCATTGCGAGCGAAGCGAAGCAATCCAGCGTAGGAGACGCTGATTCTGGATTGCTTCGTCGCTTCGCTCCTCGCAATGACGTCGAAGGTTCGGACGGTGTTCTAAATCGGCTTTGGGCCGGGCGCCGTGGTGCTGCCTCTGTCGGCGACATGCGCCCGTTCGAGCGGAAGGACCTGCCAGCCAGAGCACGCAGGGTGGAAGGGCATTTGCAAATTGGATACATAGTCGAAGTTGGATTGCACTTCCGGTGTGTCGAGGCGTTTCATGGCAAGCGAATTTGGCATCGGCGCCCGGCTTCCACGGCTCGAGGACGCGCGTTTCCTCGAAGGACGCGGCCAATTCTGCGCCGATATCGTCTTGCCGGGGATGCTGCACGCTGCCTTTGTGCGCAGCCCCCACGCCCATGCCCGCATCGTCGCGGTGCGCAAGCCGCAAGGCTATGAGAAACGAGTCTTGGCCGCTGCAGACCTGCGCGGCGTCGGCCGCATGCGTTCAACGGCGAAACTGCCCGGCTTTAAGCCGTCGGATTGGCCGATTCTCGCAGCCGGCAAAGTGCGCCACGTCGGCGAGCCGATTGCGATGGCGATCGCCGCCACGGCGGCCGAAGCCGAAGACCTTGCGGCGCTGGTAGCGGTGGATTTCGAGCCGCTGCCGCCTGTGGTGACCATGGCGGACGCGCTGAAGAAATCGCCACCGTTCGTTCACGACGAATGGGGCGACAACGTCCTGGTCGACATCAAGCTCGAGGCCGGCGACCTCAATGCCGCGAAGTCGGCGGCGGTCCATGTGATCGAGCGCAGCTTTCGCATGAACCGCATGCATCCGCTGCCGCTCGAGGGCCGCGCCTGCATCGCGTCCTACGACAGCAGGCTCGACGAGCTCGTCGTCTATGTGGCGCATCAACTGCCGGTGCCGTTGCAGATCGGCTTGGCGCAAGTGCTGGGCATCAGCCAGCGGCGGGTGCGCGTGGTCGTGCCGGACGTGGGCGCGTCCTTTGGGCTCAAGACGTACGTCGAGAGCGAAACCGTATGCGTTGCCTTCGCGGCGATGCAGCTTCGCCGTCCGGTGCGCTGGATTCAGGACCGTCACGAGTCGCTGATCTGCGATGCGACCTGCCGCGACTATCAGTGCAAGATCACCGGGTACGCGGATGCCAGCGGCCGGGTGCTCGCACTCGATTGCGAAGTGACCGTGGATTCAGGAGCCTATTCGCCGTGGCCTTGGCCTGCCGGAATCGAAGGCGGTCTCGCCATCGGCAACATGCAGGGATGCTACGACATTCGCGCGTTCCGTGGCCGCGCCATCAACGTGGTGAGCAACAAGCCCGCCGGCCAGCCGTTCCGTGGCGTCGCGCGTCCGTTGTCGTGCATCGGCCATGAGATCGTCATGGATGGCGTCGCCCAGGCTGTCGGTATCGATCCGCTCGAAGTGCGTCTGCGCAACTTCGTGAAGCCGGAGCAAATGCCGTACGTGTCGATCACCAAAAAGACGCTCGACAGCGGCAATTACGCGGCGGCGCTTAAGCGTGCTGCCGAACTCGTGGATATGACGGCAGTGCGCGCCCGGCAGAAGGAGCCGCAAAAGGATGGCCGGCTGATCGGCATTGGCTTTGCCTCTTTCTACGAGCAGACCGCGTACGGCACAGGGCCGTTCGGCTATTCGGCGTGGGGCATCGAACTGGTGCCGGGCATGGAGCCGGCGGTGGCGCGGCTCACCGGCGACGGCGAACTTGTCCTCGAAGTCGGCTCGCATTCCCACGGCCAGGGACACGAGACGGTGTTTGCGCAAGTGGCGCACGAGGTTTTGGGCATCGACCCGCGCAAGGTGTCGGTACGGTTCGGCGACACGGCGGCATCGACGGCCGGCACCGGCACCTACACGTCGCGCTCCATGGTCACGACCGGCGGGGCCGTTGCGGAGGCGTGCCAATTGCTGATGACGCCGATTGCCAAAATCGGCGCGCATCTTCTCCAATGCAAAGAAGGTGACACCAAGATCAAGGACGGCCGCGTCCATGGCCCGCAAGGCAGCGTGGAATTCTCCGAGATCGGCCGCGCCTGGTACCACCATCCTGAAGATCTGCCGGCCGACGCCGATCCCGGAGGGCTCACCGCCACGGCCGGCCACAAGCCGCACGATCCCGGCGTCTTTTCCTACTCGGCGCACGCGGCCGTCGTCGCGGTCGATCCGGACACTGGCGGCGTCGAGGTGCTCGATTACGCGATCGTTGCCGATTGCGGCACGCGGGTAAATCCGCTGCTGGTCGAGGGGCAAGTGATTGGCGGATTTTCCAACGGTCTCGGCAACGCGCTTTACGAGGAGTCGAGCTACGACGCCGCGGGGCAGCCGACCGCCACGACGCTGGCGGACTACGCGGCGCCCACCGCCCCATCGATTCCCGAGGTCAAGCTCGACTTCATCGAGACGCCCTCGCCGTTTTCCATGTTCGGCATGAAGGGTATCGGCGAGAACGGTGCGATCGGTCCGCCGGCGGCGATCGTCAATGCGGTCAACGATGCGTTGCGCCCGCTTGGCGCCGCCGTGTTCGAGACGCCGGTGACCGCGAGCCGCGTCCGCGCGGCGATTGCGGGGGCGCAGCCAGGCGGCGTTTCCCGGGCGCAGCGCAGCACGAAGTGATGCGCTGCAGATCCGGGACCGTTCCACATTCCGAGTCTGCAACGATCCCGGAGCAGCGGTGCACCACTTCGTGTTGCACCGCATCCGGGAAACGGTGGCTACCCCTTCAGCTTCAGCAGCCGGTCCGCATTGCCGTGCGCGAATTTTTCCAGATCGGCGCCCTTCAGCGGGACGTTGTCCAGAAACTTGCGGCCCTCGGCGTTGCTGGCATACGGATAGTCGACCGAGAACATCAGCCGGTCGATGCCGAACGTCGAAAGCGCGGCCACAAACGGCGGGTTGGTGAAAAAGCCCGCCGACGTAATATAGACCTGATCGGTGATGGTCTTGGACAGCGGCCGCGACAGATATGAAACGTCGGTGGAGAATTCGTGCTCGCAGCGCGCCAGCATGACCGGCAAGCCCTCGCCCATATGGCCGATGATGACGTTCAGCCGCGGATACTTGTCGAATACGCCCGCGACGGCGAGCCGCATGACGTGCAGCGCGGTCTCGTAGTGCCAGCCCCAGGCAAAGGCCGCGAGCGCGAAATTGATCTTCGGCGGAAACCCTTCGTAGTACGTCTTGCGCACGCTGTCGGGCGGCATGGCGGGGTGCAGGTAAAGCGGCACGTCGAGTTTTTCCGCGCGCGCCAATAGTGGCGCGAACTTGGGATCGTCGAGGAACTGGCCGCGGATCATACCGTTGATCAGGGCGCCTTTGAATCCATACTCGGTGACCGTGCGCTCAAGCTCATCCGCCGCGGCCTCGGGAATGCTGACGGCCAGATGCGCGAAGGCCGCAAACCGGTCCGGCCTCGCCGCGATTTTCTTGGCGAATGCGTCGTTGAATTGGCGCGAATAAGCCGTCGCGTCCTTGCCTTCGAAAGCGTCGGCGTTCGGCCCCATATGGGCGCCAGCCTTCGACAGGACCTGCACGGTGATGCCGTTGCGGTCCATGTCGGCGATGCGCTCTTCGCCGAGATCGCCGATCTTTCCGCCGACGTTCCTGATGACGGTCGGCAGGTCTTCGTTGCTGCTGACCGGCGCTGCCGCGCCGGCCTGCACCATCGGAATGGCGAAATGTTCTTCGAGCGTGACGACGCGCATCGGTTGTTCCGGGCAAAGTTGGCGTTTCCGGCAGGCATGGTATGACAGGCCCGTTACTCTTGTCAGGAGGAATCGATGCGAAAGCCGGCGATGGCCATTGCCGCAATTGCACTCGCAATGCTTGCGGCGGCCGCGGCCGCAGCAATCGCCCAAGAGCGGTTTCCGGCTCGCCCCATTCAGGTGATCGTGCCGGCGACGCCGGGCGGCCCGGTCGATACCGCCGTGCGCATGATCGAGCCCGCACTGTCATCGGCGTTGAGCGCGTCGGTCGTCCTCGTCAATCGGCCGGGCGCCAGCGGAACGCTGGGCATGCAGGAAGTCGCGACAGCGGAGCCGAACGGCTACACGATCGGCCAGGGGATCAATTCGATCTTCACCATCACCCGCATATCGGGGACGAACGTGCCGTTCACGCTCGACAGCTTCACGCTGCTGGGCAACTACGCGACCGACGTCAGCGTGCTCGCCGTCAGTGCGGATGCGCCGTGGAAGACGCTCGAAGATGTCGTCGCCTACGTGCACGGCAATCCCGGCAAGCTCAATTACGCTTCGGCGGGCATCGGCACCGTGTCGTCGCTGAGCATGCGGGCGCTGGCCCATCAATTCAAAATGGACATGGTGGCGGTTCCGTTTCCGGGCGGCGCGCAGCTCACTACCGCCATTTTGGGCAAGCAGATCGATATCGGCATGGTCCCCTACACGACGGGCGCGGGAATGTTTGCGAGCAACAAACTTCGCCCGCTGATAACGACGGCGCCCAATCGGCTGCCGCAGTTGCCTGATGTCCCGACCTTCGCCGAGCGCGGCATTGCTGAAAACGGCCTGAACCTCGTCATGGGACTCTACGCGCCGAAAGCATTGCCTGACGGCGTGCGCAACACTTTGGTCGACGCGGTTGCGAAAGCGGCGCACGACACGTCATTCGCCGCCAAGGTCGAGGCGATCGGCCTGCTTGCCCGCTATGAAGATCCCGCGGCGGCCCGCAAGCGCCTGGAGACCGAATACGCGGACATCGTCGCGCTCAGCCACAAGCTGGAAAAGTGATCAAAAGTTTTAACAACAGTGTCCTAACGGCTTTGTGCGTTTTTGAAAGGCGTCTTTATCGTTTTAGTCATCGTCCGGTATAAGCACATTTACCATCCGGTCGTGTGGTTGGTTCAGCGACCTGGAAAGCGCCTCTGATAACGAAATTCTTCGTTTTAATATCGCAATATGAAGCGCTCGCACGTTTGTTTGCTACCCCCTGCGTCATAAGCGCGCTTAATGAGACCGTCGTTGCCGCTTAACGCGATGGCAATCGGGGTGATGGAATCTTGTGCAATGGGTGTAGGAAATCCATTGGGGACGATGGCTGGTCGCCTGACGGTCGCGTTCGTTGTCGTGCTCGGCATCAGCGCGTCGGTTTCCGGCGCGCCGCCGGCCGGCGGGCTCGCTTGGCACGAGAAGTATAAACGGCCCAGCGAAATTCCGTATCCGAAGGACAATCCTTATTCGGAGGCGAAGTTCAAGCTTGGCCGCACGTTGTTCTTCGATCCAATTCTCTCAGGCTCCAAGAGCCGCTCATGCGAAACGTGTCACAACCCCGGCCTGTCATGGGGTGACGGGCAACCTCGCGCGATCGGCGAGAATCAGAAGCCGTTGCCGGTGCGCGCGCCGACGCTGCTCAACGTCGCTTGGACGCCGAAGCTCGGGTGGGATGGGCACTTCCGCGATCTGGAAGCCGTTGGGATTGCCGCGATCACGTCTCCTGGCAACATGAATCTTTCCGACAAGGACTTGCCCAATCGTCTCTTGGCGATTCCCGGTTATCTCGACGCCTTCGATGCGGCGTTCGGTGAAGGCGACGTCACCGTGCACAAGGTCGAGATGGCGTTGGCGACATTCGAGCGTTCGATCGTGTCCAGCGAAGCGCCGTTCGACCGTTGGCTCAATGGCGACGACTCTGCGATCGACTCGGCCGCCAAACGCGGCTTCGCGTTGTTCAACGGCAAAGCGAATTGCGCCGCCTGTCACAGCGGTTGGGCGTTCACCGACTCGTCGTTTCACGATATCGGGACCGCCCACGATGAGGACATCGGACGCGGCAGATTGTTTCCGAGCTCCACCGCGCTGAAATATGCGTTCAAGACACCGACGCTCCGCGATGTCGCGCATCGTGCACCCTACATGCACGACGGCTCGGTGCCGACCCTGGAAGCCGTCATCGATCTTTATGACCGTGGCGGTATCGACCGGCCGAGCCGCGACGTGGAAATTCACCCGCTCGGATTGAGCGCCGAGGAGAAGGCGGACCTTATCGCCTTCTTGCGCACGCTGACCGGCGCGTTCCAGCCGGTTTCACTTCCCGTGCTGCCGCGCTGACGCCAACCGCGATCGAATTATTCAGATTATAACCGGCAATGCGCATCCCATAAGCGCAAAGCCGCCCAGCAGTAGGAAGCCGGCGACGGTCTCAACCGTCTCTGTATGCGGCGAAAATCGTTTCGATAGACAGGCGACCACGCTTCCGATCGTCACAATAAGCAAGCCAGCCGCGCCAATCATGGCAATCTCCGGGCGCGCTCTGAAATGCGCGACCGTCACGTTTAGCGATCGGCGCTTGCCGTCGGCCTTCGCGGGACTCTGCAAATTTCCTTTTCCAGTCAGGACTTTGTAAAGGTTAACCAAAGAACAAGACGACCAGGTAAAGGGTTACCAAATTGCTAACGCTTGTGGTAAATGAAGCCCTAGCAGGCCAGTAAACCGCGTGCGGCGGCGCTTCTGGTGTCTGTGATTTGGTAGTCTGGAGGCCCTCCCGTTGAGCCGGCTTGCCAAGTGGCTGCTGCCGTCAGCAGCCACGATCCCATTATCGTGCCTTGTCAATGCCGTGCTCGCCGGATCGGCGAGCGCCCACGTCAAGTGGTTCTGCGCCTTTGATGTCGCGGAGCAACCTATCGTGCTGGAACGCGTCCTGAATCCTTCTTTCGAGGCGCTCACCGGCCTGTCCATTCTCGGTCTCATGACCGGCGCCATTATCGAGCAACCTCCCGTGGGACCCGCTTTGCTTCGCGCCCTCGACCGGGCAACCAGCTGGCTGCGCGACAACATCGAGATCATCGCGCGCGCCGCCACCGCGTTCTTCTTCATCTCCATCTGGGCGATCGGCGGCATCCTGCTGACGCCGGAGCTCAAGACCAATTCAACACTAGTGGGCGCCATTCAGCTCGGCATTGCGGCGGGCATGGTGTCGCGCAAGACCATGCCGCTGTCGGCGCTGGGAATCTTCGTCCTATACGACATCGCGATCTGGCAGGATGGAACGTTCCACCTGGCCGACTATCCGGTGTTTCTTGGGGTAGCTGCCTATCTGGCTTTGGTCGGAGGCCAGACGAACCTTTTCGGAATACGCCCGATCGACGTATTGCGCTGGTCGGCGGGGATCACGCTGATGTGGGCCTCCATCGAGAAGTGGGCCTATCCGGAATGGTCTTACCCGCTCTTCGTCATTCATCCCGACATGTCGATGGGATTTACGCCGGAGTTCTACTTGCGGGCGGCCGGCGCGGTGGAATTTGCTCTGGCATTTTCGCTGGTGTGGACGCCGCTCGTGCGCCGCGTCGGCGCCATCATACTCACCGCTATGTTCGTGAGCGCGGTTTTCCCGTTCGGCAAGGTTGACTTGATCGGGCACACGTTGATCGTGGTCGCGCTGCTTGCCATCGTCTCCGATGATGGCGGCCGGCCTGTGACCCGGTTGCGCTATTCCTGGCTCATACCCGTGGTCTACGCGTCATCGCTGGCGCTGTTTATTGCAGCGTACTATTTCGGCCACGAGTTCCTGTTCGGCACCGCGGTACTGTGACGGCGGCAATGGCGCCGAAATGGCCGCCGATTATTGAACGTGCACCACGAGAAGCATTTTGGGATGGATGGCGCACAGCACGTTGAAGGTGCCGGCAACGGTGAAAACGATGGGCGTTACGGTGCCCGGTGTCTGGTCGCCGGAATCGAATGAGAATGTCGGTGAATCGATGTAGGCGTGATGCAGCAGATCGGCGTCATCGTTGACAATCTTTATCGTCTCGCCGCGCTTGATCGTCATTTCGCCCGGGTGAAATTCACGGCCCTTCTGTGAGACGGTATAGTCCGGCACTGCCAAGACCATGACAGTACCGAGCGCAGTCAATGCGCCCGCCAGAAAAGCGATCGCGATTGGACGGCGTGCGCGCCGGAACTCGGTTCTCAAACTCATCGTTGCCTCGTTATTTGTTGGGCGCCCGAGGCGCAGGTACGCATTTTCACGCAACTTGAAGCCAGGCAGTTAAGGCGCCGTTAAGGACCCCCCCAAGATGGCGCCTGCCGCTGCAAAGGCCTTAACGGGGGTTCCGTATAAGTCGGTACGTCCGTTATCGGGTGGGTGCGCACGGCTTTCTCATCATGCTTGATTGGTCGGTCGGCTGGATCGGTGGCTTATTCTCCCGTGATCAGCACGGAGTGTCGCGAGCGTCAGCGCTTCGCATGAGCATTCGCGGCCGCATTCTGATCGCTTTCCTGGTCATGAGCATCATTACGGCTGCCGTTGGCGCCTACGCCACCATGGGCGTGCGCAACGCCGGCATGTTGGTGGACAAGACGTTCGACGAATCCCTGATGTCGATCAACTATGCGCGGGCGGCGGCGACCGATTTTGCCGCCATGCGGGCCGCATTCGCGCGGCGATGGATCGCCACCGATCCCGGCATGCGCTCCGCATTGGACCGCGACATCGAGAAGCTTAATAAATCGCTGACACAGGACATCGCGATCGCTTCGCAACGCTCGCAATCGGCCCGCGCCAGGGAGGCCGCTGAAAATGTCGAACGCGGGGTCGCCGAGTGGAACGGCGTCTGCGAACGGCTCATCAGCTCCGCCAAGGCTGACGTCAATTGGGCGACGCTCGATCGCTATGCCGCGAAGGTGGATGACCAGATCGACCTCCTGGTGAATTACACAGCGGGCGACGGCTTTTTGTACCGGCAGAGCGCTCGGGCCGCGGTGGCGCGCGACGTGCAGCTCAACATTGCCAGCATCGTGCTGGCGCTGCTGCTTTCGGCGCTGGTGGCGGGCGCACTGGCGCGGCGGATCGTCGGGCGCGTGGCGGCCGCATCGAACATCGCCGAGCAGATCGCCGCCGGCCAACTCGATATCGTGGTGCCCAAAGGCGGCGCCGACGAACTCGGCGGTTTGCTGGCCGCCATGGGGGTGATGCGCGACAACATCAAGGCGATGATGGAGCGCGAGGTGGCGCAGCGCCGCTCCGCCCAGGCCCGCCTCGCCGACGCGCTCGAGAGCTCGCAGGAAGGCGTCGTGGTGGTGGACGCCAACGACGGCATTGCGCTCGCCAACGCCAAGGCCGTGGATCTTTTCGGCATCGCGCCGGACCTGCTGAAGCCGGGTACGCCGCTGGCGCAGGTGGAGCCGGCCCTGGAGCATGCGGTCGCGTCCGGACATGTGTTGATGCGGCGCGACGGCGAGGTGCAGGCGACCAGCGAAGCCCTGATGCTCGACGGGCGCTGGCTGCGCGTCAGCCGCAGCCCGACCAGCGATCACGGCTTCATCGTGCTGTGCAGCGACATCACCCGCATGAAGGAGCAGGAACGCAGCTTGCTCGAGCGCAAAGTGCAGCTTGAGCAGGTGAACGTGCAGCTCGACCTCGCCCTGAACAACATGGCGCACGGTCTATGCATGTTCGATTGCGAGCGGCGCCTTACGATTTGTAACGAGCGCTACGCCACGATGTATGGGCTTCCTGCCGAGCTGACGAAGCCGGGTACGCCGCTCTATGCCATCTTGCATTATCTGATCGAGAAAAAGACCTTTGCGGAGAGTGCGGAAGAGACGTTTGCGGCGGCCAGTGCCCGTCCCAAGACCGGCTATTCTCAGCTGGTCAAGTCGTTCATCGACGGGCGCTTGATCTCCATCTCTTATCAGGGCGCTGCCGACGGCGGATGGGTGGCGATCCATGAGGATATTACAGAGCGCCAGAAGGCGGAAGCGCACATTGCCCATCTGGCGCGGCACGATCAGCTGACCGATCTGCCTAACCGCGTTTTCCTTCGCGAGGAATTGGAAAAGAGGCTGCGGCGGCAGCGCCAGGGCGAGAAGTTCGCGGTTCTTTGGTTGGACCTCGACCGATTCAAGAGCGTCAACGATTCGCTCGGGCATCCCATCGGCGATAAGCTGTTGAACGCGGTGGCGAACACATTGACCAACTGCGTCGACGATGGCGACTTCGTGGCGCGGCTCGGCGGCGACGAGTTTGCGATCATCCAGGCTAATGTCGGCCGGGCTGAGGAGAGCGGCGTCCTGGCCAACCGCATCATCGAACGGCTGGACGCGCCTTATGAAATCGAAGGGCAGCAGCTGAACATTGGCGCGAGCATCGGTCTGGCGATCGCACCGACAGACGGCAAGAACGCGGATCAGCTGCTCAAGAATGCCGACTTGGCCATGTATCGCGCCAAGGCGGATGGGCGCGGGTCATATTGCTTCTTTCAGCCCGAAATGGACGCTCGCATTCAGGCGCGGCGTGCGCTCGAACTCGAGCTGCGAAGTGCCTTGGCGGCCGGCCAACTGCAGCTCTACTACGAGCCCGTGGTCAACGCCAAGAATGGCGAGGTGCGGTGTTTCGAGGCGTTGCTGCGCTGGTTCCATCCGCGGCTTGGCGCCATCCCGCCCAGCGAATTTATCCCGCTTGCCGAAGAGTCCGGCCTCATCGGGCCGCTCGGCCAATGGGTCCTGCGCTCCGCCTGCGCGGAAGCCGCGAAATGGCCGTCGCGTTTCCGCGTTGCTGTCAATCTGTCGCCGATCCAGTTCAAGAACTTGAATCTGGTCAAGGGCATTCTTGGCGCGCTCGCCGGGTCCGGTCTGCCGGCGTCCCGCCTCGAGTTGGAGATCACTGAATCCGTGCTGCTCGAAGCCGACTCCAGGACGCTCGCAATCCTGCACGAGCTCCATTCGCTCGGCATCCGTATCGTCATGGATGATTTCGGCACCGGCTTCTCGTCACTCAACTACCTGCGAAGTTTCCCGTTCGATAAGATCAAGATCGACCAGACGTTCGTGCGCGATATGTCGAAAAGCAGCGACTCGGTGGCGATCATCAAATGCATCATCGATCTGGGGCGTGCGCTGCATATCGATGTCGTCGCCGAAGGCGTCGAGACCGAAGAGCAGCTTGCGCTGCTTCTGGCCGAAGGCTGCACCGAAATGCAGGGGTATTACTTCAGCAAGGCGTCGCCGATCGAGAAATTCGAGAAAATTCTTACCGAACGCAACGGACGAATCGAAATGGCGGCTTAATCGCGCCTGGCGCCGTCGCCGCCGGGATCCTGCATCGATCTAAAATCAAGCGAAAGATCAGAGCGGCTGTGAACGAGCTTCACTTTTGCTCGGCTTCGAGCATTTTGCCGAGGATGCGCTTGTAGCGCATCGGGCCCACGTCGACGGCAAGGACCACCGGATCGAGCGGCGCCGTTGCGCTCTCGATGACGCGCTGCTGCGCCTCGATCACCGGCGCGTCCTGCTCCGCAAAGGCGAAGCGGCGCATCTCGGCGATCTTCTTCTGCAGATCGCGGTTGAGCTTCTCATCGGACGTCATCACGCCAAAGCGCACGGCGGTGAAATGATACAGCGTCGACCGCTCATTCTCCGGGGTGAGCATATGGATCGCATTGTAGCCGGTGCCGCTGTCCGGCGACGCACCCATCTTGCAGATGCCGGTGACCAGCCGCAGCGTTGAAGGCGGCATCCAGCGCATCTTGGTGAACTTGTCGACGCGCGGCGGATGGTCCGGCCAGAACTGAGCGAACATGCCGGGCGGCGTCGAATTGGTGGCGTGCCGGCCGATCACCACATCGTCGCCATCCTGCTCGGCGGTGATCTCCGATTCCACGGTGTCGGCATTGCCCAGGATGCCCTCGTGCAGATAGGAGGTGTGGCTGAGGTCGAGCAGATTGTCGATGATCAGCTGGTAATTGGCCCGGATCGTGATGCTGTCGCGCTTGGTGGTATAAATCTCGGGCACGTTGTCGAGTACGCCGAAGTCCGGCACCTTGCCGGCATCGGCCGGCGCGTCGCCCATCCAGATCCATACCGCCTTGTGTTTCTCGACGACCGGATAGCCCTTCACCCGCGCCCGCGACGGGATGTTCTTCGCGCCGTGCGGATTGTGCACGCAGGCGCCCGTGCCGTCGAACTCGAGTCCGTGATAGGGGCATTGGATGCGGTCGCCGCCGACGATCTTGCCCATGGAGAGCGGCGCGAAGCGGTGCGCGCAGCGGTCCTCGATGGCGGCAACGGAGCCATCGGCCTTGCGATAGAGCACGATCGGCTCGTCCATGATCGTTCGCGCGACGAGTTGTCCGTCGCCAATATCGTCGGACCACGCGGCAACGTACCAGGCATTGCGCACATAGGATCCGCTGATCATCTCCTGATGCGGGCACGCAGCAGGCCCTCCGGAAGGCGCCGATTGCGTCGTCATGTCTTCTCCCAGGAAACTGAGATACCTTGTTCTATAAGAAGGCCCGGCCAAGCCAACGAATAAGCAACCTAGCAGCTTTGCGCACCGGGTTCGAGACGCGGGAGGATGAAATGAGGAACGGCATTGCGATTTCTGCACTGCTCGCCGCGGCCGGCGCCATCTTGGTCCTGACCGCGGCGCCCAGCCTGCAGGCGGCAGACTATCCCGATCATCCAGTCAGGATCATCGTCCCGTTCCCGCCGGGCGGTGCAACCGATATCGCCGGCCGCATCATCGTGCAGAAGCTTACCGAGCGGCTGCATCAGCAGTTCTACATCGAGAACATCGCCGGCGCTGGCGGTAATATCGGCATGGCTACCGCAGCGCGCGCAGCGAATGACGGTTACACCGTGCTGCTCGCGTCATCGAGCATCGTGGTGAACCCAAACCTGTATCGCTCGATGCCCTTCGACGTCGAGAAGGATTTCATTCCGGTCACCAAGGCGGGCGCGTCGCCGAATTCCTGGGAGGTCAATACGGAATTTCCGGCCAAGACGATGAAGGAATTGATCAACCTGATAAAGGCCAATCCGGGAAAATACAGCGTCGCTTCGCCAGGAAACGGCACCACCCCATCGCTGGCGATCGAAATGCTCAAACAGGCGTTTGGCCTCAACTTCATCACCGTGCCGTTCGCCGGTGGCGGACCGATGGCGCAATCGCTGCTCGGGGGCTTCACGCCCATCAGCTGCAACGCGCTTGCGACGACAGCTTCATTCATCCAGGCAGGCAAAATTCAGGCGCTTGCGGTCACCAGCAAGCAGCGCCTGGAAACGTTGCCCGACGTGCCGACGCTCGCTGAGCTCGGCATCAAGGACGAGGAGTCCGAAACCATGGCCGGCGTGTTCGTGCCGGCCGGGACTCCACAGGCGATCATAAGTCTCTTGCAGAAGGAAGTCGCCGCGATTGTCCAGTTGCCCGACGTGAGAAAGCGCCTGTTGGAGGCGGCCACCATCCCGGACGGCGATTCATCGGCCGACTTTGCGGCTTACGTGAAAAGCGAAATCGCTAAGTGGAAGCGGGTTATCGAGGCCGGCAAGATCGAGAAGATCTAAATCCGGTCCGCGTCACTGCGCCTTGATGTTGGCAAACTTGATCACCTTCGCCCATTTTTCGGTGGCGTCGACGATGAGCTTGCCGAATTGCGCCGGTGTCATCGGGTCGGGCTCCGTGCCCAAGGCGAGAAGCTTCTCCTTCATCGCGGGCTCGGTGACGACGGCGTTGATCTCTTTGTTGAGCGTGTCGATGACATCGGTCGGCGTGCCGCGCGGCGCGCCGACGCCCAGCCACCCGCTGCCCTCGTAGCCGGGTACAAATTCAGCCATGGCGGGGACGTCGGGCAGCACGTCCAGGCGCTTTGCGCTGGTCACCGCCAGGGCGCGCAGCTTGCCGGCCCGGATGTAGCCGATCGCCGGCGCGATGGCCACGAACGCCCCTTGCACCTGTCCGCCGAGCACATCGGGCATGTAGTTGGAGCGATACGGCACCTGAACGATGTCAACGCCGGTCATCATCTTGAACAATTCACCCGCGAGATGGGGTGCGGTGCCGACGCCCGCCGTGGCGAGGTTAATCTTGCCCGGATTGGCTTTGGCGTAGGCGATGAATTCGGGGACGGTCTTCGCTGGGAACGACGGCGTGACCGCGAGCGCAAAAGGCGTGATGCCGACGAATGCAACCGGCGCGATGTCGCGCACGAAGTTGAACGTAAGGTTGGGGTAAAGCGTGGCGTTGACCGCGTTCCCCGAGATCACCAGCAGGAGCGTGTAGCCGTCCGGCGTCGCCCGGACCACGGCTTCCGCGCCGATGTTGCCTCCGGCCCCCGGCCGGTTCTCGATGACGACCGCCTGCCCGAGCCGCTCCGACAATGGCGGACCGATGAGGCGTGCGGCCACGTCGGGCGCGAGACCGGCCGGCAGGTCGACGATGATCTGCACCGGGCGCGATGGATAAGCGTCCGCCAACGCGGCCCGGGGGAGGGTCTGGAGAGCGGCAGCGCCCGCTGCCAGATGCAGGAAACTCCGGCGGCGAAGTTTCATTGTGATTCCCTCGCGATTGAGCGCTGAACCTACACGAATTCCCGGCCGTATGCATTGCGGTGCCATGTCGCCCTGCTATGTCGCCGTTGGGCCCTGGCATTGTGACATCTTTTGTTGATCGCAAGGGGTGGGGGTCTTATGCTCCAGTCCAAGCTGATCGGAGGAATCCAAATGATGAACGCCAAGGTAAGCGGCGTGCGCAGCATCGAGCTCGGCGTGCGCGATCTTCAGCAATCGGCGGATTTTTACACCAAGGTCTGGGCGCTCGAAGAGGTCGGTTCCGAGGGCGACGCCATCCATTTGCGCGGCACCGGCAGTGAGCATCACCTTTTGACGATCCGGCAGCGGCCGAAGCCCGCTTTGCTTGGCGTCAACTTCGCCGCCCCGGATCGCGCCGCGGTCGATCAGCTCTGTGCCAAGGCGAAATCGTACGGTGTGAAAGTGTCCGGCGAGCTGGCCCCGATGCCGGGATCGTCGGGCGGCGGCTACGGGTTCCGTTTCGAGAGCCCCGAGGGTCTGCCGATGAGCATCTCGTCGGATGGCGCGCAGCATACCGATGTCGCCCTCGACCGCTCGCGCCCGACCAAGATCAGCCATGTCGTGCTCAACAGCGGCGCCACCGGCCAGCAGATGTCGTTCTTTATCGATGTGCTCGGGTTCAAGCACACCGACACGACCCGCATGATGGATTTTCTGCGCTGCTGCTCCGACCATCACAGCATTGCGCTTTTCCGCGCTAACGGGCCCTCGCTCAATCACGTCGCCTACGAACTGCCCAATATCGATGGGTTGATGCGCGGCACCGGCCGCGTCAAGCAGAACGGCTTCGACATCGAGTGGGGCGTCGGCCGCCACGGCCCCGGCAGCAACGTGTTTTCCTATTTCATCGAGCCGGACGGTTTTGTCGCTGAATACACGACCGAACTCGATCAGATCGACGAAGCCACGCACGTTCCGCAAGACGCGACCTACTGGGAAAAGATCATGCCGCCGCTCGGCGACCGTTGGGGTATCGCCGGCCATCCGTCGAACCGCATGAAGTTCGCCATGTCGGGTGGGTTCTATCTCGGCGAACAACCGCCCGAAGGCGTGCGCTGCGAGGACATCATCGGGCGCAAGCTCCGCTGATCCGACGGTGCGTTCTGCCGCCGCGCGCCGTGTGGCTGCCCGGGCGCGCCGCAATTGGCGCATGGACCGCGCTGCGGCGCACGCGTAGGCTCTGGCAACGGACCAGCAGGAGGACGCCATGGCCGAAGCCTCGTCGCTCGCCGCGCTTGCTTCACGCTTTATCGAGACCGAAGAGGTCCCGTGGGTCGAGACCAATCCGGGCAACAAGATGAAGGTGATCTATCACGATCCCACGACCGGCATGCTGACCATTCTGTCCAAGTTGGAGCCCGGTTGCGGAATCCCCGCGCACCTGCACGAGGATCTGGAGCAGACCTACGTCCTTGAGGGCTCGCTGGTCGATGAGGAAGGCGAATGCACCGCGGGCAATTTCGTCATCCGCGCCAAAGGCAGCCGTCACGCGCCGACAGCGCCCAATGGCTGTACCATGCTGGTGTTTTTCCTAAAGCCCACGGCGGGACTCAAGAAGGCGCTGCTCAATCACGCTTGAGCGAACGCAAGGACGCGCCAGATTGTGCTAAGCCTTAGGCGATCTCGCACCGAGCCGGCATCCGCAGCATGAATGACGTGCCGCATTCTCCCTTCATCGGCCGCTCCATAACGCGCCGGGAAGACCGGCGCCTGCTTACCGGCCGCGGGCAATTCATCGCCGATTTCGAGCTGCCGCACATGCTGCACGCGGTGTTCGTGCGCAGCCCGCTGGCGCACGCGCGCATCAAGGCAATCGATTTGTCGCGGGCCGCGGCGGCGCCGGGCGTCGTCTACGCGCTGGGCGGTCCCGAGCTTGTGCAATTGGTGCCACCCGTGCCGGACACACAGCTTACGTTGCCGCGCAAATGGACGACGCAGGTCCAGCACAAGTTCATCAATCCCCAGCAGCCGCTGCTGTCCTACGATAAAGTCCGGCACGTCGGCGAAGCCGTGGCGGTGATCGTGGCCGACAGTCGCCATGCGGCTGAAGATGCGGCGCAACTGGTCGGGCTCGATCTCGATCCGTTGCCCGCCGTGCTCGATCCCGAAGCGGCGCTGTCCGGCGGCGCGGACATCGTGCACGATCGTTTTGGCACCAACCTGATCGGCGGATTCACCATCGAGAAGGGCGATACAAAGGGCGCCATGGCCCGCGCTCCGCGCCGGCTAAAGCGCCGGTTTCATCATCACCGCTACGCCGCCATGCCCATGGAATGCCGTGGCGTGGTCGGTCTCTACGATTCGCGCACGGATGCGGTGACGATCTGGTCGGCGACGCAGGTGGTGCACTGGGTGCGTCGCGAGGCGGCGGCAGTGCTGCAACTTCCCGAGGCGCGCGTGCGCTGCGTTGCGCTCGACGTCGGTGGCGGCTTCGGCGTCAAGGGTCACGTCTATCCGGAAGACTTGTTGATCCCGTTCCTGGCGCGCCGGCTCGGGCGGCCGGTAAAATGGATCGAGGACCGCCGCGAGCATCTGATTTGTTCGTGCCACTCGCGCGATCAGATCCACGACGTTGAGGTCGGTTTCGACGACGAGGGCCGTATCCTGGCGCTGCGCGACAGCTTCATTGTGGATTGCGGCGCCTGGAATCCCATTGGCGCCGGCGTGGTCTACAACACCGCTGTGCATCTGCCCGGTCCTTACAAGATCGGCGCCATCGCCATCGACGCCCGCATCGCCGCCACCAACAAGACACCGAACGCGCCGTATCGCGGCGCCGGCCGCCCGGAGGCCGCCTTCGCCATGGAGCGCGCCATCGACCTCGTGGCGCGCGAAGTCGGCCTCGAGCCCGCCGAGGTGCGCCTGCGCAATATGATCCGCGACGACGAAATGCCTTATGCGATGGGCATGCCGTACCGGGACGGCGAGCCCATCGTGTATGACGGTGGCGATTATCCGGCGGCGTTGGAAAAGGCGCTGGAAGCGGTCGGCGGGCTTGCGGCCTTTCGCGAACGGCAGCGTATCGCGCGCGACGATGGCCGCTTTCTCGGTCTCGGCCTGGGCTGTTACGTCGAGGGCACCGGCGTTGGGCCGTTCGAGAGCGCGCTGGTCCGCATCGAGCCCTCGGGCAAGATCTACGTGTCGGGGGGCGGCTGCCCGCAAGGACAGGGCATGGAGACGATCTTTGCGCAAATCGCCGCCGACGCCTGGCAGGTTCATCCCGACGATGTGGTGATTACGCTCGCCGATACGTCAGCGATCGCCATCGGCTTCGGCACGCTGGCGAGCCGCACGACCGTCACCTTGTCGGCGGCCATTCACGGCGCCAGCGAACGGCTGCGCGCCAAAGTGTTTTCCATCGCCGCCAATATGCTGGAATGCGCCGCGAGCGATCTCGAATTGCGCAACGGCAAAGTCGGCATCGTCGGTGTGCCGGGCGCCGAACTGCCGCTCGCCAAGGTCGCGCAGGCGGCGCGGCCCGGCTGGGATCACGGCCGGCCGCCGGGTGTCGATGCCGGGCTCGAGGAGACTTATTACTTCGAGCCGCCGACGGTCACGTGGTCCTACGCGGTGCATGCCGTCGTCGTAGAGGTCGATGCCGAGACCGGGCATGTGAGCATCGAGAACTATGCGGTCGCGCACGATTGCGGCGTGGTGGTCAATCCGATGCTGGTCGAGGGCCAGATCGTGGGCGGCGCCGTGCAGGGCTTCGGCGGCGCGCTGTTCGAGGCCATCAAATTCGACGCGGCAGGGCAGCCGCTCGCGACCACGCTGGCGGAATACATGCTGCCTAACGCTTGCGGCATCCCGCGCCTGGCGCTCATGCATCAGCATTCGCCGTCGCCGCGCAATCCGTTCGGCGTGAAGGGCGTCGGCGAAGGCGGCCCCATCGCGCCGCCGGCCGCGATCGCCAACGCCATTGCGGACGCGCTACGCCAGTTCAACGTTACCTTCGACGAGACTCCCATCGCCCCGCACCAGATCGTAGCGGCCATACGCTCGGCCTCCGCTGCTTGACCGTTACCCCTGTCCGGCGATAGCGTCCGCGAAACAAAATATACGCGTGGAGGGAACACCCAATGGCATCCTTCACCATTGCGCCGTTGACGGATCACACCGGCGCCGAGGTCACTGACCTCGATTTCACACAGCCGGTCGACGGCGAAACCCGCGCTGCGCTGAACAATGCCTTCGCCGAGCACCATGTGCTGGTCATGCGCGGCCAGCATTTTTCCCCCGATGATTTCAAAGCTGCGGTGCAGCTGTTCGGCGAGCTGCAAGCGCATGACAAGAAAGAGCACCACGTTCCCGGGCACCCGGACGTGTCATATGTTTCCAACGACGAGTTCGTGAACGGGCGGCGGATCATTCCGGGCGAGACCTTCCACACCGACCATTCCAATCATCCGCGCCCGCCCAAGGCCACAACGCTGTTCGCAGTCGAGCTGCCGTCGAGCGGCGGTGACACCCAATACGTCAATATGCACGATGCTTACGACGATCTCCCGGAGACGACCAAACAAAAGATCGACCGGCTAAAGGCGGTGCACGCCTACCTGAGCAAATATAGCCCGCGGCCGCTCGGCTACCTGAGCGAGGAGAGCCGCCGCAATCTGCCGCCGCCCGGCGTGCATCCGCTGGTGCGGACCCATCCGGAGAACGGCCGCAAGGCGCTGTTTCTCAATCCGGTGCGCATGGAAGCCATTGAGGGCATGGAAGACGCCGACGCGCTCAAGCTGATCGACGAGCTGATGGCGCACGCCACGCAGAAGAAATACGAGTATCGGCACAAGTGGCGTCACGGCGACTGGGTGATGTGGGACAACCGCAGCGTCATGCACCAGGCCAATCCGGATTACGACATGAACGAGCGCCGCTACCTCTATCGCCTCATGCTCAAGGGCGAAGTGCCGGCGTGAGACAAATACCAGGCGTGTGCCACCGGCCCGGCCTGGGCGCGGGTGAGGTTGCGTTCGACGCTGTCGGAGAAAGCGGCGACGCCCTCACGCGGCCCTTCTGCGCTCCTGCGGCACCAGCGTCAGCGTCAGCCGCTCGGTCCCGCGCAGCACGTCAAGCGCCACCTTGCGGCCGATTTTCTCGCCGGTCAGCGCGCGGATGAGGTCGTCGGCGCCCAAGATGGGCTGGCCGTCGAGCTTGAGAATAATGTCACCAGGCCGCAGGCCGGCGCGGCCGGCGGCGCTGTCCGGCTCGAACCCGCCGACCATGACGGCGCGCTCCTGGCTGAGCTTGGCGGCGTGACGGAGCCGCGGCGGCAGCGCGATCTGTTGTGCCGCGATGCCGATGAAGGCGCGGCGCACGCGGCCATGCCGCACCAGTTCGCCAAGCACAAAACTTGCGGTGTTGGCGGCGACCGCGAAGCAGATGCCCTGCGCCCCCATGATGATCGCCGTGTTGATGCCGATGACTTGGCCATGAGAGGACACCAGCGGCCCGCCCGAATTGCCGGGATTGAGCGCTGCGTCGGTCTGGATCACGTCGTCGATTAGGCGGCCGTTGCGCGAACGCAGGCTGCGGCCAAGCGCCGAAACGACGCCCGTGGTCACCGTGGACTCAAAGCCGAGCGGATTGCCGATGGCGATGGCGAGCTGGCCTCGCCGCAACTGCTTGGAGTCGCCGAGCGGCGCGGCAGGCAGCTTCACTGACTCGTCGACGCGCAGCAGCGCCAGATCGGTGTCTGGATCGTCGCCGACGAGCCGCGCGCGCAACTCCTGGCCGTCGGCGGTGCTGACATCAATGCGCGAGGCGCCGCCGCCGGCCGCGCCGGCGACGTGACTGTTGGTGAGGATGAGTCCGTCTGGCGCAACAATGACGCCCGAGCCGGCGCCCATCCCCTCGCCATCGCCGCCGCGCGGCACGAAGGGCGAAACTCCCTGTGCGCCGCGAATGGAAAGGGCGACGACGGCCGGACCGACGCGCTCGACCACCTCGATGACGGCGCGCGAATAGGCGTCAAGCAGCGCTATGTCTCGGGCCGGGACGGCCGACTTTGCCGGCTCATCGCGGCGGCCCCAGCTCATGGGGATAATCTTCATGGAATCTCATTCGTTAGTTGGATGCTCGACTGTCTGCGGACAGCTGCGAGGCGGTTGCACATATGGGTAGCGGGTACAGAGTAGGGAAGGGCGCGGTCGAATCGAGCCCTGCGGGCCGCCGCGCTCACGCTTCACCCGGGTAATTTGCCGGTCGGAGGCGGCCGGAGCAAGGTGCGAACCCACAGTATTCCGCGCATATTTCATCCGCCACGCTTCTCTCCCAGCTCCTTTGCGTGTATTCGTGCGCCTTGCGGGGAATAACGCGATCAAACCGGTGTTGATCGCATGTCCGTCTGCCGTAATGGGGCGGCGAGAGGGAGCGTTCCGAGGCTTTTTCCGTCAACCTACAGAGGGAGATCATCGCATGATCCGCACCGTGTTCGCCGTCGCAGCCGTCGTGCTGGGCGTAAGCGTGGCTGTCGCTCAACAGGACGTGATCAAGGACCGCAAGGCCATCATGAAGGCTAACGGCGACCAGGCGAAGATCGCCGCCGGCATGGTCAAGGGCGAGCAGCCATTCGATATTGCCGCGGCGCATAAGATTTTTGCGACATTCCAGGATGCGGCTGCGAAAATGCCCGCGCTGTTCCCAGACGATTCCAAGACCGGCGAGGACACGGCGGCGCTGCCAAAGATCTGGGAAGACACGGCGGACTTCAAAGCCAGGTTTGCGAAGTTCGGCGACGATGCCAAGGCGGCCAACGCTTCGGTGACGGATCTAGACAGCTTCAAAGCGGCCATGGGCAACATCGGCAAGAATGATTGCGGCGGTTGCCATCAAATCTATCGCGCCAAGCCGAAGACCTGACGCGAGGGACAATCACCTCTGAGGGCGGGGCGTCCGCGAGGGCGCCCCGCTTTTTGTCGTTCCTGGGCGCGTGCGCACTGACGGGAGTTGGCTTTTCGCTACCCGCCGCAACGCATAGGATCGCAACAATCGCGCAACGCAGGCGGCGGATAGCCGGGGAGCGTATCGGATGAAACGTGTGCGGCTCCGGTCGCTCGCAATCATTGCTGCCGTAGCGGTCGCCGCCGGTTTGGTCGCGTTCTGGATCATGACGATCCCCGCGACGGTCTCCGCCGACGCACTGCCGGCCTACACGCCGAACCTCGCCAACGGCCAGACCATGTTCAACGTCGGCGGCTGCGCGTCCTGCCACGCCGTTCCCAACAAGGATCCGCAGAAGGTCGATCGCACGCGGCTGGGCGGCGGCCTGGCACTGCATTCCCCATTCGGCACGTTCTACGCACCCAACATCTCGCCCGATCCCATCGACGGCATCGGCAATTGGAGCGAGGCGGATTTCGTCAGTGCGCTTTGGGATGGAACGGCGCCGGGCCGCTATCACCTGTTCCCGGCTTTTCCCTATCCGTCCTATCGGCACATGGAGCTAAGCGACGTGCGCGATCTGTTTGCGTATCTGAAAACGCTGCCGCCAGTGCCGGGCAAGGTGCGCGGGCCCGATCTGTCATTTCCTTTCAACATCCGCCGGCTGATTGGAGGTTGGAAGCTCCTGTTTCTGCATGGTGGACCGTTCGTCGCCGACCCGTCGCAGCCAGCGCAATGGAATCGCGGCGCTTATCTGGTGAACGGTCCCGGACACTGCGCCGAGTGCCACAGCCCGCGCGATTTCCTCGGCGGCATCATCGAGAGCGAGCGTTTCGCCGGCGGCCCGTCCCCCGACGGCAAGGGCTGGGTGCCGAACATCACGCCGGCTGGTCTCGGCCATTGGGGCGAAGACAAGATCGCCTGGTCGGTCAAGGACATTGCAAGCTTCCTCGACGACGGCATGGACCCATCCGGCGATTATGCGGGCGGCGATATGGCCGAGGTCATTGGCAATACCTCTTTGCTCAGCCAAGAAGATCGCGATGCAATTGCCGTCTACATTGCTTCGCTGCCGCCGAGGCAGGGGCCGTCTCCGCCGCCCAAGAAGAACTGAGCCGCCGGGATATTCGGATGAGGGAGAAGACGCAGCATTTTCCTCCCCTTTCAGGGGGAGGAAAGATCGCATGAACGCCACTAAAGGCATTTCGCTCAAGCTCGTCTCGGCGGTGCTGTTCGCCCTGATGTCGGCGCTGATCCGTTATCTCGGCGCCAGGTATCCGATCGGCGAGGTGGTGTTCTTCCGCTCGGCGTTCGCCATCGTGCCGGTCGTGATCGTCTATGCCTGGCGCGGCGAACTGGCAGCGGCCGTGCGCACCGAGAGTCCGCTCGGCCAGGCCAGCCGTGGCGCGCTCAGCATTGTTGGCATGTTCTGCAATTTCGGCGCACTGGCGCGGCTGCCTTTGATCGAGGCCAACGCCATCAGCTTTACATCGCCGCTGATCGGCGTAGCGCTTGCCGCTTTGGTGCTCAAGGAGCGCGTGCGCATCTATCGCTGGACGGCGGTCACCGTCGGCTTTCTTGGCGTGCTGGTGGTGCTGGCGCCGCATCTTTCCGGTGAGCAACTGACCATTGCCATGGCGAGCGCGACCAGTCTCGGCGGCGTGATCTACGCGATCGCCGGTTCCGTCACCAATGCGGGCACCATGATCCAGACCAGGCATCTGACAAAGAGCGAGCGGACGTCTTCGATCGTGTTCTATTTCTCGCTGATCTGTGCGTTATCGGGTCTTGCTACGCTGCCGTTCTGGTGGGTCAGCCCAACCTGGACCGAACTCGCGGCGCTGGCGGCCATCGGCTTTCTCGGCGGCATGGGCCATATTTTTCTCACCGAGAGCTATCGCTATGCGTCGGCTTCGATGGTCGCGCCGTTCGACTACACGTCGATGATCTGGGCGCTCGTGCTCGGCTACACGATGTTCGGCGAAAAGCCCACTATCATGATCGTGCTCGGCTCCATCATCATCGCCGGCGCCGGCTTGTTCGTGATCTGGCGCGAGCATCAGCTCGCGCTTAAGTTCCGCACCGCCGAGGAAGTGATGCCGGCCGCCCCCGGCGCCGCTACGACGCCCCGAAGGCCTTGAAAGTGATGATGGTGCGCGTGTCGGCCACGCCCGGAACGGTCTGCACCTTCTCGGCGATGAAATGGCCGATATCGGTCGCCTGATCGACATAGAACTTCACCAGGAGATCGAAATCGCCGGCGGTCGAATATATTTCCGAGGCAATCTCGGCATCCGCTAGCTTGTTGGCTACCTCGTAGGACTTGCCGAGCTGGCATTTGATCTGCACGAAAAAGGGGACCATAGGGCGGCTCCGAGCGTAGTATCGTGGTTAGAGCATGATCCGGAAAAAGCCTGCCCTCGGACTTGATCCGAGGGTGGATGCCGATTTTCCGAAAAGATCATGCTCTCGTAAAGAGTACCAGGAAGAACGTAACAATGCATGCGCCGCTCGAGCTAGCCGACATCGCCGCAGACGTTCTCGCTCGCATCCGCGATCGGGCGCCGCGGGTGCATTGTATTACCAATACCGTGGCGCAGAATTATACGGCGAACATGCTCCTGGCGGCCGGAGCGGTGCCTTCGATGACGATCTCGCCCGAAGAGATCGTCAGCTTTGTCGCCAGCGCGGATGCGCTCCTAGTGAACCTCGGCACCTTCGACGAGGAACGGCGCGGCGCGATCAGCGTCGCGCTCGGCGCGGCGCAAACGGCGCGCATGCCGTGGGTGCTCGACCCGGTTTTTATCGAACGCTCGCCCGGCCGCGCGCAATTTGCCCGTGAACTCTTGGCGCGCGAGCCAACGGCAGTACGGCTCAACGCGGCGGAGTTCGCTCCACTGTTCGGCGGCGATCCGGCCGACGAAGCCGCGTCCCGGGTCGCTAAAGCCTGCGGCACCGTTGTGGCGCTGACCGGCAACGCCGATATCGTGACCGATGGCGCTCGCCGCGTCGTCATCGCCAACGGCGATCCGTTGATGAGCCTCGTCACCGGGATGGGATGTGCGGGCTCGGCGCTGGTCGGCGCCGCGCTGGCGGTCGAAACCGATTCGTGGCTTGCCACAAATGCGGCGCTGATCGCGCTCGGAGTTGCGGGCGAAGTGGCCGCGCAGTCCGCGCGCGGGCCCGGCCGGTTTGCAAGCTGGATCCTCGACGCTCTCCACAGCCTCGATCGCGCGACGTTGCGCGCGCGCGCAAAGGTGTCGTGATGAAGATCGATCTGCGCCTTAATGCCATCGTGGATCCGGAGCGTTCCGGCGGCCACGATCTTGCCGAGCTGGCGCGGCTGTGCGCCGAGGGCGGCGCCACGCTCGTGCAATTGCGCGACAAGGTGAGCGAGACGCGCGCCATGGTGGATGAAGCGCGTGCCATCAAGAAAGCCTTGGGGCCGTTCTCTGTGCCGTTTGTGGTCAATGACCGCGTCGACGTGGCGCTCGCCGCGGGCGCCGACGGCGTGCATCTTGGGCAGGACGACATGAGGGTCGAGGACGCGCGGCGTGTCCTCGGCTCCGGCGCCATCATCGGCCTGTCGGTCAAAAACGTAAGCGAGGCTGAGGCGGCGCCGGTTCCGCTGATCGATTACGTCGGCTCGGGCGGCGTCTACGCGACGCTATCGAAGCAGCAGAAGAACGCGCCGATCGGCCCCGAAGGGTTGGCGCGCATCATCGCGGTGCTGCGGAGCCGAGCACAAAAAGAGCAGAAGGAGCTTCCGGTCTGCGGTATCGCCGGCATCGACGCTGACAATGCTGCGCCGGTGATCGCCGCCGGCGCCGATGGCGTCGCCGTCATCTCGGCGCTGTCACTTGCGGCCGATCCGGCCAGCGCGGCCCGCTCGCTGCGGCAAGTCGTCGACGCGATGCTGGCCAAACGAGGCGCGTGAGGGTGACATGGCGAAGATTGCGATCTCCTATCGCCGATCGGATTCGCAGGACATTACCGGCCGCATATTCGATCGCCTCGCGCAGCAATTTGGAAAAGACACGGTCTTCCGCGACATCGACAGCATTCGGCCCGGCATCGATTTTCGCACGCAAATCGCCGATGCGCTCACGGCGACGGATGTGTTGCTGGTGATCGTGGGACCGCGGTGGCTGGGCCGCGGCGAGGGCGTTGAGAGCCGGATGGACAACGAGAGCGATCCAGTCCGGGTCGAAGTGGAGATGGCTCTCAAGCGTGACATCCCGGTCATTCCGGTTCTCGTCAGCGGCATGAAAATGCCGGAGGCCGGTCAGCTTCCCGCCACGCTGAAGGATTTTGCTTTCCGGCATGCGGTCGAAGTGGACGGCGGCAGGGACTTCGACCATCACATTGAAGGTTTGAGCCGCGCGCTGGATCAGATTTTTGCTGCCAAAGGCATGGCGCCGCCGGCGCGACAGCAGAATGCCGGGGTGGCACCGGTCGCAAATCCTTCTGCGGCCGCGCCCGTGCCGCAAGGCTTTGTCGGCCAAACGCCGCCGCGGCGTTCACTGTTTTCTCTGCCTGTGCTTTTCGGCGGCGTGGGGCTCCTCGTCGGCGTGGCGCTGACGGCTGCGATCGCGATCATGTTTCTCCGCAGCGGCAAGCCTCCGAGCTTTGATTGCTACTCGGCCCTGGATACCGACGAGCAGGAGATATGCCGAAACTCGGAACTTGCGGAATTGGATCGCAGTCTCGCCGTAGCCTATTCGGTCTTGCGTGCACACCTCGATAAAGACAAACAGACCGCACTTGTGGCCGATGAAAATGCTTGGCACGAGCGGCGCAAGTCCTGCAACAAGGACGACGCCTGCATCCGCGCTGCCTATATTACGAGACTAAGGCAACTGCGAAACTGGCAGTGAGGCCTCGAATACGACTGCTTGTTTGTCACGCGCGGAGAGCTTGTGAAATCACAGGGTAAACCATGAGCGTCCCGGTCGCGCTGACCATTGCCGGCTCGGACTCAAGCGCCGGCGCGGGCATCCAAGCCGATCTGAAGACTTTCGCGGCGTTCGGCGTCTACGGCACTTCGGTTGTCACTGCGCTCACCGCCCAAAACACCAAGGGCGTTTTTGCCATTCAGGACGTGCCGGCGGAGTTCGTCGCTGCGCAGATGGACGCCGTATTCTCTGACTTCGACGTCGGCGCGGTGAAGATCGGCATGCTGGCAAATGCGGCGGCAATCGAAGCGGTCGCGGCCGGGCTCGATCGCCATCGGGCGCGCAACGTCGTGCTCGATCCGGTACTGCTATCGACCTCGGGTGAAGCGCTGTTGCGTCCCGGCGCGATCGATGCGTTGCGCAAGCTGATCGGGCACGCCCGCGTGCTGACGCCGAATCTGGCGGAAGCCGCTGCCCTCCTCAATGTGCCGCTGGCGCGCGACGAGCCATCGATGCGCATCCAAGCTGAAAAGCTGCTGACGTTCGGGGCCGAGGCGGTGCTCATCAAAGGCGGGCACCTGGATGGTGCTCAGAGCGTGGATCTTCTCGTCGGCGCAAATGGCTGCGAGCGGTTTGCGGCGCCGCGAATCGCCACCAAAAACACCCACGGCACCGGCTGCACGTTCTCCGCGGCCATCGCCGCCGGCCTCGCCAAGGGACTTTCGCTCGGCGCGGCGGTGCGCGAAGCCAAGGCCTACGTCACCGCGGCAATCGCCGCGGCGGATCGGCTCAGCCTCGGCTCCGGGCACGGCCCGCTGCATCACTTTCATAAGTGGTGGTGAGGCGGCTAGGCCGCCGGGGCGCCCGGTTGCTTCAGCGGATGAGCGCGGGCGAACGCGTCGATCGCCGAAAGTTCGCCGACGATGCGATTGAACGTCGGGAACGGCGCGGTGTCGACAGAGAAGAATTTCGCGCCCGCCGCCTGGCTGGCGAGACAGATATCGGCAAGCGTGATCGCATCGCCGTGGGCGTAGCGGCTGGTGGCCTTGTCCTGCAGATGCGTTTCGAGCCCGGTCAGCGCCGCCGTGTGCCAGTGCCGGCACCATTTCATCACCGACGGCTCGTCGAACTTGAACTCATGCGCAAGATATTCGCGCACCCGCGGCACGATCAGCGGATGCGAATCGCAGGCGATGAGCTGGGCGATCCCGCGCACGCGCGCGCGTCCGCGCGGGTCGCGCGGCAATAGCGGCGGGTTCGGATGGGTCTCGTCGAGATATTCGATGATCGCCAGCGATTCGAACAAAGCCGGTCCCTCGCCGTCGATGAGCGCGGGGATCGCCATCATGGGGTTGACGGCGCGGAACGAAGCCTCGCGTTGCTCGCCTTTCATCAGGTTGATCTGAATGATCTCTTCGGGCACCAGGCCCTTGAGGTTCAGGGCGATGCGCACACGATAGGTCGCCAGCGACCGCCAGAATGAAAAGAGCTTCATTGTGAGTCTCCGCTTTATTGATCCTCACTCGCGATAGCGGGGGAGGGGGACCATCCGCAGCTCGCGCAGCGAGCGGAGGATGGTGGAGGGGGCGCCCGACTCGACGTTTCTTCGTCGTCGAAGGAGTTTCGTCGAGGCTCGCGCCCCTTCCACCATCCTGCTTCGCAGGATGGTCCCCCTTCCCCGCTTTCGCGGGGAAGGATGAAGTTTAATCCGTGCCCGGGTCCGCCTTCAGGCCTGCGGCTTCGATCCCGGCGACGGCGCACATCTCATCCTTGTCGGAAGTGTCGCCCGAAACGCCACAGGCGCCCACAACGTCGCCGCTTGAGTCGCGAATGAGGACGCCGCCCGGATTGGTGATCATGCGGCCGCCGCTCGCTGCCGCCAGCATGGTGAAGAATTGCGGTGTCTTCGCTGCGCGGCCCGCAAGCGTGCGCGAGCCGAAGCCCATGCCGAGCGCGCCCCAGGCTTTGCCGTAGGCGATATCGAAGCGCAGAATTCCCGACTTGTCCTCGCGCTTGAAGGCGACGAGATGTCCGCCGGCATCGAGTATCGCGACCGTGAGCGGAGCCAATTTGCTGTCGCGGGCCTTCTTCAGCGCGACATCGATGATGGTGGATGCTTGTGCGAGCGTGATCGCGGACATGATTGCCTCCGGTTTGTTTTTGGATGAATGATGATTCTTTGCTGTCTAGCGTTTGCTGCGGCTCGACCAAAAAACGGTCTGGCGCGACGCATCGAATGGACCCAGGCCCTTGCTGTTTGCTTCCTCGAGGGCGGCGAGCGCGGCTTTGGCTGCCGGCATATCTGCGCCCTTCGCCATGCCGGTATCGACCATTGTGCGCAGATCCTTGACCGCGTTGGCGATGCTGAACGTGGTCGCGCCGGGATCGCGGTCTTCCATCATGGCGACGATCATGTCGGCGCGCATCTTCAGCCCGTTGTTGGCGCCGTTGCTGTCGACGAACAGCTCGAGGAGCCGCTTGGGCTGCCAGCCGACGTCGCGCGCGATGGCGAAGGCCTCCGCATAGGCCTGCCAGCCGACCATCAGCGGCAGATTGATCGCAAGTTTCATCGATGAGCCGGCGCCGACCGGGCCGCAATGCTCGACCTTGCGGCACAGCTGTTCGAGGATCGGCCGCGCACCCGCCGCGTCTGCCGGCTCCGCGCCCATCAGCCCGAGCAGCTTGCCCTGGCGCGCCGGTGCCGTAGAGCCGCCGACCGGGCATTCGACGAACACGGCTCCCTTGCCCCGCACCTTCGGCGCCAGAGCCGTCTCCACGGACGGCGGCACGGTGCTCATCTCGATGAACAGCTTGCCGTTCACCTCGCCGGAGAGAAGGCCCGACGGTCCGTGATAGACCGCCTCGATTGCTGCACCGTCGGTCAGGATGGTGATGATCGCCTCGCTGGCGGCGGCGACCGCGCTTGGGCTCGCCGCAACCTTGGCGCCGGCATCGGCCAGCGGTTTGGTCTTCGCCGCCGTTCGATTCCAGACGGTCACCTGGTGCCCGGTTTCCATGAGGCGTGCGGCGATTGCGCTGCCCATGGCGCCGAGGCCCGCAACTCCGATCTGCATCCCGGCATCCTCCCGACGCTTGCGAACCGGCGCGGACAATAGGCGATCAGCGCGAGACGAGAAAGCGGCTTGCGCACGCAGCGAGCGAATGCCATAGGCGTCGCGTCCCGCCCAAGAGCGGCGAAGCAGGGAACAGGAAACAGCATGGCGTCGGGAAAGAAAGCCGTCGGCATTATCGGCTTGGGCATCATGGGCGGCGCGTTTGCCCAAAGTCTCGTCGGCGAAGGGTGGCGGGTCATCGGCTACGATATCGATTCGGCGCGGCGGCGCGCGATGGCGCGGCTGGGCGTCGAGATCGTCGCCGATGCCGCCGACGTTGTGCGCAAGGTCAGCACGGTCATCACCAGTCTGCCGAGCCCGCGCGCGCTTGCCGACACCGTTGGTGTAATCGTCAAATCGCGCGTGCCGCGACGCATCATCGTGGAAATGTCCACATTCACCCTCGAGGACAAGGCAAAGGCCGAAGCGGCATTGCGCAAGGCCGGCCACGTGTTGCTTGATTGCCCGGTCAGCGGCACCGGTGCGCAGGCGAAGGTGAAGGACCTCGTCGTCTATGCCTCGGGCGGCGCGGCCGAGATCAAAAGGCTGCGCCCGATGTTCGCCGCCTTCACGCGCGCGGTGCACGATATCGGGGTGTTCGGCAACGGCAGCCGCATGAAATACGTCGCCAATCTGCTCGTCGCCATCAACAACGTGGCGAGCGCGGAGGCCATGGTGCTCGGGATGAAGGCGGGGCTGCCGCCGCAGCTTATTTTCGATCTGGTCAAGTCCGGCGCCGGCAATTCGCGCGTCTTCGAACTGCGCGGCCCGATGATGGTGAAGAACGATTATCGTGACGCGACCATGAAGATTTCAGTCTGGCAGAAGGACATGGATGTGATCGGCAGCTACGCCAAGCACATTCGCGTGGCGACGCCGATGTTCGACGCCAGCAAGGCGATCTACAACAAAGCGCTGGCAAGCGGCCGCGGCGCGCAAGATACGGCGGCCGTCTGCGCCGTCCTCGAAGCGATGGCGGGCGTCAAGCGTAGGAAGTCCGCGAAGACGAAAAGGCGTTGAGCAAGCAAGAACTCGTTACTCTGCGCGCGCGGGCTAAGGAGGAATTAATTATTACCGCATCGCCCTCCGCGCGGCGAGAGGTGAAGGTCCTACGCCGCCGTCAGCGTCGGAATTTTCTTGAGTTTACCCGCCAGCTCGCGTTCGGCGACGGTGAGATCATAGGCGCGCTGCAGATTGATCCAGAGATCTGGACCGTTGCCGAGGAGCTTGCCGAGACGCAGAGCCATAGCCGGGGTCACCGGCTGCTTTTCGCCGAGAATGTCGTACAGGGTCTGCCGCGAAATGCCAAGCAACCGCGCGATCTCGGTCTTGGACTTGCCGAGCGCCGGCAAAACATCTTCGCGCAGCATTTCGCCCGGATGCATCGGCCCCAGGCCGCGGACAAGACGGTTCTTGCTCATCAGTGATAGTCCTCCAGGTCTACGTCGACGGCGTCTTCGCCGTCCCAAGCGAAAGTCACTCGCCAGTTTCCGCTGGCGTCAAGAGCATAGCGTCCTCTATCGCGACCCTTTAATGCGTGATAGCGGAATCCGGGTACGTTCATCTGATCCGGCGACTTGGCGGCGTTAAGGGCAAGCAATATGCGCCGAATTCGATCCGGGTTGTGAACACTCAGCTTCGATGAATCTCCTCGCTCGGAAAAGCGCCGTAAGGATTTGCTTCGGAACGAGCGTATCACAACGATATTGTAAGGTGACGCCATACATGCGTCAAGTATCACCTTACATAGGCGCGCCGCGGCCTGCTGGAATTGTCGGTCCAGGTCGCTAAGATGGTGCGAGTTGAGAATTGCGGGAGGTAACGCATGTCATCGCTCGAAGGTGAAGCGCGCATGGCGCGCGCTGCGGCCGGCGCGAAGTCCCTTGAGCCGCGCAGCGAGACGCGCGACGGCATGCGCATCGATTGGGATGTGCCGATCACCATGGACGACGGCCTGGTTTTGCGCGCCGATGTCTTTCGCCCGATCGCCGAAGGCCGCTATCCGGTGATCCTGAGCTATGGCCCCTACGCGAAGGGCCTTGCCTTCCAGGACGGCTATCCCAGCGCTTGGGAGCGCATGGCGGAGCGGCATCCCGATGTCGCCGCCGGATCGAGCAACCTTTATCAGAGCTGGGAAGTGGTCGATCCGGAAAAATGGGTGCCGCATCAATATGTCTGCGTGCGCGTCGATTCCCGCGGCGCCGGCTGCTCACCCGGATTCATCGATCATTTCTCGCCGCGCGAGACCAAGGATTTCTACGACTGCATTGAATGGGCCGGGGTGCAGCATTGGTCGAACGGCAAGGTCGGGCTCGACGGCATCTCCTACTACGGCATCAACCAATGGCATGTGGCGAGCCTGCAGCCGCCGCACCTCGCCGCCATGTGCATCTGGGAAGGCGCCGCCGACTGGTACCGCGATATGACCCATCACGGCGGCATCCTCTGCACGTTCTGGGACAACTGGTACGACATGCAGGTGAAGACCGTGCAGTACGGCGCGGGCGAGCGCGGCAAGCGCAGCCGCGTGCACGGCGAGCTGGTGTGCGGGCCGGAGATTTTGTCCGATGAAGAGCTAGCCAAGAACCGCGGCGATTTCGGTGGCGACATTTTTGCTCATCCGCTTGATGACGCCTATCACCGCGCCCGCTCGCCGGTGTGGTCGAAGGTGAAGGTGCCGTTTCTGTCCGCCGCCAATTGGGGCGGCCAGCCGCTGCATCCGCGCGGCAATTTCGAAGGTTTTGTGCGCGCGGCCTCCAAGAACAAATGGCTGGAAGCGCACGGCATCGAACACTGGACGCATTTCTATACCGACTACGGCCGGAACCTGCAGCTTCGCTTCTTCGATTACTTCCTGCACGGCAAGAAGAATGGCTGGGACAGCCAGCCGCCGGTGCAGTTGCAGGTGCGCCACATCGATCGCTTTGTTGAGCGGGCGGAAAGCGAATGGCCGCTCAAGCGCACCAAGTGGACGCGCTTTTATCTCGATCCCGCCGAGGGCGCTTTGGCCGATAAGCCTGCCAAGAAGAAAACGGCGATCCATTTCGACGCCATGGGCGATGGCGTCACCTTTCTGACGCCGCCGCTGCCACGCGAGACGGAAATTACCGGCCCAAGCGCGCTCAAACTTTACGTGTCGTCCTCGACGACCGACGCCGACATCTTTGCGGTGCTGCGGGTTTTCTCACCCGATCTGAAGGAGGTCGTATTCCAGGGCGCCATCGATCCGCATACGCCGATCGGCCAGGGCTGGCTGCGCGCGTCGCACCGCGGGCTCGACAAGAAACTTTCTACGCCGTATCGGCCCTATCACACCCATACCAAAAAGCAGCCGCTCAAGCCCGGTGAGGTGGTGACGCTCGATATAGAAATCTGGCCGACCTCGATCGTCGTTCCCGCCGGATATCGCATCGGGCTGACCGTCCGCGGCAAGGACTACGTCTATCCGGGCGGCAGCGGCGGACGGCTGTCCAATTTCAAGAACGAGCTCACCGGCTGCGGGCCTTTCCTGCACAATGATTCGCGCGACCGCCCACCGGAAATATTTGCCGGTGTCACTGCCTTGCATTTCGGCGGGGCGGCGCGGCCCTATCTGCTGCTGCCTGTTATTCCGGCAAAGCGATAACAGAAAAATATCCAACCGCGACAATAGCGGACTTTACCGGGGAGACGGCTTGTCGGATTATGGCGTTGAAAAGTCGCGCGACGACGCGATGTAAAGATGCAGCGCCTTAGTGGAAATAAGGCGCAAAGAGGGAGAACACAATGTCTCGCAAATTGATGTCTCGTAAAGTCAGCCGGCGCGCGCTTCTGGCCGGCACCGCAGCCGGCGCGGCAGCCGCATTGAGCCGTTTCCCGGCGCCGGCGGTCGCGCAAGCCGCACCGTTCAAACTCGGCCTCCTGACCGTCAAGACCGGACCGCTCGCCCAGGGCGGCATCCAGATGGAACAGGGCGTACTCACCTATTTGAAGGAGAAGAATTACACGATTGGCGGCCGCAAGGTCGATTTTGTGTCCGCCGATACGGGCGGCAATCCGGCGGGCACCAAGACCAAGGTCCAGGAACTCGTAGAGCGCGACAAGGTCGACGTCATCCTCGGCCCGCTCGCGGCGTTCGAGCTCTATGCGATCAGCGAGTACATTCAGCAGCAGAAGATGCCGACGCTCAGCCTGGCGGCGGCCGACAACTTGACCCAACGCACGCCCAATCCATTCCTGTTGCGCGCCTCGGCAACGTCCTCGCAGGCGACCCAGCCGATGGGCCACTATGCGGCGACCGAGCTGAAGCTCAAGCGCGTCGCCTCCATCGTCGAGGACTTCGCTTTCGGCTACGAGCAAGCGGGCGGCTTCCAGGCCGCGTTTCAGAAGGACGGCGGCTGTGTCGTCAGCAAGCTGTGGCCGCCACTGGTGACTCCAGACTACACGCCTTATGTGGCGCAGATCGCCGATTGCGACGGCGTGTGGCAGGGCTTTGCCGGTTCGAATCCGCTCCGCTTCATGAAGGCCTATGCCAGCGCCGGACTGAAATATCCGGTGGTGACCGGCGAAACCGGCGGCGACGACGCGCTGCTCAAGAGCTACGGTGATGAGGCTCTCGGCCTCGTCAGTTGCTGCCCCTACACGCTCGACCTCGCGAGCGACGGCAACCAGCGCTTCGTCGACGGCATGCTGAAGAACTACGACACCGTTCCGGGCCAGTATGCGGCGCTGCTCTACGTCAACTGCCAAGTCGTTGACGCGGCCCTGAAAGCCACCGGCGGTGATTCAAGCGACAGGGGAAAGTTCGTGGCGGCGCTCAAGGCGGTGAACCTCACCGACACGCCGCGCGGGCCGCTGAAGTTCGATCACCTCAACAACGTGATCGGCAATTTCTACATCCGGCGCATCGGCACCGAAGGCGCCAAATACGGGCTCAAGCTGTGGAACAAGACGATCCACACCTACGAGAACGTCAGCCAGTTCTGGACCTGGCCGGAGGCGGAATTCCTCGCGCACCCGGTCTATTCGCGCGACTATCCGCCGCTGACGAAGTGCTGATCTACTGACCAAGTGCTGATGTGTTTGTCATCATCCGCGAATGCGGATGATCCAGTAATCGCAGGCCATAAGGCCCTGCATCAAGCACCGTGATTACTGGATGCTCCGCTTTCGCGGAGCATGACACCTGACGGGAGGAAAACGTCATGCCTCGCAGAGTCACTCGCCGCACGTTGCTCGCCGGTGCCGCCGTCGGCGCGGTTGCCGCATCGACCCGCTTTCCCATGCCCGCGGTCGCTCAGGCCGCGCCGTTCAAGCTCGGCCTGCTCACAGTGAAGACCGGACCGCTCGCCGCGGGCGGTATCCAGATGGAGCAGGGAGTCCTCACCTATTTGAAGGAGAAGAGCTACACGTTGGGCGGCCGCAAGGTCGACTTCGTCTCCGCCGATACCGGCGGCAATCCGGCAGGCACCAAGACCAAGGCGCAAGAGCTGGTCGAGCGTGACAAGGTCGATGTGATCCTCGGTCCGCTCGCGGCCTTCGAGCTCTATGCCATCAGCGCGTACATCATCGAGCAAAAGATGCCGACGCTCAGCTTGGCGGCCGCCGACAATCTCACCCAGCGCACACCGAATCCTTATCTGTTGCGCGCGTCGGCGACATCCTCGCAGGCGATGCAGCCCATGGGCCACTATGCGGCGACCGAGCTGAAACTGAAGCGCGTCGTCACAATTTCCGAGGACTTCGCGTTCGGATACGAGCAGATGGGCGGTTTCCAGGCCGCGTTCGAGAAAGACGGCGGCTGCGTCGTCAACAAACTATGGCCGCCCTTGGTTACGCCCGACTACACGCCCTATATCGCGCAAATTGCCGGCTGCGACGGCGTCTGCCAGGGTTTCGCCGGCTCCAACCCGCTGCGCTTTATGAAGCAGTACGGCACCGCCGGCCTCAAATATCAGGTCGTGGCCGGGGAGGCCGGCGCCGACGATTTTCTGCTCAGGAGCTTCGGCGACGAGGCCATCGGCCTTGTCAGCGCCGCGCCCTACACCCTCGACCTCGAGACCGAAGCCAACCACCGCTTCGTCGACGGCATGCTGAAGAATTACGACGCGATCCCCGGCCAATATGCCGCGCTGCTCTACGGCAATTGCCAGGTGCTGGACGCTGGCCTGAAGGCGACTGGCGGCGACGCCAGCGACCGGGATAAATTGATGGCGGCGCTCAAGAGCGTGGCGCTCACCGATACGCCGCGCGGTCCTATCAAGTTCGATCACCTCAACAACGTGATCGGCACCATCTATATCCGGCGTTTGGGCACGGAGGGCGCAAAGTACGGGCTCAAACTCTGGAACAAGACCATCAAGACCTACGAGAACGTCGGCCAGTTCTGGACTTGGCCCGAACAGGAATTTCTCGCGCATCCCGTCTATTCGCGCGATTATCCTCCGCTGACGAAGTGTTGAGCAAGTAAAGCAAGTCAACGCGGCAGCCAGGATTTGGAAAGACAGCGCAAATGAGTTTCTGGCTGCTGCTGACCGTCAATAGCGTGACGTTCGGCGGTCTTTTGTTCCTGCTCTCGGCGGGTTTCTCTCTGATCTTCGGGCTGATGCGCATTCCCAATCTGACGCACGGCTCGATGTTCATGATCGGCGCCTATCTAGGCTCAAGTTTGCTCTCGGGGTCGCTTGGCTTTCACCTGAATTTCTGGGTGGCGGCCATCGTCGGAGCCCTGGAGGTCGCGGCTTTGGGCGCGCTGATGGAGCGGCTGCTGCTTCGGCGCCTGGCCGGCCAGCAATTGGCGCAAGTTCTGGTGACCCTTGGGGTCTCCTTCATGGTCGCCGATCTGTGCCTGATGGGTTGGGGTGGCGATCCGATCTCGGTGGCGACGCCGGCCGGCCTCAATGGGTTCGTGCGTGCCGGTACAGCGGTGTTCCCGCTCTACCGCATGGCGGTCATCGGCATCGCAGTCGTGTTTGCCATCGGGCTTTGGCTCATGCTCGAACGCACGCGGCTCGGCGCCATGATCCGCGCCGGGGTAGACGATCCGCAAATGGCGCGTGTCGTCGGCATCCGCGTCTCGCGCCTCTTTACTATCGTGTTTGCGCTCGGCGCCGGGCTCGCCGGATTTGCCGGAATGATCGGAGCTCCGATTTTGTCGGTCTATCCGGGGCTCGATCAGGACATGCTGCCGCTCGCGCTCGTGGTGGTGATCCTCGGCGGCACCGGAAGCC
>JBAUYV010000217.1:0-3021 GCA_049584975.1 Xanthobacteraceae bacterium | reverse complement strand
CCAAAACACGCCGCCCGAAGGGGTCAAAATTGGACGCCGATCGGGGGTCAAATTTGAACGCCGATTGACATTAGGTATCGCGGTTGCCAGTTCAAGATACCGGCAAAATGCGTTCGCGAGCTGCATTTGCCTCGGTGTGCGACACTCTGGTTCAAAGATTCCTGGCGAACCGACAAGAATGCAGATTGCTCGCGCACGAGAACTGGCCACATTCAGCCGGTTGGAGCTGTACAAGAACTCCATGCCCCGGGGGGCGTCCAAGTATGTGGATGTTGTAGTCGAATAAATAACAATTGGGGCTTCTTGTCCTTGGAATTTGTCTACCGTTCCTATCTTTCCCCCTGGTATGCAATCCTGCAGCCGAAAGACCTGTGCATTGTAGGGTGCGATGATCAATATGTCACTTAGTCCGACCGGCGATTCCTTTCCCTCATGGTCTATCCATGTCGTGCCCGAGTTGAGAATTTCATCAATAAGCTTTTTTACCGCCTCGGCTTCCTCTGGAGACGAGTTTTGATTGCCCTCATGAACAACAGGGAGGAACCGCAGGCCAGAGCCTACGATCCTGCTACCACCTGTGATCGTCTGTAGCTCTAATCCGGGGTGCGATCGGAGGCGACTTTCGTAGAAAAGCTCGGACGTGAAGGCGCATATGTTTGGATGTAACCGCCACGTTTCCTCCAGGAACAATCCGCGGTCAGCAGGAATCGTCGCATGGGGACCAAGAATGTGAGTCAGTGCCGATACGTCTGTGCCTTCCGGATGAGTCCCTTTCATTGGTTGTTCGAGCTGCTGAGGGTCGCCCAGAAGAACGACACTATGCGCGGCCTGCGACGCCGCCAAAACATTGGCGAGCGACATTTGGGCGGCTTCGTCGACAAACAGCACGTCGACTGACTGAAACGCGTCGGACCGCGCCCACAGCCAGGAGGTGCCAGCGGCGACCTGGCAGCTCGTACCGATGGCTGCCAACAGGTCCCCGTTATCCGTCGTAAATTGCAAATTCGGGCGATTAGGCTCTGCGTCTGTGACCTTTTGAATGCACTGAACTGACACACCCATCTGTTCGGCGGCTTTGAGCACTTCGTCGAGCAGATTTCGTATCACTTTGTGGCTGTTGGCGGTGATGCCGATTCTCTTTCCCGCTTGAGCCAGCGTGCAGATCATACGAGCGCCAATGTAGGTCTTTCCGGCGCCGGGCGGCCCCTGAATGGGGAACACGCCTCCATCAAGGTGCGGGGCGATGCGCATTGCTGCGGCAAGGGCCGTCTCCTGCGGTTCTCTAAATGCGTGGCCGCCCGTTCGTGGCATCGCGACCATTAGAAGATCACGCGCGGCTCGATACGGTCCGTCGCCGACCAATCCATGTTCAGCGACGAATTCGCCAATCCGCACCAACGCCTTTGCCTGTTCCTCTGTTGAAACAATCTCGTGGGCAAAAATAGCTTCAGGATGAACGTTCGCGGTGTCCTTCCGCTTCTTTATGTCTATCGTTCGATCTTCGAGCGAGATCGCAACTACCTTGCCGAACTTTTTGCCACCCAGGCTTCGCAACTCCTCACCGCCCCGCAACTCCGTTTCCTGCGCGCGAAACCGGTACCGGTGAACAGGAGCTTTCGCTGTGCCACCCACCACGCTATCGAAGCTTAGGCCAGACAGTCCTGCACGCTCATCGAACAAATCTTCGGCTGAGAGCTCGGCGAGGCGAAAATATTCCCACCATGCCACTTTATCCTCTCGCCGGTGGAAATCGAGCACATGCGCAAGGAGCCAGCGGGCGTGCTGCTCAGGATTCTGCTGGGCTGGATCAACGGGAACATTCTGAGTAAGCCGCTCAACGAGCGCTGCGATTTGCTGTTGCCGGTTGTTCAGGTTTTGACTTGCTTCGCCAGACTGCTGCGCTGGTCGCTCAATGCTTGCCCCAGCAGCCACAAGGTCGGAACGAATCCCTTCGAGCCAATCGCGAAGTTTCCACGCTGACACGCAATCGTCGCGGTTGTACCCTTCAATGACGCTTCGTTCTTGCTCTCCGATTCCCCCAAAATCGCCGAGTTCTAAGCTTGCCTCCACCTTAGCGAGAACCGTTGAGGCATCTCGAAGCTCCATATTTCGTTGAAAACCGTAGAGAGGTTCGAGCTTTTTGATCGAGTAGCTTTCGACACTAGCCCGTATGCTATGCCGTACGACGGAGTAGAGATCGACAAACATCCCAGATCGAAGCATGAAATCGAGTTCGTCTTCTCGCGTGGCATACCGACCCATTAAGCGTTTGAGTGCTGCCGGCTCATACGGCGCATAGTGATAGATGTGTAGGTCGGCGTAGACCTTAAGGCGTGACATGACGAAGTCGACAAAACGCTCGAACGCCGCCTTTTCATCTGGTCGCGATAGTGCCCAATCGGCGCGATAGCGCTCTATGCTTGCGGCTTGGAAGGAATAGCCGAACAGAAATTCAAGCCCCCCTTCATCAACGAAGGGATCACCCTCAAAATCAAGAAAAATGTCACCTTCGGACGGCCGTGGAAGTCGCGAAAGGCCAAAGCCCGCCTCAGGAGTGAGAGGCTCATACACCACCTTACCGGCCCGTCGGCCCGTTACCTGAAGCCGAGCCTGCTCACGGATCCGCTCGTAACTCTCAGTGGCTCCGCGCTCGGGCTTCCACTGGAGGGGTAAAGGTACTTCCGCGAGTTGGACTACCGTTTTGATATCGTGTCTGCCCAGCTCTCCTATTTGCGATTTGGATATATTTGCAACTAGGGTAAGGTGGTCATCCGCCCGCCATTTCTTCTCGCATTCCACTCGCCAGCGGCAAATCTCACAGTGGGGATTCGGATCGGGGTACAACTCTTCATCCGAGCCACTCGTAACCGCCCGTTCGAGGCTCTTTCGGACCAGTCGATAGTATGCGGCATACTCAGGGAAGCGAAATGCCTGTGGTCTGAAATCGCATCCGGGCGTTACGACGTAGGCGAATTCTGGAACAAGTTTCTGCGTGTCTGCCAACAGATCGGAGTACAGACA
>JBAUYV010000216.1:0-24303 GCA_049584975.1 Xanthobacteraceae bacterium | reverse complement strand
GATTGGGGCCACCGGGGCAACTGCTGGACCGGGGCTTAGCTTTGCGTTTCGTGGCCATGACGGGCTCTCCGTAGTATGGCCATTATATAGCACGCTTTGTTCTACATGTCTAGGGGGGATATATGCGCCGAAATGTCAATCGCGCCGCACTTCGCGGCCTAAGGGACGAGCAGCAGCTTGCCCAGAACCGTGCCGCTTTCGAGCATCTCATGGGCGCGCACGGCCTCCGCCAATGGCAGGCGGGCGTGAATGCGCGGATGCAGCTTGCCGGCGGCGAGCATATCGATGAGCGCGCGCGTGCCGGCGCGGCGCTCCTCGACCAGATGATCCCAGGTGTGGATTGAAAATTGCCGGATGGCCGGGGAGTTCTTGCTCGAACGCAACGTCGTTTGCAGGTCGAGCGGCGCCTTGCCGCCGAGCCCGCCGTAGACGACGAGCATGCCGCAGGGCGCCAGCAGTTCGAGGTTGCTCGAAATGCTCGGTCCACCGACCGGATCGACGATGATGTCGACGCCGCGCCCTCCGGTGATCTCGCCGACGCGCTTGCTCACGGTCTCGCCCTTGCGGTCGATGACATGATCGGCGCCGAGTTCGCGGGCGAAGCGCACCTTGGCTTCGCTGCCGACGACACCGATGATGACGAGGCCGGCCGCTTTCGCCAAATCGATCAGCGCATTCCCCATGCCGCCGGCGGCGGCGTAGATGAGCACGCTCTGGCCCTGGCGCGGCCGCACTGCGTCGTTGAACAGGTGATAGGCAACCTGATAGTTGGCAAGCGTCGCCGCCGCATCGAAATCAACGTTGTCGGGCAGAACAAACGTCGCGTCGGCGGGCGTCGCAATGTATTCCGCGTAGTGGCCGCCGCGATGGGGCCGTTCGCGGGCACTGGCGTAGACACGCTGGCCTGGCCGCCGCGACGTGACGCCCGGGCCAACCTTTTCGATCGTGCCTGAGAGTTCGGTGCCGGGCGTCGCCGGAAGCGGCGGCATCCAGCTATAGGTGCCGGCGCGGATCAGCGTGTCGGGAATGCCGACCCCGATGGCATGAGAGCGGATCAAAACTTCGCCCGGCTTCGGCTCCAGCACCGGCATATCGAGACATTGCAGGACACTGGGCGGACCCGGTTCGCGGAACAAAATGAGTCTCATCGGTTCTCTCCGCCCAGAGCCGGTTGTCTCGACAACGGAGCGCCACCGAAGAACGCTCCACCGAATGGCGCTTCAGTGCTCGGCAGTGCGTATGCCTGCCGGTCCGCCCGGGACCTTGATCTCGTCGACCTGTTTTAGGCTCTTGCCGTTGAATTTCACCACGTCGAGAGCATGTCCGGCCATGTCTTCCACCAGCAGAGTCCGGCCGTCGCGGCTCCAGCATACGCCCTGATCCCATACGCCGATCTCCCCTTCGGCAACTTCGGTGAGGTTGGTGCCGTTGATGCGAAACACCACGACCAAACCGTGGGCATTGTAGAATGGAAAATCGTGGGTGTGGTTCGAGCCGTTTTGCGCGGTCAGCGCCACATACTTCCCATCGAACGAAATCGCCAAGCCCTCGACGATCTGTCCGACATCGAGGGTGTGGACGATGCGCGGGGCTTTGCCCTTGAGATCGATGACGCTGATCGTATCGACGTCGCCTTGCCCGCCACCCTGGAAACCCACAATAGCCGCGTCGCCTTTCGGGGTGACCTGAATCGCGTAGGGCCGAATTGCGCCGACCAGGTACTTTTTGGTGTCGGTGACGTTGGTGCCGTCAACCGACAGAACCGAAATTCGCTGATCGCCGTCGCGGGTGACCAGCGCCATCTTGCCGTCGGGGGAAAACGCCGCGCTGCTCGGGCCCGCTTTCGGGTTGCCGAAATCGACCTTGCCGCTAACCGTCACGGTCTTGCCCGAAATGGTCAGGACCGAAACCGTCCCGTCGTTGCGGTTGGCGACCAGGGCCAGCGTTCCGGCACGGTTGATGCCGATCCCGGCCGGTGCCAGCCCGGCCTCGATCGTCGCAATGACGGCCGCTGGCTTGGCCTTGAGATCGATCACCGACACTCTGTTGTCGGGTACGAGTTTCTTTGGATCGGCCGGATCGAGCTTCTGGTTGGAGGCGATCAGCGCGATCGACTCGTCAGGCGTTATCGCCACGTTTTGCGGCGGACCCACGACGCTGTTGGGCACCTTCAGCTCGGCGATCACCTTGGGCGGCGACGCGCCGAGATCGATGATAGTAGCGGTGTCGGCGGCCGGGTTCGGCGGCACGGTGTTGACGCCGCTGACCAGCACGGCCTTGTTGTCGTTGGCCGAGACGGCGATCTGCGCCGCGGCCATTATTGAAAACAGAGGCAGAGTCAGCAACGCGAGCGCAAGCCCGCGCATCTGCGGGATCCGGAGACCCATGGCAATTCCTCCCAAGCTTCTATTTGTTCTGTTTTGAACGATTGTGCGCAGCGCACGATCGCTCGGTTGACGCGTCACTGCACCACGATGTGACTTTTCGAGATGACCTTTCCCCACAATTGCGTTTCATCGGCGATGAATTTGACGGCGTCTGCGCGCGTGCCGCCCATCGGGTCGAGCTGTAGCGCGCGCAGCTTGGCGGCGATTTCGGGCTTTTTCAAAATTTCATCGGTGTCGCGGTTGATCTTTTCGGCGAGCGCCTCGGGCAGGCCGGGCGGACCCGCTATGGCGAACCAGGTGATCGAGCGGAAGCCCGGAAGTCCCTGTTCGGCGATGGTCGGCACGCTGGGAACGGCGCTATCGCGTTCCGCGCTCGCGACGCCCAGCATTTTCAGATTTCCGGCGCGGTATAGCGGAATGGAGGTGGCAAGCGTGTCGAAGAACATGTCGACGTTGCCGGCCATCAGGTCGGTTAACGCCGGCTGCGCGCCGTGATAGGGCACGTGCACCATCTGGATGCCGCCGAGCACTTCAAGCTCGCTGCCCGATAGATGCGCCGTCGAACCGACGCCTTGCGAGGCGAAGGTGAGTTTGCCGGGATTGGCCTTGGCGTAGGCGATGAGACCTTGCACGTCATTTGCCGGGAAATTTTTCCGCACGTCGAGCACGTTTGCGATTTTTACCAGCATGACGATGGGCACGAATTTCGTCGGGTCGTATTTCAGGTTGCGATAGAGCAACTGCTGAATTGCGAGCGGCGAGGGCGGGCACAACAACAGCGTGTAGCCGTCAGGCGCCGCGTGCGCCACGTATTCGGCACCGATGTTCATCGCCGCGCCCGGCATGTTCTCGACGATGACGGGCTTACCCCATTTCTGGCTCAGCTCGCCGGCGACGAGGCGCGCCACGATATCGGTCGTTGAACCCGGCAGGACCGGGAGCACGATCTTGACGACGTGCGTGGGATAAGGCTCCTGCGCGCGCGCCAGGCCCGGGCCGGCGAGCGCAATGAAAAGACCCAAGAGCCACGAAGCCAAGAACCACGAACCGGCATACCTCATATCGATCCCCGGCATTGATCATTTGCGCAGAGCGCACGGCCGACTATAGAAAATCCCGCAAGCAAGAGCCAACACCGGCCGACTGTCGCGCGGCGGGCGTATGGCGCGGCTACTCGAACGGGTGAATTCATCGATGGCGACGAAGTATCGGCTGGGAGTCGATGTCGGCGGCACCCACACGGATCTGGTGCTGCTCGATGTCGCCGGCGGCTCGATTTCCGTAGAGAAGGTGTCGACGACCCCGGCCAATCCGGCGCTCGGCATCATGCGGGGCATCGGCAATTTCGCGGCGCGCGGCGTCGATCTGTCGGCCATCGAGTTTTTCTCCCACGGCACCACGATCACCACCAACGCGCTTCTGGAGATGCGGGGCGCCAAGGTCGGACTGCTGATCAATCGCGGCTTCCGCGCCGTGCAGGAGACGCAAGGCCAGGCGCGCGACGGCAACCCGTTCGATTATTTCTACCAAAAGCCGACGCCCATCGCGCCGCAGAGTCTCACCCGCGAGATCGGTGGGCGCATCGATTACAGCGGCGCCGTGCTCGAGCCGCTGGACGAGGACGCGGTGCGCGCGGCGGCCGCCGCGCTGAAAGCCGCGGGCGTTGCGTCGATCGCGGTGTGCTACCTGTTTTCGTTCATGAACCCCGCCCATGAGCAGCGCAGTGGCGCGCTCATCCGCGAGGTGTTTCCGGCGGCGCATATTTCACTGTCCTGCGAGGTGCTCTCCCGCGTGCGCGAATGGCCACGGCTGTCGGCGACGTTGCTCAACGCCTATCTGGCGCCGGTTCTGGTCACCTACATCGCCGATCTGGAAAAGCGCCTCAATGCGGCCGGGCTGACCACGCAGCAGCGCTTTCTGATGCAATCGAACGGCGGCGTGATGCCGTTCGCCGCCGCCGTGACCGGACACAAGACGGTCCATAGCCTTTTGTCCGGTCCGGCGGCGGGCGCTCAGGCAAGCGCCCACATGCCCCACGAGAGTGCGCGCGGCCTGGTTACGCTCGATATGGGCGGCACCAGTTGCGACATCGCCTTCATTGAGGGTGGTGCGCCCTTGGAAGTGACCGAAGGCACCGTGGCGCGCCGGCAGCTCGACGTGCCGGCGCTCGATCTCACGACAATTTCGGCCGGCGGCGGTTCGATCGTGTGGATCGACCGCGCCGGGTTTCTTTCAGTCGGCCCGCAGAGCGCCGGCGCCGATCCGGGGCCGGTGTGTTACGGACGCGGTGGAGGGAACCCGACGGTGACCGACGCGGACATCGTCTGCGGCTTCCTCAACCCCGATTATTTTCTCGGCGGCACGCAAAAGCTCGACGCCGAGGCGGCGCGCGGCGCGCTCGAAGCCCGTATCGCCAAGCCGATGCGAATGACGGTGACGGAGGCCGCCGCCGGCATGCGCCGCATCGTCGATACGCGCATGGCCGATGAGGTGCGCGTCTTTGCGGCGCGGCGCGGCGTTGACCTTGGCGAATTCGCGCTGCTGCCGTTCGGCGGCGCCGGCGCTGTGCATGCGGCGGCGGTCGCCGAGGAACTGGGCATGCGCCGTATTATCGTACCGGCGCGGCCCGGTGCGTTCTCGGCGCTGGGGCTCCTCTGCACCGACGTGCTGCACGACTACATCCGCTCCGAGCTTGGTCCGCTCGACCGGCTCGATCCCGACCATGCCGAGAACATCTTTCGCGACCTGGAGGCTAAGGCGGCGAGTGAGCTTGCCGAAGAGGGCCTCGACCCGAGCGCAGCCGCCTTCGAGCGCGATCTCGATATGCGCTATGCCGGCCAGGGTTACGAACTGCGCGTGTCACTGAGTGGCCTGTGGCGGAGCGCGCTCGATGCCGCGGCGCTCGCCGCGGCGCGGACGCGCTTCGACGATGTGCACGCGCGCATCCACGGCCATGCCGCCAAGGAGAAAGGCGTCGAAGTCGTAAGCTATCGGCTGCGGGTGAGGGTGAACGTGCCGAAATTCGCGCCGCAGCCGCAGCCGGCGATACCTGCAGCGTCCCCGTCGCCCGAAGCCATCAAGGGAACACGGTGGGTGTTTTTTGCAGCGCAACAGCCCACCGAGACGACGATCTATGATCGACAGCGTCTTGGTGTTGGCGCTAATTTTGCGGGTCCCGCCATCGTCGAGCAGTTCGATGCGACCAGCGTGGTGCCGCCCGGCTGGCACGCCTCGGTCGATCGCTTCGGTAATCTGATCCTGGAACGAAAGGGCTGAGGCTCAGCTCTGCCAGCCGTAGGCCACCTTATCGAGCACGCGCGTGCCGAATTTTTCGGAGCTCCGCGCAACGGCCTTGCCACCAAGGGCCTTGTAAAACTCTACCGCGTTGTCGTTCTCCGACAGCGCCCAGACGATGAGCGACTTCAGCGAGCTCTGCGCCAGATCCTTGCGTGCGGCGCTGAACAGGCGGCGTCCAAAGCCCAGCCCCTGGAATTCCGGCCGCAGGTAAAGCTCGTAGACCTCGCCGTCGAAATAGAGGCTGCGCGCCCGGTTGCGTCCGTAATTGGCATAGCCCGCGATCTTGTCGCCAAATTGCAGGAGCGCGATACGGCTGCCCTTGCGAATGGCGCTATCCCACCAAGCCGGACCGCGGCGCATGATCAGCTTTTCGAGCTCTGCCCCTGGGATGATGCCCTGGTACGCGGTCCGCCAAGCATCGTCGTGGCACTCGGCAACCGCGCTGGCGTCACATGCTCGGGCGCGGCGGATTTCGATGAGGACAGTGCTCATGAGTCAATCAAAGCAAGCGATACGTAGCGCTTCAAGTGTAGAGATTCACGTTCGGTTAACGATGTGGATTACTATAGGAAACGTGCACGTTCCGCCATCACCATAAGGTTAAAAATGCAAGGCCTGATCGTGGTCTGCACGGGCTGTTGCAGCAACGCCACGGTCATCGATATTTTATTGACCTGTGCGTTCGCGTCGCGAAAGTGACGCCGCGGAAGATCGCTTGTCGCCGCTGTGAGCCGATTGTGGCGCGCTCCGAGGGACTAGAAAGGGCCTCAAACCGGACTCGAAAAAGGGACTCGATCAGACGCGCTCGGCTTCCTTGCGCCGCTCGTCGCGCTTGCGCTCATTGGGATCGAGCAGCTTCTTGCGCAGCCGAATCGACTTGGGAGTGATCTCGACCAGTTCGTCGTCCTCGACGTAGGCCAGCGCCTTCTCCAGCGTCATGCGAATGGGCGGGGTGAGCCGAATAGCCTCGTCCTTGGAGTGGGTGCGGATATTGGTGAGCTTCTTGCCTTTGAGCACGTTGACTTCGAGGTCGTTGCCGCGGGTGTGTTCACCCACGATCATGCCGCGATAGACCTTCCAGCCCGGCTCGATCATCATCGGGCCGCGGTCTTCCAAATTCCACATGGCGTAGGCGATGGCGTCGCCTTGATCGGTCGAGATCAGGACGCCGTTGCGCCGTCCGATGATTTCGCCGCGGTGCGGCCCGTAGGCGTGGAACAACCGGTTCATGACCGCCGTTCCGCGAGTGTCGGTGAGAAGCTCGCCGTGATAGCCGATGAGGCCGCGGGTCGGTGCGTAAAAAATGAGCCGCACCCGGCCGCCGCCTGAAGGGCGCATCTCGACCATCTCGCCTTTGCGCTCGGCCAGCTTCTGCACGACGATGCCGGCGTGCTGCTCGTCGACGTCGATGACGACTTCCTCGATCGGCTCAAGCAATTCGCCGGACGGGCCGTGCTGGAATAGGACCTTGGGCCGCGATACGGAGAGCTCGAAGCCCTCGCGCCGCATAGTTTCAATCAGGATGCCGAGTTGCAACTCGCCGCGGCCTGCAACTTCCATGGAATCCTTTTCCGCCGATTCGGAGATGCGCAGCGCGACGTTGCCCTCCGCCTCGCGCAGCAGCCGTTCGCGGATCACCCGGCTCTGCACCTTGTCGCCTTCCGTCCCGGCCAGCGGCGAATCGTTGATGCGGAAGGTCATGGTCAGCGTCGGCGGATCGATCGGCTGCGCCTGCAGGGGTTCGCTGACCTCGGGTGCGCATAGCGTGTGCGACACGAAGGCCTCGGGCAGTCCGGCGATGGCGACGATGTCGCCCGCGAAGCCCTCATCGATCGGCGTACGCTCAAGGCCACGGAAAGCGAGGACCTTGGTGATGCGGCCCTCCTCGACGAGGGCACCGTGGCGGTCGAGGACCTTGACGGCCTGATTGGGTTTCACGCTGCCGGAAAAAATGCGGCCGGTGACGATGCGGCCCAAATAGGGGTTCGCCTCGAGGATCGTCCCCAACATGCGGAATGGACCGTCTTCGACCCGCGGCGGTGCGACGTGGCGGAGCACCAGCTCGAACAGCGGCGCCATGCCTTGGTCCTTGGGGCCTGCGGGGTCGGTCGCCATCCAGCCCTGCTTGGCCGAGCCGTAGAGGAGAGGAAAATCGAGCTGCTCTTCGGTGGCGTCGAGCGCAGCGAACAGGTCGAAGACCTCATTGGCGACTTCGGTGGGCCTGGCGTCGGGCCGATCCACCTTGTTGATGACCACGATGGGCCTCAGCCCGACCTTGAGGGCCTTCGTCACCACGAACTTGGTCTGCGGCAGCGGGCCCTCGGCGGCGTCAACCAGCACCAGCACGCCGTCCACCATGCCGAGGATGCGCTCGACCTCGCCGCCGAAATCGGCGTGACCGGGCGTATCCACAATGTTTATGCGCGTGTCGTGCCAGACCAACGACGTCACCTTCGACAGGATGGTGATGCCGCGTTCCCGCTCGAGGTCATTGGAATCCATCGCCCGTTCGGCGACGCGCTGGTTCTCGCGAAAAGCGCCGGATTGCTGCAGCAGCCGGTCGACCAAGGTGGTTTTGCCATGGTCAACGTGGGCGATGATGGCGATGTTACGAAGGTTCATTGGGGCAGTGGTTACGGGCCCCAAGGGGCCCCAGTTCGGGTGGAATGAGGGGCCTGAGTGCGGACGGAATATAGTCAGCCGATTTACGGACGCAATGTCATCATAGCGTTGTAGGCGAAGTGCGTTACACACCGATGAACTTGATTTTGCGCCTCGAATCGCTGCGGGTGAGGTTTCATGCGCTGTCCCTTGACCATCACGAACCAACGGCGCGTTCTGTGTATTTTCCCGGCCTACACGCCGTCTTTCGGCACATTTTCCCACGCCTATAGCTTCATAGCGGGCGTACGGGCCTTCATGCCGCCGCAGGGCTTGCTGCTGATCGCCGCCTACATGCCGGAATCGTGGCCGGTCCGTTTCATTGACGAGAACATAGCGGCCGCTACCGCAGCCGACCTTGCCTGGGCCGATATCGTCCTGGTCAGCGGCATGCATATCCAGCGGCCCCAGATTCACGATATCGCTGCGCGCGCGAAGGCGGCCGGCAAGGTCACGGTGCTAGGGGGACCTTCGGTGTCCGGGGCGCCCGAGTTCTACCCGCAGTTTGATTATCTCCACATCGGCGAAATCGGCGACGCCACTGACCAGCTCATCGCACGCCTGGATGCCAGCGTTGTGCCGCCACCCGCGCAGCTGGTGTTCGAAACCAAGGAGCGTTTGCCGCTCAGCGATTTTCCGGTTCCGGCCTACGGACTCATCCGGCTTGACCGTTACCTGCTCGCCAGCATCCAATTTTCCAGCGGCTGTCCGTATCGCTGCGAGTTCTGCGACATTCCCGCACTGTACGGACGGCAGCCGCGCCTGAAGACGCCGGAACAGCTCACCGCGGAACTTGACGCCATGCTGGCGCAGCGGTCCCATCCCACGATGGTGTATTTCGTCGATGATAATTTCATCGGTAACCGCAAAGCGGCGCGCGAAATGCTGCCGCATCTGATCGCCTGGCAGCGCAAGCACGGCTACCCGCTGCTGTTTTCCTGCGAGGCGACGCTGAATCTCGCCAAGCAAACCGAAATCCTTTCGCTGATGCGGGAGGCGCAGTTCCATACGGTGTTCGTCGGCATTGAGACGCCGGATGTCGATGCGCTCAAGGCAATGCGCAAGGATCAAAACGCGTCGTTGCCCATGATGGAGGCGCTGCAGACGCTTAACAGCTACGGTCTGGAGGTGACGTCGGGCATCATCCTCGGTCTCGATACCGACACCGCCGACAGCGAGACCAAGCTCAAAGCCTTTGTCGATCTGTCGAATATCCCGATCCTCACCATCAACCTGCTGCAGGCGCTGCCGCGCACCCCGCTGTGGGATCGCCTCAAGCGCGACGGCCGATTGATCGCCGATGACACGGGCCTGGAAAGCAACATTCTCTTTCTGCGTCCGTACGACGAGGTGGTGTCGACGTGGCACCGCTGCATCGCCCACGCCTACAAGCCCGAACGCCTGTTCGAGCGCTTTGAGCATCAGATTGACGCGACCTACGTGAATCGCATGGACGCGCCGGTGCGCGGCAAGCTCACGATCGCGAATTTGCGCAGGGCAATCGTGCTGGCCTTCAACGTCGCGTTTCGCGTCGGCCTGCTATCGGATTATCGGCGGCCGTTCTGGCGCGCCGCCCGTCGCGGGTTACGCCGCGGCCAGATCGATGCGGTGCTGGCCATGGGGTTCGTCGCGCATCACCTCATTCAGTTTTCACGCGAGGCGCTACGCGGCGATCAGAATGCCTCGTTCTATTCCACCCGCGGACGCAGCCGCACGCCGGCGTCTGAGCCCGAGCGTGAGGAACTGCCGCCGCTGCGCCGCTCGGCGTGAACGAACTTCATGCCTTGAGGGGCGCGTCGCCGGGTGGTGATTTTTTCGCATAGCTGCGAGAATGGCGCCAGGCGAGGCGGCCTTGGATGGACGGAGTTCTCACATGAGTCAGAAGCTCTCGGGCGACGCGCGCAAGGCGGCCCTTGGCCGGCTTAAAGGCTGGAGCGAGGTCAAGGATCGCGACGCCATCAACAAAAAATTCGTTTTCGCCGATTTCAATGCCGCCTTCGGCTTCATGACCCGGTCAGCGCTGGTGGCGGAAAAGCTCGATCACCATCCCGAATGGTTCAACGTCTACAAAACCGTCGAGGTGACGCTGTCGACCCACGACGCCGGCGGACTTACAGATCGCGACATCAAGCTGGCCGAGGCCATGGACAAGCTCGCGGGCTGAATCCTGCCTTGTGGCCGCCGCCTTTTGCGGCCATATTTGAGGCAATTGAAGGCCGCAGATCCGGCGGAGGAACAAATGTGGTTTCAGCAGCAAACGGCGTCTGCATCGGGGACGTGGGAAGACATTGCGGCGCTAACCCGCCGGATGACCGCCGACGAAGCCGGGTTGCGGCGCAGATTATGGCGCAAGCTGCTGCGCGAAGCGGCGAGCCTGCCTTTCGCCGAGGAAGTGCTCACCGCGCATTACTGTGCCTTCGACCGCCGGACCCCGGTTTACGTGAAGGCCGTGCTGGTCGGCGCGATTGTGTATTTCGTCGTGCCGGATCATCTGATCCCCAAATATATTTCGCTGGTCGGACTTGCCGACGATGCGGCAGTAATCGCCATCGCCATCAAGGCCGTTTCGACGCATATCAAGCCTGAACATCGGGAGTTGGCGCGGCGCACGCTGGCGCGCCTGCGCGGCGAGGCCGCGTCACGGACGTAGCACGATTTTTCCCATGACCTTGCGGTCGGCGATGGCGTTGAGCGCCGCCGTGATCTCGGTCAGCGGATAAACCGCGTGCACGTGCGCGCTCAGCTTGCCTTCGGCGCACCAGCGCGCAAGGTCGGTCATCAGCGCGCGCTGCAGCTGCGGCTCGCGCTTGGTCCATGCGCCCCAGAACACGCCACGGATGTCGCAACTCTTGAGTAGCGTGAGGTTAAGCGGGATTTTGGGAATCTCTCCGGCCGCAAAGCCGACCACCAGATAGCGGCCAAGCCACGCCAGCGAGCGCACGGCGGGCTCCGCATAGGGTCCGCCGACCGGATCGTAGACCACGTCGATGCCGTGCTCGCCGCCCAGTCTTTTCAGGGCATCACGTAGATTTTCGCGGCCGTAGTTCACTGTCTCGTCGGCGCCGTGGGTGCGGGCGAAGGCGAGCTTTTCGTCTGACGACGCGCAGGCGATAACGCGCGCGCCCATCATCTTGCCAAGTTCGATCGCGGCGAGCCCGGTGCCGCCCGAAGCGCCGAGGACCGCCAACGACTCGCCCGGCTTGAGCTGCGCGCGCTCGCGCAACGCGTAGAGCGTGGTGCCGTACGTCACGGTGAGCCCGGCGGCGCGTTCGAAATCGAGAGCCGCGGGCAGCTTCGCGAGCTGATGCGCTTCGATCGCCACGGCCTCGCGCGCCGCGCCCCAGCCCATATTGCCGATGACCCGATCGCCGACCACGATGTCGGTGACGCCGGCCCCGACGCTCTCGACAATTCCGGCGAACTCCGATGCCGGTGAGAATGGGAACGGCGGCTTGTGCTGGTATTTGCCGGCGATGATCAGCGTGTCGAAGAAATTCAGCGCCGCGGCCTTGATCCGCACCACCGCCTCGCCCGCCGCCGCGTTTGGCGGTGGAATGTCGGCCAGTTCGAGTTCATTGGACGGCCCGAAATGGGTACAGAGGATGGCTTTCATGCGCTGTCATTATCATATTCGCCGCCCGGTCCAGACCGTCCTGGCGACCCCTCGGTTTTGGCGGCGCGTTGGCCGGAAATTGGATTATAATTAAGAGGTTTGGTATCAAGATTCGGGGCCGGGGAGGTCCGATGCGCGTCCACCGAGGATTGGTCTTTTTTCTGTCGCTGCTGATCGCATCGGCGTTCGCCGTTTCAGCGCGCGCGCAACAGGCCGAACCGCCTGCGGCCGCCAAGCCCGCCGCAAAGCCCAAGCCTCCGGCGGCGCCAAAGCCTGCCGCACCCGTTGCGGGGCCGGCCAAGCCCACACTGCTCGGCCAATATGGCGAGTGGGGCGCCTATGCGGCGACGCCAAGCGGACGGAAGGTCTGCTTCGCGATCGCCAAGCCTACCGCTGCGGAAACCAAGCCGCCCGATCGTCCGCGCAATCAGCCCTACATGTTCATTTCAACGCGGCCGGCGGACAAGGTGACCAACGAGGTTTCGGTCACGGTCGGCTATCCGTTCAAGACGAGTTCGGAGGCGACCGCGCAAGTCGGCAGTACCACGTTCCAGCTCTATACCCAGGGCGACGGTGCCTGGATTAAGAACGCGGCGGAGGAAGCCCACATGGTCGACGCCATGCGCGCGGGCGACAGCGCGGTGGTGAAGGGAACATCCGCCAAGGGAACGGAATCGATCGACACGTACTCGCTCAAGGGACTGACCGAAGCGCTCGACCGCGTCGCGCAGGAATGCAAGTAGGGATAGGAGAAAGCCTCCCCCTTTGAGCGGGAGGAACTATCCTGGAAGGCGCTTTGGCGCCGTTCCCTTTTCGGATCGATCCATGACCGTTGCCGCAACCCCGGCTGAGGCCATTGCACCTGGCGGCTTTGTCGAAAAGCGGCCGCTCGAGCGGTACGTGGCGCCGGCCAAGCCGTCGCTCGTCGGATTGCCGCGCGCTGAGCTTGCCGAAGCGCTCGGCGGCGTCGGCGTGCCGGAACGCCAGCACCGCATGCGCGTGCAGCAGATTTGGCACTGGCTCTACGTGCGCGGCGCGCAGAGCTTCGACGAGATGACGACCTTGTCGAAGGATCTGCGCGCCACACTGGCGCAGCATTTCACCCTGGCGCGGCCCGAAATCGCCGCCGAGCAGACCTCGGTCGACGGCACGCGAAAGTGGCTGCTGCGTCTGCCCGGCGAACTCGACAACCGGCCCCACGAGGTCGAGTGCGTCTACATCCCGGAAGCCGATCGCGGCACCTTGTGCATCTCCAGCCAGGTCGGCTGCACTCTCAACTGCACGTTCTGCCACACCGGCACGCAGCGCCTGGTACGCAATCTCACCGCCGGCGAGATCGCGAGCCAGGTCGTGTTGGCGCGCGACCAGCTTGCGGATTGGGCGGTTGTGAACGAACCGGACGCCGATCCTCCTGCGGCCGCGGCAGGCGAAAGACGGCGCCTTGTGTCCAACGTCGTGATGATGGGAATGGGCGAACCGCTCTACAATTTCGAGGCGGTGCGCGACGGCCTTAACGTGGTGGCCGACGGCGAGGGTTTGAGCATCTCCAAGCGGCGCATCACGCTGTCGACCTCGGGCGTGGTGCCCAACATCGTCCGGGCCGGCGATGAGATCGGCGTCATGCTTGCGGTATCGCTGCACGCCGTCACCGACGAACTGCGCAACGAGCTTGTGCCGCTCAACCGCAAATATCCGTTGCGCGAACTGCTCGACGCCTGCCGCAATTATCCGGGGCTGTCCAACGCGCGGCGCATCACTTTCGAATACGTCATGCTCAAGGGCATCAACGACTCGATTGCCGACGCGAGGGCGCTGGTACGTCTCATCAAGGGGATTCCGGCCAAGATCAATCTGATCCCGTTCAATCCCTGGCCGGGGAGCAAATACGAGTGCTCCGACTGGGAGCAGATCGAGAAATTCTCCGAGATCGTCTTCAACGCCGGCTATGCGTCGCCGGTGCGCACGCCGCGCGGCCGCGACATTCTGGCCGCGTGTGGCCAGCTCAAGAGCGCGAGCGAGAAGCTTTCCGCCCGCGAGCGCTTGGCTTTGCGCGCGATGGCGATGACCGATTGAACGCCGGATCGACAGCGCCCTATGGCCATCTTCGCCCGCTTGTTCATGGTGATCATCGCCTATGTGTTGGCCTGTATTGCCGCTGCGATCGTGCTCACCATCAGCACGTTGACGCCGCAATGGGATCAGTTCGTGCCGCAAGATATGCCGGCGGCGGCGATTTGGGCGGTGGTCGGGATCGGCACCGCGATCATCGGCGGGACCGCCCTGCTGCCGGCGCTGCTTCTGATCGCGCTCACCGAGGGCTTCGCCTGGCGTTCGATCGTCCTCTATGGCGTGCTGGGCGGGGCGTTGGCCTTGGCGCTTACGTACGGTATCGACTTCGCCGGTTACGTTCGCGGACCCGAGAGCATGCTGGCGCATGCACGTGAGGTGATTGCCGCGTCCGGCATCGCCGGCGGGCTGGTGTACTGGGCTTGCGCCGGCCGCAAGGCGGGCTCGTGGAAGTGGCAATGAGCGCGCAGCAGCCGTTGGGCCGGATCGCATGAATCGAACCGGATTGGTGATCGCGCTTGTCATCGCCGCCGTGGTGGGTGCGGTGTTTGCCGTCTATCCGCGGCTCGATATCGAGATCTCCGCCTTCTTCTACAATCGCCCGATCAACTTGTTTAAGGTCAACGCCCAGCCTTGGGTGAATCACACGCGCGACGCGGTGCGCTGGATTACGACGCTCATTTTCGCGCCCGCCGTCCTCGTTCTTATCGGCAAGGTGATCATGCCGAAACGGCGCATGCCGATCGGCGGGCGCGCCGCCCTTTTTTTGATTCTGACGATGGCGCTCGGGCCGGGCGTGCTCACCAATCTCATCCTCAAGGAACACTGGGGGCGCGCGCGGCCGATCGACATCACCGAGCTTGGCGGCGATTTTCGCTTCACGCCCTGGTGGGACCCACGCGGCGACTGTCCGAATAATTGCTCGTTCGTCGCCGGCGAGCCCTCCGGCGCATTCTGGACCTTGGCGCCGGCGGCGCTGGCGCCGCCGCAATGGCGCGCGCTTGCCTATGGCGCGGCGCTGGCCTTCGGCGCCGCCGTCGGCCTTTTGCGCATTGCCGGCGGTGGGCATTTCTTCACCGACGTGGTGTTCTCCGGCGTCTTCACGTTCCTGCTGATTTGGGCCACATACGGGCTGCTGTTTCGCTGGCCGGCGAGGCGCACCAGCGACGAAGCAGTGGAGCGCCCCTTGGTGCAGACCGGCGAGGCCATCCGCACCGCTCTCGCAGCGTTGGCGCGGTTGTTTGGCGGGCGGGCCGGCAAGCCGTCCTGAGGTTTAGGCAACCCTGAAGCTTGCGTCGCCCCGGCACCTGCCTATAGTCCGCGCGCGTTTTATCAGGATTTGCCGATGGCCCAGAAGAACGACGCCGCAAAAGGCCAGGTCAGAAAAGTCGTGCTCGCCTATTCGGGCGGGCTCGATACCTCGATCATTCTCAAGTGGCTGCAGACCACCTATGGCTGCGAGGTGGTGACCTTCACCGCCGATCTCGGTCAGGGCGAGGAGCTGGAGCCCGCGCGGGCGAAGGCTCTCCTGCTCGGCGTCAAGCCGCAGAACATCTTCATCGAAGATTTGCGCGAAGAGTTCGTGCGCGACTACGTGTTTCCCATGTTCCGCGCTAATGCTCTCTACGAGGGCCAATATCTGCTCGGCACTTCGATCGCGCGGCCGCTGATCGCCAAGAAGCAGATCGAGATTGCCGAGAAGGTGGGCGCCGACGCGGTGGCTCACGGGGCGACCGGCAAGGGCAACGATCAGGTGCGCTTCGAGCTTGCCTATTATGCGCTCAAGCCCGACGTGAAGGTCATCGCGCCCTGGCGCGAATGGGATTTCAAGTCACGCGAGGCGCTGCTCGCGTTCGGCGAAGAAAATCAGATACCGATTGCCAAGGACAAGCGTGGCGAGGCACCATTCTCCGTCGACGCCAACCTGCTGCACGCTTCGTCGGAAGGAAAGGTGCTGGAGGACCCGGCAAAGGAAGTGCCCGACTACGTTTATTCACGCACCGCCGACCCTGAGGGCGCCCCGGACAAACCGGCTTACGTCATGATCGATTTCGAGCGCGGCGATCCGGTCGCGATCGACGGCAAGAAAATGTCGCCGGCCCAATTGCTCACCCATCTGAATGCGCTCGGCCGCCGCCACGGCGTCGGCCGGCTCGACCTGGTGGAGAACCGCTTCGTCGGCATGAAGTCGCGCGGCATGTACGAGACCCCCGGCGGCACGGTCCTCTACGCCGCGCATCGCGGCATCGAATCGATCACGCTCGACCGCGGCGCCGCCCATCTTAAGGACGAGTTGATGCCGAAATATGCGGAGCTGATCTATAACGGCTTCTGGTTCTCCCCGGAGCGAGAAATGCTGCAGGCGGCGATCGACAAGAGCCAGCAATACGTCGGCGGACGCGTGCGGCTCAAGCTCTTCAAGGGCAATGTCGGCGTGGTCGCGCGCGAGAGCAAATATTCGCTCTACGATCAGGACCTGGTGACTTTTGAGGAAGGCGCAGTCGCCTACGATCAACGCGACGCCGAAGGGTTCATTCGGCTCAATGCGCTGCGGCTGCGCACGCTCGGGCAGCGAAAGCGCCGGCTCAGATTGTGACGTTGAAAGTACTTCTTTCCTGCGTAATCAGGCAGCGATACCATTTGGAGCAATAACGAGGTTGCCGATGTCATACCCGAACCTGTCAAGCGCGCTAATCCTGATCAACACCGCGTCGGCGGCGAAAGCCGGCGCGGCAAGCATGTCGGGCAACGTGGAAGAGGTCGACAAGAAACTGCGCGCGGCCGCCGACGGGCATATAGATTTGATTCATTGGCTGCTTGGTCCCAATGACATGATCGTGCACGTGCATGCGAAAAACTTCAAAGAGCTGCTGCGCGTGATCGAAAAGCGGGTTCTTCCGTTGAAAAATGAGGTGCATAACAAAATTGCATCCACCGAAACGTTGATTGTCACGAGCTCAAGGGCGAGAGAGCCCTTCAAGCTGTCCGGACCCAGACCCAAGGAACTGAATGCCTGGGTGTTCGCCAACACGAATAGCAATGATCCGGAGCTTGGTTTCAAACTGATGGAAGACCGCAGCGTCTTCTACGTGTCTCACGTGATTGGCCGGTTTGACATGGTGCTCTTGATCAAGGCGTCGACGCTGCCGAGCCTCATGTCGGAAATTGATAAGACGCTACGCACGAAGAATTACTTTGTGGGCACGGATACGCGAATTGTGCTCATGTGACAGGTTTGTGTTTGCTCGTTGTCAACGTTCTATTGAGCGTTTTGCAATTTCAGGGTAAGTAGCGCGCTCCCGATTCGAGGGATGCATTTTATTGACACAAATCGGGGTTAGCGATAGTGGCGCGAACATTAGCGACGCGAACATTAGCGACGCGAACATTACACGGAACGACTGGATGTCCCTTTTTCGAAAGCCGCTCGGCCTTTCAAGCATACTCCGATCTCGGGCGACAGATGAGCCGGCGATCAAACCAGTGACGTGGGGTGTCGATTCGGAGGTGGGGCGGCTCCAAGAGATCGTCCTTTGCGCGCCCGATCATTGGGCCATCGAGAAGAATGCCAATGCGGTCACGAGAGCGGCGGTTGCCGACGGAGTAGATTTTGATCGGGAGGCCGCAAAGCGGCAGCACCGGGCTTTTGTTGCAACTCTCGAAGGCCAAGGAATCACCGTACGCTGGCTGCCGCAGCTGCCGTCGCAGATTTCGCAGACCTATACGCGGGATTCATCATTTATGACGCCCTGGGGCGCCGTCGTCACATCGATGCAGGCGGACGTGCGAAAGGTTGAAACCGCGGCCGTCGTTGAATTCTGCCGGGCGCACAATGTTCCGATCTGGAAGCAGGTCACCGCCGGAACGGTTGAGGGCGGTGACGTTCACGTGGCCAAGCCGGGCAAACTGCTTATCGGATACTCGCAGGGGAGAACGACATACGACGGCGCATCGCAGATCGTGCAGTGGTTTTCGGAAAAGGGGTGGGAAGGAAAGCCGATCTATATCGATCCTTATTTCCTCCATCTCGATCTCTTGTTTTGCATGGTGGACGCCGATACCGCGATCATCTGCACGGACGTCTTCTCGGACGGCAAAGTCGATGAGATCGTCAATTTCCTCGAGATCAAGAACGTCGTTAAGGGCACCTACAAGCAGGCAATGAAACTGGTCTGCAACGTTCTTTCATTGGGGAATCGAAAGCTGATCGTGCAGCGCGATTCGGAAAACGCAACCATTGTCAAACAACTGATAGACCTGAAATTTTCACCGCTGGAAGTTGATCTGAGTTCGTTTACCTCCGACGGCGGTGGGCCGCATTGTCTGTCGATGCCTTATCGCCGAGAACCGCTCGCCAGATCCTAGACGCGACAAGGTTACGTCGTTGACACGTTAAGCGGCCTCTGCTTGTCCCGGTTGCGGGCCGGCAGATCCTTCGCAATCTTCATCAATACCAGCCGCGTGTCGGTGCTCTTGATGCCCTTCACGTGCCGGATATCCTCATCCAGGATACGCATCAGCTCGTCGGTCGAAGTCGCCTCGACGTAAGCGATCATGTCATAGCGGCCAAGCACGGGGTGTGCGTTGACGACGCCTTTCTTTGTCAGGAGCTCATCGATGACCGTTTCCGGGTCATTGACCGAAACATCGCAAAATAGCCACGCCGCCGCGGGAGCGGGTTTGTTCTCCTCACCCGAATAGCCGCGCCCCTTATCTGAAAGAATGATCATCGTCTCGGTGTGTTCGACAAGGCCGGCGTTAATCAGCCGCCGGATTCCTTGATTCAGCATCTTCCTGAATTGTGTCGGGTCGTAGGTTTCGACGTAACAGATCAAATCATCCGGCCCGATGAGAGCGTGGGCAATCCGAACGCCGTCGACTTTCAATAATTCTTCGCGAACTGAGTGCACGTCGTGTGCGCCTGCTCGGATCAGGACATAGCCCGCCGAAAAAAAGTGTTCCTCCATTTGGGACATCACAGCTCTCCTCGATTAACGCGGCAATTCAGCCTACCACAGTAGAGGGGCAGCCCAAACTGCGGTATCCCGCACATCACGCTGCGGCCTTACGTCCAGGCCCGCCAAAGCCCGCCCAAGCCGTTGTTTAAGCCGTGCTTCAAGCTCTGGACTTCGGCTCCTTGCTGCGGTTAAGACCTTGCGCCAACGACCTCGCAAAATGACCCGGGACCATACTCCTTATGGAGCGTACGGAAAAGCCGAACCTTTCGCTGCTCGAGCGGATCGAGCTTGTTACAGCTGCGGCTTTCGAGAGCTGCGGGCTCAGTCCGCAGTTTGGCCAAGTCGGCGTGTCGGCGAAGGCGCAGATTGCGGATTTTCAGTGCAACGGGGCTATGGCGGCGGCGCGTCAAACGCGCGCTAACCCGAGTGAGGTCGCCCGGCAGGTTGTGGCCAATTTGCGAACCCGAATCGACTTCGCAGACTTCGCAACCGTAGAGGTCGCCGGGCCCGGATTCATCAATTTTGTCGTGACCGACGCCGCACTCGCGGCGCGTACAAACGATCTCGTTGCCGACGCGCGGAGCGGGCATCGGCCGACAGACCATCCAAGCAAGATCATCATCGATTACGGCGGTCCAAATGCCGCCAAAGCGATGCACGTCGGGCATCTGCGTTCCGCCGTCATCGGCCAGTCTCTGAAAGATATTCTGCGCTTTCAGGGGCATGAAGTGATTGGCGACATCCATTTGGGCGATTGGGGCCTGCAAATGGGTCAGCTGATTATGGAGCTGCAAAGAGCGCGCCCTGACCTGCCGTATTTCGATCCCGATGCAAGAGGGCCCTTCCCGAAGGAATCTCCGCTCACCATGGAGGATTTGCTGACCTTGTATCCGCAAGCGTCAGCAAGATGCAAAGACGATCCCGAGGCGAGGGAAGCTGCCCGGGTCGCCACAGCCGAGCTCCAAGCGGGGCGCCCCGGCTATCGCGCGCTCTGGCAGCATTTCGTCGATGTCAGCATCGCCGACATCCGCCGGGACTATGGAAGAATGGGTGTCGATTTCGAGCAATGGTTCGGCGAGAGCCGTTATCAGGGACGGCTCGTTGATCTGACAAAACGCCTTATGGCGGAAGGGATCGCCGTCGAAAGCGAAGGCGCTATCGTTATTCCCGTCGCCAAGGATGAAAACGACAAGATTCCGCCGCTCATGCTGCGAAATTCAGATGAAGGTTTTGGTTACGGCGCGACCGATATTGCCACGATCGATGAGCGCGTGAACGAGTTTGGCGCGGACGCATGCCTCTACGTGGTCGACGCCCGACAAAGTCTGCATTTCGAGCAGGTGTTTCGCGCGGCGCGAAAATCCGTCGCCGCCGGCAAGGATATCGACTTCGAGCACCTGGCATTTGGCACGGTCAATGGCCTGGATGGCAAGCCGTTCAAGACACGGGAAGGCGGGGTCATGCGTCTGGCGGACCTCATGGAGATGCTTGTCGCGGAAGCGCAAAGACGTATCGAGGAAGCCGGAATCGGAAGCGAGCTTACAGAGTCGGAGCGTGAACAGGTCGCCGAGACGGTCGGCCTCGGCGCTCTGAAGTTCGCCGATCTGCAGCACGATCGCGAATCCGACTATGTTTTTGACATCGGCCGCTTTTCGAAATTTGAGGGCCGCACCGGTCCGTATCTGCAATATGCGGGCGTCCGTATCAAATCGCTGCTTTCAAGGGCCGCCAGCGGAAATATCGAATTCGCGCCGGTGCAGATCAGCGAGCCCATCGAGCGCCAGATTGCGCTGAACCTCGACCGTTTCCATTTGACGGTCGAGCGGTCGGCGAAACTGCGCAAGCCGCATATTCTCGCCGAGCACATGTATCTGCTGGCGAGCGCCTACAACAACTTCTATCACGGTTCACGAATCCTCATCGAGAACGACAAGGCACGCGCCGGCTCATGGCTGTCGCTGAGCCGTGCCGTCCTCACACAGCTCGAATTGGGATTGTCGCTCCTCGGAATCACTATTCCCGAGCGGATGTAGCGTGCGCCGCGCTCAGGCGGGCGAATGCCAAACAGCTTCGATGTTGTGACCGTCCAGATCGAGCACGAACGCGCCGTAATAGTTCGGATGGTAATGCGGCCTTAGTCTAGGCCCGGTGGCACGGTCCTATACGCTGCGCATTGCGGCATCGAATCGATCACACTCGACCGCAGCGCCGCGCACCTCAAAGACGAGCTGCTGCCGAAATACGCGGAGCTGATCTATAACGGTTTCTGGTTCTCGCCCGAACGCGAAATGCTGCAGGCGGCGATCGACAAGAGTCAGCAATACGTCGGCGGCCGCGTGCGGCTAAAGCTCTTCAAGGGCAATGTCGGCGTGGTCGCGCGCGAGAGAAAATATTTGCTCTACGATCAAGACCTGATGACTTTTGAGGAAGGCAAGGTTCGCCTACGATCAACGCGACGCAGAAGGTTTCATCCGCCTCAACGCGCTGCGGCTGCGGACACTGGGCAACGGAAGCGGAAGCTTAAGCGTTGAGCGCAAATATGAAGCAACAACAAATTTTCGACAGCTCGAACAACTTAACAATTGCCTGATGGATCGCCGAAAGGCAAATCTCAGGTTAAGCCCCTTCACGCGAAGGCCCGCGACGCGCGTGAGCGCTGTGAAGCTAAGGATGTCTGTTCGATAGTTGTTCGAGTTCCCCGAAGCTCGTGAGGCTGCCGAGCGCCGCCACTTGCTCATCTGGTGCCCGGGAGATTAAGCGACTGCAGAGTTGTCAGGACGTCGCAGCGTGCCATAGTGGTGCAGCTCTTGGTAATTCTGCCAACTATTCGACCTCCACAGCCGTATTTACCGGATGGTCTCGTTCCACGGCGTGAGAGTCCAAGCCGGAGAAGATCGTTGGTTTCACTATCTCAAAAAACGGCGACACGTCAAAGTCGCGCGGCGTATACATCCCGTACGTACGGATATGGTCGAATTCGCTTTGCGCGTACGGCGCGATGCTGTAGGTCTTGCCGTTGATCGACGCGCGCTCGGGCAGGATCGGATAATGGATCGACGCGAAAGCCTCCGCGATCAGAGTGGTCGCTATTGCCTTGGTGGGATCGCCGGAGCCGATCGTTAGCATGCGGCGGCGAAGCCAGACCGGTACCTCAGGATAGGGAAACAGATAGCGCGCCAAATCAACGATCCGTTTGGAGTCGTACTGCTGTCCGATCCGCTTGAGCGCGTAATCGACGACCTTCTGCGCACCTTCCGCGTCAAGGCCGACCGGCCGGCATATTCGAGTGTGGAAACTCGCATATTTTGTTAGTGGAACGGTGACGACGCCGGTAGCGATGTCGGCCTCCAACAGAATGTTGGGCTCGCCGCTCGGCGCATTATCCCCAGGCCGCTCCCCTACGCAGAGCGTAGCGTGCGACCACGTCGATTGCGTCAAGTGCTTGATGGTGGCGCTCAGCCGGGTGTTGCCCTCGATCAGGAGAATATCGCCGGGCTTGAGCGCCTTGCGAACAACCGCAGGGTCGGGCGCGAATAACGGCTCATAGCGCGCCAGTGGCCGGGACAGGTACGCGACGATCTGGTCGCTGATATAGTCCACAAACCTCTTGAGGAAACGCCGGGATCCTGCCTGTTTCAAGTATCCTGAAGATAAGCCGGGTCCGTCCGCCAAGGCGTCGTCAAAATCTGAGCCGGTTGGCTGCTGCAGTATCACGTCTGCGGCGAGTTGAACGATGTCCGGGAGACCGATGGCACCTCTTAGCTCTGCGCCATCGAATGACACACCTGTTACATTAGCACGGCGAAAATCAGCGCCTGTGAGGTCTGCCTTAGAGAAGTCGAAGCCGCGCAGATCTTCGTCGCGAAAATCTATGCCGCGGAGCGAGGCGCCGACGAAATCCCGGGCGGGATCGAGAGCTGCCGCTTGGACCAGTGCCCGGAACGAACGCGGCTCATTCTTTGCCGCGCACTCCAGGAGCCGGTCAAGGATATCGGCAAGAGATTGCGGGGTGACGTCGCCACCGCCGGTCATGGTCGCTCGCGAACGGGAAGGGTGCGTCGGAACTGGCCGGTTGCGTCGAGCGTCTGGTTGTTGGTGGCCACGACTTTGGCTTTGGCCACGTCCATGATTGCTTTGATGGCTGCTTCTGTGCGCGGCGACAGATCATACCCGTCGACCAAATAGAGTCCCTCAGCATTCAACGAAACGCCAAGTTCCGCCTCAATCTCTCCAGCGTTAACATCAGCCGAAGCGATGGCAATTCTCGATAAATAGTTTTCGTCTTTGGCTGGCGGCAGCGGCAACTCCGCAAGCGAGGATTTGACCGCGGGAGGGTCCATGCATACAGTGACCGCGTTGGGCGCTCCGTGTAGAATCGTGTAATAATAAGTTTTTCGATCGCCTCCCGCCTTCAGTTCGTCGATCCTTGATATGCTCCCAGTTCCATGGTTGCTGATCGATACGAACGCGCGCCGCACCCCAAACTCGACACGGCCGCGCTTGCCTTGGACATAGAGCCGTTCGATAAACCCCACATGTGCGAGAACATCGCGCTGTGCATGATTGGTGGGTCGATTCAGGACGACCTCTCCATCGGTGACAAAGTCTACCTTCTCGTAATCCTGCGCTTTGGGATCGAGTTCTTTCGCCCTTCGAGCACGAACGACTGGCTGGTTTGCTGTATCGACCCCAGCAGACAACACGCGCCGCCGTTCTATCATCCCTTCGATGTCGTCTGCGATCTTATCGATGAACGCGGTACGTTCGGCTTCGCTCAGCTTCATGAACTCTGTCGCGATCGCCGTCTGGTATTGGCGGGACTTGACACGCTCATAGACATCCTTCTGTCCCGCGCTGAAATACTTTTCTTGCTTTTCGATCGGCCGTACAAGGATCGGCACGACATACTCACCTATCTCGCGTTCGGCTTCAGTCTTTTCGAAGATTTCGTACTCTTTGCCGTGGCGTCGCGAGGTTGGTGGGAATTGAGGGTGGAGTAGTCTCCGGGGTGTTCAACCTCGAATCATCTGACGTTGGAGCGTCAGATAGGAGACCACGCCATGACGATCGTTACCACGAAGCCTGATTCTTTGCAGCCAGCATCCGAGATGGCTGTTGATCTTTTCGACAACTGGTTTGATCCATTGGAGACCGAAGTGCGTGCTCGGGCGCGTGAGTTCATCGAAGAGATGCTCCGCGGCGAACTCGACACTGTGCTTGGCCGCCCGCGTTACAGTCGAAGCCAGATGGCCGGCAATGAAGGAAGAGCAGGCATTGCGGGCCACCGCCACGGAAGCCGGACACGGTCGTTGACCGGGAC
>JBAUYV010000215.1:0-53196 GCA_049584975.1 Xanthobacteraceae bacterium | reverse complement strand
TGGCTGTACCACGGGCGCTAAGGGGGTGTGTCAACCAACAAACACGGTTAAGATGCACGGCGCGGGCGCGACAAAAGCGCCCACATACCGTATAGGCGCGCGTACCGTATGCGCGGCGCTACGCTGTCGGCTTAAAGGGCGGATTGCGCGCCTCTCCAGTCTTTCGGATCGGCGGTGTAGTCCTGCGGCTGTTCCAGGTCGCGCCTGCATGGCGGAATCCACACATTGTAAGCCCAAGGCAGTGCGATAGCCGGGCGCGTCGCGGCGTCCTTCCACCAGACGAACCACGAATAGGATGTAGCTGACGAGCCTTTCGGATCGACACGGCCATGGTGGATCGGCACACGTTCCACGAACGGCGCGACGACCCAAGGGGGGTTATCCTGAAAAAGCTTTTTATATCTGCGCTGCCCTTCCAGAACGACCGTCCGCATGAGCATCGCAGTGCCAGTGCGGGCGGTGTAGAGTCCACGCTCCACGAACTCCGTGAGCAGATTGAACGGCGGATTCGTAATGACCCAATCGAATGACTCGGCGGGGAACACCCGCTTCTTGCCGACAAAGTTCTCCGTAGTCTCCAATGGGTAGCCGTAATCCGCTATATCAGTGCTCGTCACACCGCCCGTAAAGAACTCGGCGAGCGGCTCTGACATATAGCCGCGACCGGCGGCAGGCTCTAAGCACGTTCGACCGACACAATTCTCCGGGCGGATGATATACTCGCACAAGGCGCGCGAGGCCCATGGCGGTGTCGGGAAATCGTCAAGGCTGTCCTTCTTCGATAGGAACCGCTGGGACATTATAGCGTCAGAGGTATTGCGCTTGCCGCCGCGCTGTCGAAGGGGAACGTTCATATCACGTCACGTTCGCTGCTCCCGGTCCCTCTCCACGATGCACCAACAAACTTGCGGCTTCCTTGACGGTGAGTCCAAAATATTAGGTTTTTTCCTGACAGAGAGTCCCCAGCGCTTTTCTTTTTCGCGGAATCGGGCGCGACAGGATACTGACGGGCCATACCCTTTCGAGGATTTTGTGCCTGCGCTCGTGCCATGGTCCGGTCCCGACCATAAACTCGTCTGGATCGGCGATGCGCCGTGCTCAACGTGATATCTCTAAGCGCATGATCGAGCTATTTGAGGCTTAGCGCCGGTCAGAGGCTAACAAGGCTTGTAATATCCGGGTCCGCAATGGTCGAAAAAATCTCCTGGGAGGACATCTGGAGCGGTGTCGAATTTGTCGAAAGGATTTACTGGCCGTTGGCTAACGAAATGGATCGCGACGCCAGATACGGCGATCAACGCGACAACGAGTAGCACTATAACCCTCCGCTCTGGCTTCTTTTCAACGCATCGCCACGGTTCATACAACGGCTTGGTGCGGTCGCGGATTTGCCAAAGGCGAACGACTGTCAGCGCGACAGTGATTGTCGTCGCTCGGGCGAGGGCAACTCCAAGGTCTTTGTCATAGTACACTTGCAGCGCAAAGGACGCCACGTAGAGCAGGTGGATACCGAACGCGACTAAGAGCACGGCTCCAAGCGTTTTAAATCTTCCCATCATGGCTTGTCGATCTTAGACTTATTGATAGCGATCATCTTCCGAGCGAGCCTCACAATCTCAGCATCTTCGGATGGGCCAGGGTTGTTGCTCGCGATCTTTTCGAGCGCTTTGACTGTGCGCTGGAATTGCCCATCAAGGTTATGTTTTGTGACGCATGCGCTCGCTTCATCTATGATTGCTAAGGCTTGGCGCTTTTGTCGCCTGTCATCAACATCGACCACCTTCTGGGCTAGGTCCACGACCTTAACATGGTCGGGTGCGTCAAAGGCGTTGCATGTGCCCTTTCTCGCGACTGCTGATTTGAGCGCATCAAAAAGATCATTTGCTGCCTTGTAGAATTGCCGGTGTTGGCCTTCCCTCACATGATCCATCGGTCGCACCTATCCTGTCGCGGAAATTGCGCCACGGTAGCAGAGCAACCTCGCAGAGTTATGAAACGCGAGAGCGCAGGTTAATGGGCGGCTCGATAAAGGTTGAACTTTTAGCCAATATGTTTATTAGGTCTTTGACCTCAAGCCGACATTGCTGACGATCCCCGCAGAAGCAATACAGATTCGAGCTTATCCGCAAGCAGCCGCTACGTGCTACGGCGAAAGCCAATCTGCCGAGCAGGTCCAGCTTTATCAGAAGTCATTCCAGATAACTCCTGAGCGGCTTACGGTCGCGTGCGATTAGCCACGGAACGAGAACTAGCAGGATTACGAGTGCGCCCATCAGCGGCCACCCTCATATTCTTCCGGCCATCGTGCGTTGTTGTGGCGGGAGCCGCTTGGATATTCGATGCTACGCTATCCATTGCCGGACCCTTTCCGTAGTTCCGCTTCCATCAGCCCGGCAATTGCACGCGCCAGTTCCTCTCATCGTCCGGCGCATGCGTGCGCAAGTCGTCGATTATACGCCACTGGTCCATTTCCAGTTCGCCCGCCAGTTCATAAAGACGCGCCCGCGCCTGTTGTGGAGAAATCTTCCTCTCCTTGACCCCGTCAATGATCTGGCGAAACTGCCTTAAGACCTCGCTTTCTTCCATGTCGCTACTCCAAGTGGAAGTCTAGGACGAGAACAGTAACCGGCGCGCGCACGCGAGATACACTCGCCGTGCTCGATCATGGTCTACCTCCATTGGCGCGCGGACGCATCTTCCTCAATTAGATCGAGCGCGCGACTAGTGGCGTGTCGTCAGTCAGTGGCCTCGGGATCAAGCTATAGCTAATATTAAGGTGTTTTTGCGAGGTTGCTAAGACCATTGACCACGCCTTGCGCGAGTGGTGCACTAAGCGCGGAGGGCAGTCTTAGATGGCTGAGGAAAGCAAGTTCGTTAGGCAGGTGCTCGATGCAGTCCGAAAACGGGTCTTGCCGTCTCCCCTGTTTATTGAGCAAGGTAGAGTGCTTCTTTATCAGATAACCCTCAACAACAAACTTGAGACGACCGTTGAAGCTAAAAAGTTCAAAAAGCCCACGCGTGGTGACTCCGCTTTCCAAACCGACCTGTGCGTGATCGAGACGACGGCTGACGGTATTGAGTTGCCTAGGGTCGTCCTGGAATTCAAAGCTAGTATAAGCACCCATGACGTACTGACGTATAGCGCCAAGGCCCGCAAGCACAAACAGGTCTATCCATATCTCCGTTACGGAGTCGTGGTCGCTCACGAGGCCGTCGTGCCTCATAGGTTTTTCATTCACAATGAAGCTCTCGACTTCTTTGCTCCATTGAAGAACAACAAAGAGGCGGAGCTTGGCGACTACTTTTTCCGCCTCATTGAAAAGGAAGTGGCTACATCGAGACTAATGGAGCGCATTGCTTTTGACGCGCAGCCAACGTTCTTCCGCTCGGAGATTCAAGATAGGCTCGATCTGAAATGAAAAGCCCCGGCGCACTCACGTAACAATTAGGAATGGGGAGAAATCTTAAATGCGTTCGATTTTTACGATACACGCTGGCGAATTTTTAGTTGGCGAACATATTGAGCGAGAGTTTAAGAAGAGCGTCTGGCTGCCAGCGAAGGACACTGGTATTGATCTTCTTGTCACGAATCAAGGAAATACCAACACAATTACCTTGCAGGTGAAATTCTCCAGAGACTTTCTCCCAATGATGAAAGAACCACCATCAATCCAAAAAGGGCTTCGCGCCTGCGCTTGGTTCAACCTGAACCCGAACAAGATAATTGGCTCAACAGCTGATCTATGGATTTTCGTCCTCGCGGGTTTCGCAAAGCGAACCTACGACTATGTGATAATCAAGCCAGCTGAGTTGAGTAAAAGGCTTGATGCACTTAGAGCGCGCTCACAGAACGCGACAATTCAAACCTACATTTGGGTAACAGAACGCGAGAAGTGCTGGCTGACTAGAGGACTACAGAAGCAGGAAAAAGAGGCGATCGCCAAAGGAACCTTTGTTGATCCTGACCGCGATCTGGCAGCCTATTTGAATGATAAAGGCTGGAACGCGATCAAATCATTGTAACGCGCTGCCAAACTGTAAATTCTCGACTTGGAGGAACCTGATATGAAGCGACGCAAACCCATCGGACGGCGGAAATTCATATCTGCGCTTGCCAGCGCGGGGGTCGCGTGGCCGCTCGCCGCGCGGGCGCAGCTGCAGCAGGATAAGCCCGCCGTTGGGGGACGTGCTTATGCCACAACTGATGAGCAGCGGTTGCATGGTGACATTCACAGCGATGAGACCTGGGAGCGCGCTACCGTGGATCAAGAATGGTGGCGTGCTCAATCTCTTCCCTTTCCCGCACCCCCGATAAAAGGAACAGATTTTCTGGTCCCAGTTGCGTCATTCGAGGACCTCGTGAATGAGCACCAAGAAATGGGTATTCCGCTGGACAACTTTTGGGTTCGGAGCGTCTTAAGCCCGAGTTGGCGAACGGCTTACTTCTTCAAATGGTCGGGTGAGGTATCTGCGCTTGTTCTCACTGTGTTCGACAAAACCCACGGAGAACTTACACATGTCGAGTCCCTCTCCCAAGGCGACAGACCAGTTCCGATGCCACACCGCTCCCAAATACTAGCGAGTGTGGTCCGCGACTTTGCCGCGGCTGATTTTGAAGTCAAAAGAGCCGAGAGGGTAGTAAGAAGGGCCTCGCTAAATTGATTGCGCCGGGAGTGTCCGGCTTTGGGCTGAATCTGAAATGACAACGCCAGATTGGCAATTCCTAGTTAAAAAGGCGACGGAGAACTGGCTGGATTGGAAAAATGTATACGAGCACTCCGGGGTTCCCCGTGATAATCCGCTGCTGGTGGACGACACAAAATTTGAGAGCTTCCTCATAATCTACAGTGTCGGCCGCACCATTCGAAGCGGTACAAGCGAGCAGTTGCGGAATCTGCTTTGCAGTCCACAGTTTCAATTGACGACATTACTTGACGACACGACTGGGTCAAAGATTGACGAGCAGAATTCTATACTGCGCGCGCAATTCGGAACCCATCAAGGGCAACGCGGGCTGCGGTCGGCTCTTTCCAAGATTGCGGCTTTTCTCGCGCCACATGCTTTCAATGCTTGGGACACACAGGCCCGCAAAGGCCTCAAACGCACGCTGCAACGGCGATCACCGCGAACCTACGCTGAATATCTTGCAGGTGTAAACGAATTGCTGGCCGGGGAACTTGGCGAGCGCGTCAGAGACGCTTGTATTGATAACTATCCGACACAGTATGCCAAGGACCGAGATCGGTTCCATCGTCGCGTTCTTGACCGCTACCTGATGGACCGAGGCGGAAGACCTAGGAGAGAGTGATCCAAAGGCAATTGGCTTATCAATGCCGACCGCGCGGGCGCGAGAGGCTCCGACGTTCCGCGCGATTTAGATCGCGAGCGTTCTAACCGTGCTCGCGCATGTCGGTGCGCCTTACCCGAGGCCCATTTCCTGTGTCTAATCGGTGTGCTTCCTGTATCTAATCGGATGCAAAAACCCTCAAAAATCCAAGAAAAATGCACTTTTAGCCGCCCTTGTAGGGCACGCCCTCAGATTGAGGAGCGCTTGGGGCAATCGCAGCCGGGCCGTGCGAAGCGGGAACGCTCAGTGAGCCACCCTGCGATCATGCAAGCGAGAATGACGAGGATGACGCGCCTATGAGGCTAGGGTCTCGTTTCAACGCCGTCCGGTCGTCCGAAGCGCACCGAACTGTCGGGGGCGCGGGGACGATCTTTTTTTTCGGAATCGCTTTTTCTATTTTTTAAAATTGGTCGCCTCATTTTTGGGGTAAAATTTCTTTTTCTGGGAATGCGGAGTGAGCGGAGAGCATAGGCCAGATCGCCGTTTCCGAAAGGCCCCCGTCTTTCAGGACCGACCCCGTACCTCATGCCGATCATCGACGCCGGATCAAAGAAGACCATCAATTTTCTCGCGGGATGAAAAGCTCCACGCTCACCGCGCCGTTGTCATAGCGGAGGATTGCCGCCCGACCGCCATCACGCCTCACGCCAAAGGCGAGGAGCAATGCAAGTTGGTCGGGGCTGCAGTCGTCGATAGTACCTCCAGCCGGTATGACCTCAAGCGGCAAGTTTGTTGTTGTTGCTGAGACCACTCCCGGCAAGTCCACCTGCATACTGCGCCAACCGACCGGGAAGCCCGGCGGCAGTTCGCGCCAGTCAATGTCCGCGTGCGGGAACAGACCATCGACGTAATCGCAGCCCTTGGCGTTGGCGAACATGTGTACCCATCCAGGCCTCTTGTGGTGGCCGTCGAACACGGCATCGACCATGTTGGGGAGGTCGCTCATCTCCATCGTGAACACGTTATGCTTCACTTTAGATTTCAATCTCTGGGACTCGGACAAAGGGGACTCCATCTCGCCCCAGACAACAAACCAAGCATGAACGACGGCGACCGCGATGCGACCCGGCGAGAGTGTCGAGGCGCGTCATTCCTCAGCCTTTGCTGGGGTCTATGCCGTTGAATGCAAGGTAGGCCGCATAGGCGGCGATCAGCGCTGCGAGGAAACACACGGTAAACATGGTTTTAGGCATGGACGCTGCACGATCTGCGGAGATAGTTCGCAAGCGGATTGGCAGCGCCCTCCTTCCGCTATTCTGTTGCAGCGACCACATGGCCGCCGCCGCGTGCTGGTCCTTTTGGGTCGGTACCGTATTCCGGCAGAAGGTCTGCGGGCGTTCTGGCCTGCGGCGCGCTTCAACCCGTTGCGCCGCTATCTTCAAGGGGCGGCCCCACCGGGACCGCACTTCACGCTGTGGTATACATCGCTAGCGCCACGCCGGTTGACCAGAGGCGCTCAAAGCGAATTTTCCGTACCGTTAACGAGCTAAGAAAGAGCGCGAATACCTGGGCGGCAGCGCCGATCCAGTCGAGCAGGCTGCGACTGAGTCAGTGAGTGACTAGGAAGTTGCGGGGCGCTCCCTATGTTGAGAACGCCCCGCTCGCGTGCCATGGGAAAAACGGACTGATGCTCGCTGATGCAATCCACGAAAGCGGTCACGCCGTCGTCTGCGTGCGGCTGGGCTACGGCCATATGTTGAAAAGCGTGACGCTCGATTTTTGCAAATACATCATTGAGCCCGACCACATCCCCTTTCGAGCTTGGTTCGTGATGAGCCACGCGGGACCAGCGGCATCGGAGCGGCACTGCCGACTGAATAGTCTGGAGGTTCGTAAGCAGAGTGCAGGCGACGCGCGCTGCCCGCACGTCGGAGACATTCCTTCGCAAACCTTAAGAGCCTCGCCCCGTGGCGTCGGCACGTGCCTGTGACGAGCACGAACAAGCGTTGATTAGATTGATGATTTTGCCGCCCGTGCGTTTGCAGTCACGGGGCGCGGTATGCAAGACGGATTCGATTGTCTAAGATTCAGGGTGCGGTAGGCTTATGCGATGCCAGCAAGGGTCAAAGCGATCATAAATCCGGCCCTCATTTCGTGGGCGCGGGACTCTGCTGGGTTCACGGTGGCGGAAGCAGCGCAGAAACTTGGCATTGAAGAGGAACGATTAGCCGGTTGGGAGGACCTCAGCGTCGAGGATGGGCCATCCATTCCGCAAAGGCCTCGCGCACATAGTCGATCACGTCGTCAGGGATACCGAACCAGTGCCGTCAGAACGAGACGAAACCGAGGATGGTTGCCGCACCTAGCGAATAAGTCCGACCCGCGCACCAGAAGCACCCGTGAAGCTCAGCTACCCCGTCGGGCCTTCCAGGCGGCCTGTAGCGCCCTCTACGATGGCTGGCCACGCTGTATCGACCACCACACCTTGAAGGCGTTCTGCCCGCACCCGATGTCCGCCAAACCCGAATATATGGGTAGTTCGGCACTATCAGGCCCTGAAGGCCGTCGATGGCAAACGGTTATTGCAAAGACAGAAATCACGTGCGCCATTTCAAGGCCCCAACTCGATCGAATCGTGTTCCGAAATATCTACCCAATCGGTAAGTTCCTTGATCATCAAACCTTCAAAGTGAAGAATCGCCGTACGCATTTCATTGTTGGCGCGAAAAGTGTCTCCGTTCATTACCACCATTAAGTCGTTTCGGTAAGAAGCATCGAAGTCATTCACCCACTGCATCGCGTCAAGCTCCTGGGCGTGATAGCGGTGGATCAAGCTTCTAGCATTTTGCCCAACGTAAAATGCCGTAAGGGCAGCTGCGCCACCGGTAGTGATCAAAAGGGCAAGCGCCAGCATTTCAACCAGCGGCAAATCGAGTTGGAGGGGCGCATATAAAGATATGAGTTTGGCCGACGCGAGAACGATTGATGTTCCGTAAAGAACCTTCAATAATAGAACGCGATTTTCGTCAATGCGGTTCACTCTTTCTCGCGATGCTGAAAACCACGCCACCTGCTTTAAGCATCTATCATTGAAATACAATCGCAGCAGATTTGGGTTTAGGTCGTGAGTTTCGGTTGAAATGCGATGTATGGTTTTGTAACGAAGCTTCCAAAAAATGCGGATCGCCTCAGCGAGATTCCCTCTCAGCGGGTTGATGATCTCGCGATCAATTCGTTCTTGCTCCTTCTCAAACGAGCTGGTCAAGTCGAGAGCGGCGCTGAATTCGGGTGCCGACGGAAATAATACGGACAGAAAAACATATTGACGCAACAGTTCCGTGCGGACCCTGCTATCGATCCAAAGCGACAATGATCGTCGCGCTGTTACGAAATGGTATAAGACAAAGATAAGAGCGATCAAATCTATGGATGTAAGCACCTTTTTGACGGTCGGAAAATTATGGGCCAACGTAACACTAGCGGCCAGAGCGACAAAGGCGAGCGCGAGAGAAGCTGACGATCGAACAATCTGGCGCTGGTATCTGCGTTGTGCGGCTATTGAGGTGAGATGAGCAGACGCCACAAGATCGAGAAGTCCGTCGGCTCGCGCATAGGGTTGGTAGGGTGGCAATTTAAATCGATCCTGCAGCCGCGCGAATATCTCCTGACGCCTGCGCCGTTGGGCCGCATAGCGCTTGCTTTGCGTTGCTTCATGCAGACGAACGCAGATTTGGCCGAACAACAAGGAAGCTGCTGCAGCGACAACTAAGGCCAACGCGAGTTCGGAAATCAAAACTACCTCCTTCGACCGAGACGAATGCCCCCTGCCTTTAGCGCGCTCGCGATTTCGCCCTTCAATTCTAGCGGAGTTTTTTTATATTGTTTGTACAAGACCCCTCTGATATCGCTTGGGAGTTCGAGCGTTCCCTTCCGAAGCAGTAAGGTCTTTCTTCGATCTAAGCGTCCGAAAAACCAACCCATCTCAAAAATAACGTTCTGACGCGCACGCTGCACGGTCTTTTTCGTCTTTCCAAATATCCTTTTGTCGTCTGGATTCAAAATTATAATCGCAAACTCGCATTGTCTGGCAGAGTGTTCAAATTTCTCAATAACTGCCTTCGTGTGATCCGGAGTTTTCGAGAAAATTACTGGATGCAATCCGAAGCTCTTGAGCAAATCGGAGACGGCGTCGCGTGCGGTATGATCGCTACCGTAGGCGATAAATACCTTCGACATGACTGATATTCAGCTATTGCCTCTCGGGGTGACTGAGTACTGTAGCCACCCTTTGAACTAAGGAATTTAAAGAGTCCCCTTTCGAAAATTTGGCAAGCCGACCCTCTCGGATGTTCGCCAATTCTTCATTGCTGATCTTTGCTTCGAGTCGATCGAGCAGAAATTGCTGCGCGGAAATGATCACATAGCTCGCATTCTGATTGACGGCACCTAGTTTGCCTTTTCTGAGCTTTCTTATTAGTTCGAGGCCTCCGTCATCCTTGATTGAGCCGTCCTGTTCAGACTTCATTCTTAAGTCAACGAGAAGGATCTTGTATTTGTTATGCTGAAGCTTGTTCTTGGCTTCGATCAAGGTTCTTGCAATTTCGAACGAGTACCCTAGCAAGTCAAATTCGGAAAGGAGGCCCTCAATCGTGTCCTCGTCATCGTCGATTGCAAGGATGTCCGTGATCGCGCTATCCATTGTCACTTTCCCTTAACTTTGATTTTCTGCGGGCCTCTCAGCTGATCCTTTGGGAGCCTCAGTTCAAATGCGGTTTCGAATCCCTCAAGGTCTCTTGTTCTAGCGGCATCATCCAGCGTGGGGCGACTAAAACGGCAAAACAAATGGCCGCTGTGAGCCTGCGCATACAAGCGGGAAATAAATAGACCAAGCCCCATGCCGCGAATCGCCCGAATACGGTCTATCCGTTCTACTCTGATGAATTTTTCGAAAATTATCTCCCATTTATCCTCGGGAATTCCAATTCCCCAATTTTCAATTTGAATTATATCTAAAGCACTTTGTGGCTGGCCAATTATTTTAACTTCAATCGGCTGGTCTCCGAAGCGGGGAAGAGAATACTTGACGGCATTTTTAAAAAGATTGGAAAGTATCCCATGCACCAAGTCGCGATCGCCAATTGATCTCAGAGTCTTTATAGCGTCGTTTTTGACCAAATTTAATTGTCGAAAAGCGGCGCGGCCTTCCATGCCATTTCTCCACTCGACTGCTTCCTCCCAAGCTTCATCAACTATGCTGTTCCACGAAAAGGGATCGAACTTAACGTCCATTGATCCAGAAGATTTCTCAGCCAGCGCAATTGCGGAAATCATTTGATGAGTTATGCGATGGCTTTGATTGTTAATCGCTTCCTTGGCTTGCTCAAGCTTCGGAACGTTCTCTTCCCCTAATTCGGTGTCTCTCAGAACCTTAATTGCCCTGTTTACCGCGGCTATAGACTTGGATTGCATCGTCGCAATAGGCGTTGCGACCTCGTGACCGAAATGCGCGACCAGCGTTTCAGCAAAGTCTGCGGACACGTTGGAGCGGGAGCCCTCAATCACGCCAGCTAACATTGAAAGCATCCCTACAAACACGTCGCTGTCGGATGAATCTTCGAACAGCTTCGTTGTGGATGAAAGTTTGGAGCGGCTATCGTAGGAGCAACGCAGGGCCACAATAGAGCCGCTTTCACCGGTCGAGCATACCGAAATCACCGCAGTCGCGTCGGCGGCCCGAAGAGCATTCAAAATGGGGTCATTTGATTCGGCGCGATGATCGGTGATGCGGCTGATTCTGATGCCGATAGTTTGGCTTGCTCTCGTGAGGAATAAGCTTTCGCTTGCGACAAAAAGTTTTGAAGGCAGCGAACGCTCCAGGCGCTTGTCACCGCAGTGGATAAGTTCGAATTGAGGTGACGCTTTCCCTAGATAGAAAATTGCACAATTTCCAAAGCCAATATTTTCCAGTGCCTCACAGCAAGATTTAAGTGGGTCGCTGTAATCGGTGATGTGACGAATACCTGAAGTTGCGACTCGTTCGAAATCTTTGATGATGCTTCTGTTTGCAGCTTCGTCGGTAAACTCGGTCAGCTCCTCACAAACGTGAGTAAGCATATCTCTATGAGTATAATTGAGCGGGAGTGCAGGATTTTCATTTCGGTTTATGATGCGTACAAAGAAGCGCAGATGTCTTTTCCCGATTGGTTCATACAAAACCGAGTGGATTCCTCCCAGAGCCTTTGCATGAAAATCGAGACTTTCTTTGGAAACGAGGTCAGGATGCGCCTTGCTGAAGCTGTCGAAATTTGGAATATGCCTCAAGCTCTCCTGTTCCCAGGCGCGCCCGGTCAAGTGTTGGCCCGAGTAGTACGATTCTAAAATGCCCTTTTCGGGGTTCGGGGACCCGTTCAGCTCTTCGGCTGCTTTATAGAGGCGACGCGTCGGCCACTCATATCGAAAGACCGCGCAGGCCTGTCCGGCGATGGTAGGAAGGATCACCCTAGTAGCAAGCTCAGCGATTTGATCAGGGCGGATGGATGAAAATTCGTGTTTATGAAAGAATTCCGTGATGGAGTTTCGTAGCTTCAATAATTGTCTAAGGCGGAAGTTTGTTTCGAATTGGGAAACCGCATTTCTAACTTGCTTAAGGTCAAGTTCTTCATCTTCTGAAAACTCATAGCTATTAGGCATAGAAAAGGCGAGCAGGCCATATAGCTTGCCTTGGAAGTCGCGTATTGGCACGTCTGCCCAACGATCTTTTTCAAGATGAAGTTGTTTGATCCAATCCTTCGCGCTGGGTGGGCTGTGTTCTGCGTCGCCAAGGACAATATCTCGGCTCAACCCCGATGATCCTAAAGTCGAGAAGTGGAGGGGGATTCGCAGTCCGACAGGCGGTTTGATCTTGGAATTAGAATAGCAGTACGCGCGGAGTACCAATACATCCGCTCCTTCAATGGGGTCCCGCACGATTTCATAGAATCGAGCCGACGAGAATCCGGCCCCAACGACGCTAGTCAGTACAGAATTCAGAAATACAATCTCATTATCCCGGCTTGTCTCGCCGAGCTTCTGAACGTCATCTATCAGCTTTCGAAGGTCCTGCACGGTGGAGTCGCCCCGGAAACACCTACTTAGTGTTGGTCTAATCTCCTGCAGTTTTGCATTGCCCGAATGCACTCGTAAAGTGCTTTTACATTGGCCAACTCTCGTTCGTTGTATAGGACCATTTCATGAGCCGGGGAAGCGGCGGTTGGCCCGGGCGCAGGGTTGTGCTTCGCGCGCGCGTGAGGTGCGCAAGAGTAGTTAACGCGGCCAAAAAATCGAACAAAATCAACAGAACGTCCCGAAGCTCGAACGGAGGACGCAAGACAGTCAGACCCCCCGCAAAAACCGCGAATTCTTCAATGGTTTCAATAGCCGCTGGGGCGTCAATAAGGTTGTCCATGTTATGCGCGCTGATGCCGGTGTGACGGATTAGGACGAGTGGCGATTTCACCGATGACCGGACAGCCGATCAAGCTGCCATCTGCTGCGACGACAGAGCCCGTCCGGTTGGGGGTGTCGGTGGTATCGGTGGTCTACTATCCCTCCTACACGTTAGTTGAATAGGGGAAGGGGGAGGGAATACAGACCACCGACACCCCCGACGAAGGGGGATCACCGGCCTGCCGCCTGCCGCTGCGCCAAATAGGCATTCACCTGTGCCCGATACTCAGGCGACGGCGACTTGTTCTCCCATTCGGCAATGACTTCTTCCGAGTGCTCATACCCGTATCGCCACGTCTTGTGCAGCACGAACGTGCCCGGCATGTTGGCGTAGGGGTTATCGTCAATCGTCTTGCGCGCTTGCGCTTTGGCGAGCGCACCGCGAAGGATGGCCCCGCTGCAATCAACCTTAGTCACCGAAGGCCTCCTGTAGTGTCTGTGCCACCTGTGTCGTCCGTTGCGTCGTCAACTTCGACTCACGCTCGATCAGGTCGCGCGCTGCCTGTTGTGCCTGTGCCGGTGTAAGCTCACTCCTAGCATAGATCATGCGTCGGCGCGGCCCGATCTTCCATGAGCCATCCTGTACGTCAGGATTGCGCACCGATACATAACCGGCGGCCTCAAGCCGATGCGCCCATGCGCGGCTGTGCTTGGGGTCCGCGAAGTAAGCGGCAAGCCCCTTGCCGCACCGTGGGTGCCTTGTAATCTCAGGAATGGTCACAGCGTCCGGTCGGGCATCGCCTAGCGGCTTGGAGAAGTCGGGTGGCTCGTCCGACTCGCCCATGGCATCCAGCACGTCCATTAGCTCGGCGTCTTGCGGGTTACGGTTGGCTGCAACGATTTCATGCCACGCCGCAGAATGTACCGGCGTCGCACCGGGGCTAAATCCTTCAAGCACCGATGGCTGCATCAGATAGGCAACCACGTCCTCCGCGCCACCCTTTGCCAGATGCTTGTACCAGCCCTGCCAGAACTCGTCCTTAGCCAAATCATTCGGCACAATGTCGTAGCCGAAGAACTCCCAATAGTTGCGCCACCGATCTTGCTGGAAGTCGGCGGGCACGCAGTTGGACCAAAGAGCGTCGATGCGCCGGTCGTCAGGCGGAATGAACAGCCCGTCTGTCTTGTGATTGGACGAGTAGATCGGGAGCACTACGTTTTCGATGCTGTACGCCTTCACGTTCTTATCGGCGATCAGCAACGTCTCAGGTGGTGCAGCGGCCCAATCTTTGGTCATGTCGTAGAACTTGAAGCGGCCCGGTCCAAGGTCGTGAACCTCCGAAATGCGCGTGATGACCTTGCGCAGTATCGGTGCCGTGAAGCCGCGTGTTGTCCATTCAACTGCGTTGCTGGCGGTAACGTCGCCGAAGTTGTGCGATCCGATGCCAACTTTGATAGGCGCAAGCAAGCTGTCTTTGCCGATGCCTTGATTGTTGGAACCTAACAGAATGGCGTGATTGATCTTCTTGTGCGGGAATTGCAGCTTGAACGCTAAGCACTGTTCCAGCCGCTTGAAGTCCTCACCGAAAAGGAACTGGCCCAAGTCGCGCCAGAAGTACGCACCGGCTGGGTCGCCCTCTGTCGGCTTGGACTTGCGATACAAGTTCAACAGATTGTTGCCGGGGTAGTCGAACAGCGCGCCGTCGATAACGGCCACGTTTTCCATGAACGTCGGGCGGCCCGGTGCCCAATACAGATTGGAGCAAACCTTTTCCTTCTCGATGGCCTTCGCCGCCAAGCCGCCAAGCTGTCGAATGACGGCAGTACGTTCGAACAGCGAGCGAGTTGGCAGATATAGGAATTTGTTTTCGGCCATGATCCAATAGAAGTGCTCGGGCTTGGCCGTCGCCGGTAGCTGCGGCTTTTGTTCTTCGCTCATGACTGTCTGTCCTCGTCCGGTATTCGCGCGGCGGCTCTGTACTGCCGTCGTATGGTGTCGTGGTGCAGCTTCGCCATGCGTTCGCAATCCTTGGCGTCCTCCACAGGATCGAAGTCAGCGAACGCGACTTCCGGTGTGTTCCCGCCCGGCTGTGTCTGATGCAGGTACAGCCAAGCATTTCTGACTTTCACGTCCAACCTGTCGGCGTCCTCGTATTCGTCACCGATGCCCCATGGCGGATCGCACCGCTCGTTGTAGTGGTCCATCAGCAAGTCGATTGCGGTTTCCATGCTGATGCCCATGTCCTTCAAGACGCCAGCAACGCACAGCAGCCTGTACTCCCCGCCCTTCCCTTCAATGGATGGCTTGGCGTCGTGCTGCAAATAGTCGATTGCCCGTGAGATGATGGCAGGCTGGTCCAATTCGATAGCCGGGACTTGTTCAACAGCCGGTGCGGCTGACTTTTCCCCGATCACCATGGCGAGCCAGTTGGGCGCATCAGCCAGCGGCACGTTGTTGATGACCTGATACACGCCGCCCGCGTCGAGTGCGCAGCCGGGCGCGACCAGATATGCCGGGCAGTCAAGGCCCGGTCGGAACCCGATGTGCCGCCTGTGGTGCCCCTGGAAATAGAAGTGCCGACCACCGGAAGGCGTCGCCACCGTGAACGTGTCAGGCAGCGGGCCATATTGGTCCGTCAGCGCGTCTAGCGACTCCAAGCCGCCCTTGCCGTCTCTCACATCCATATCGAGCGGCAGCAAGCCGGACGGGCCGGGAATGATGGCCCAATTCGGCGGGCGGCTGTATGCACCGTACCAGCGCATGATTTGCGCCGGGTCTATGCTGATGGCTGATGCTTGCCGGGCCTCATACCCAACAAGCGGCGCGAACTTCTTACCGGGCGGCAGCGGCGACACGTACCAGTGTCGCCGCGCGCACGCCAAGGCATTCCTGGGGCCGGTGGTCATAAGTCCTCCGGTATGTCGTCGGCCTCAAGGTCCGCCGTGCTCGGGCCGTCAACGCTCGCCAAGGTTTGCGCCTGGATGGCTGCCGTCATCCGGTCAATCGCTTGAGCCTGAATGAGAGCAGCCAACATCGGCAGAATGTCTGCCGGTGCAGGTCTGAGAATGCCAGCCGCGTTAAGGTATCTGACAGCGTGCCTTGCCAAGTCCTCGGGAGCGCTCACGCCCGGTAGCCCCGGTGCGACGCCGGTGGTGGCTCAGTGGCGCGCGGGATCGGCGCGAATTCTGCGGACGGCGTCGTTTCCCGCGCCTTTCTGATTTCGGCATCCTGTTGGGCCTGGGACTTGCCAATGAAGATCGCACGCTCGTGGCCGGATTTCCCGTAGCGCGATAGCATGTACGCGCCGCGCTCTTCGGGAGTGATGGGTTTGACTTCGGCAGGTGCAATGCTCGACCTTGCATTGCTATTCCCGGCCGCGCCCGCCGGACCTTGAGGATTACTTAATGATTCAGACATGCCGGGTGCCTCCGGCCATGAGTGTTGCGGGGCCAGTAAAACGATATCGCGAAACTTGGGGTGAGCGCCCATCACTCGCCCTCCGGGTCGGTCGCCAAGCCTACCTTGTGCCCGGCTTCGTCAAGCAACTCGATAAGCTCGTCGTAGAATTTGACGGCACCTGAATCGCCGAGGTCGGATGCCTGCTTACGCAAGGCTTTGGCCGCTTCGAAGGCGTTCCAGATTCCTTCCTCCAAGGCATCATCGTTCTTGCTCGCCTCGGCCTTGGCCTTGAGCGCCTGTAAAAAGGCGTCAAGGATTTCGGGGTTCTGCTCTATGTCTGCGCGTTTTGTCCGCAAGAACGCCATGAGCGAATCCGCGTGCTGCTTCTCGGCGTCCGACCAAGGCGGGTCGCCGGGTTTGGTCTTGAACTCGACTAGATCGGCGTCGAGGTCGAAAGTAAGTGTGCGTGCCATTTGGGTTCCTCCCCGTCGGGCGTTTGCTTGTAGGCTCATTGCGCAGTCGCTTGTTCACGGGAGCGTCGCCAGTCAGCGGCGGCCTCAAGCGTGATGATCTTCTTCGTGCCGACGTGGATAAAGCGCGGGCCGACCCCGGCCGCCCAAAGCTGAAACAGCTTCGAGCGGCTGACACGGTGGGCGTCGCAAAATTCACTGACGGTATAGGCCGCGCGTCCAGTCTCGCGGCTGCCGCCGGTCTGCCGGGATGGAGAATGTTCGAGGTTCATTTTTTCTGCTCCGTGTGTGAACTCACGGGCAGCTATAGATAGATCAGATGGGCAAGGCTCAGCCTGCCGTGCCAAGTTTCTTCAGTTGCTTGGCGATTGTCCTCTCGCGCTCATCGAGTTCAAGCTTGAGCTTAACTTGGCGCGCAACAGCCTGGCGCGACCAACTGGGATGGCGTTCCCATATCCGTGCGGACTCAGCATTCCACCGAGCCCACTCGCGGTTGCGCCGCTTGCTCCGCGCCGCATTAGCCCTACTGCTACTCTCCCGCATATTTGTCGCGGTTCGCGTGCCCGTGACAATCTCCCGCTCGTGGTCAGCAAGCGTAAACATTTGCAAGTGGTGAGCACATTCGAGGGCGAAGAATAGAGCTTCCAAAGCACTCTGGCCCATGAAGGTGAAATCCCCCCAACCCTCCTCGACGTTATTTAGGCTTTTCTCCACATCATCGAGCGTCTTGAGGATAAGCGCCGCGCAATAGGCCCGATCAGCGAACTTACTCCCTTCGATGATATCCTGATATTGGCTTGGGTCCTTCCCCTCACGCCTGATTGCAGCAGTTGAAAATTCCCTAAGAGAGGCGATTTGTTTGCGGATCGCTTTCCCGGCCTCGTCAATTGGATTCCGCCAATATTTTGGGTCGCTCAAAGCGGCGCGGTCGGCTGCCTGCTTTGCATCCTCGGGGGTGGCTACCCACGTGGCTACAGTTATTAAATCTTTGCGACTCCTGAGACGCTTGTAACCCATTTTTGTCCTTCGTAGCCTCGCGCCAATTCCAATCCTTACGACCGGGAGTGACCGGGTGATTCGGCGATTCCTTCGCTCATCGCCTAAACGCGACGACCTTGCCGGACTTGGGCGCTGCGCAATAAGCGGCCCACACTTCCATCAACTTGCACCGCTTGTCGAACAGATCGCCGCGCCGGTAGGCCGCTTCCGCCTTGTTCTCGATCACGTGGGCAAGAGCGGCCTCGCAAACCTCGTCGCGCTCGCCGTTTCGAAGCCAGGCTGTACAGCCTGTACTATGTTAGCGGGGGCAATCCGGACCGCGGCGGTCGTAGTTCCGACGGTTTGCCGATGCATCGAGATGTAAGGGAATTAAGTTACTAGCGGGCAAAGGCAGACGGTTACTGAAATATCGACCGGCGATTTTGTTTCATCACGCATGTCACAATCGCTTTTGGTTTCGGTGCGCCGTTAATCAAGGCGGCTTCCTTGACAGCGGTCGCCATGGCGGCCCCATCACGTCCCGCAACGAGTGTCGCTGTCCCCGACGATCAGGTGATGGCATTGTTGGAGGCACCGGGGATGCCCGCAACCGCCGGTCGGCACGACTCTGATAACGGGTGTTTAGGAACATCTCGCACGCGTTTAGCGTGCGGTCGATTGAGGCCCAATCCACGCGGGCCAGTATGGTGAACCGATTTTTCAAACGCGGTGATCTGGTCGCCCACGCTGCCCAACATGGTTTGTTGTTTGGTCACAATCGTGTACGTCGCGCGAAGACTTTAATAAAACTGTCTGCATCGTGATAACAATTAAAGTTCTTTTTCGTATTTGTTGTTCTTTCCTTCGCGTGTGAATTGCGCTATTGTCTACGCCAGTCCCTAAAGGGCTGCCAGTCAGGCGTCGGTCACCCAAATCCGCTTGCGCAGCACGCGCACCGGGACCGGGGATTGGTGGAGTAACCCTGAAAGGCGCTCCCGCTGGCCGTCCCCTCGACCACGGATACATGAGCCGAAGCACACGCGAGGCAAGGGTCAACCGCAAGGTGACCCATGCGTGCTGTCGAACGACCAATCCCCCGCCGTGGCCTCTCACGTTCAGAGGCCGCAGCCTATATCGGCGTAAGCCCGTCGAAATTCGACGAATTGCGCAAGGCCAACCGCATTGCGCCGCCCAAGATTCTTGACGGGCGGCTCATCTTCACCGTGGAGAGACTGGACGAATTTCTTGATGCACTCCCCGATGAAAACCAAACCGCCGACAACGGCTGGACGGCTTCCCTGTGAGCAAACTATCCTCCCCGCCCATGCCCTCCCGGCTTCCCCAAGGTTGCATTGAGGACGTTGACCGTCATGGCAACGTGCGCATCTATTACCGCCGCAAGGGGTTTCGTAAGGCGCGCCTTGAGGGAACGCCGTGGACGCCGGAGTTTATGGCCGCCTATGACGCGGCCAAGAAAATTGCAGCCCCGGCGCAGGGCGTGCTCGCACGGCCGACACTTCCGAACACATGGTCATGGCTGTGTCTGCGGTACTTCGCGGAGTGTACTGACTACAAGCTCTTGGACCCTCGCACGCAGCACGTGCGTCGCCAAATTCTTGAAGCGACCTTTGACGAACCGATCCGGCGGGATACGGACAAGCGGTTCGCTGATATACCGCTCGCACGAATGGACGGCAATGCAATCGAAGTGTTGCGCGACCGGAAGCTATCAACACCGGAATCTGCCAACGCTCGCGTGAAAGCGATTCGGCAGGTGTTCAAGTGGGGCGTATCGAAAGGCCATGCGCCGTCCAATCCGGCGCGTGAAGTCTCCTACTTCAAGTCTAGCTCCGAAGGCTTCCACACCTGGACCTTGGAGGAAGTACAACAGTTCGAGGAACATCATCCGATAGGGACCAAGGCGCGGCTCGCATTCGCGCTGTTGCTCTACACCGGCCAACGTCGTTCCGACGTGATCCGGTTCGGCAAGCAACACGCCAAGCATGGCGCATTGACGTTCACGCAATACAAGGGTCGCAACCGCAAGCCACACAAGCTCACGCTTCCGATCTTGCCGGTGCTTCAAAAGATCATTGACGGCTCACCATGCGGTGACCTGACATTCCTGGTGAACGAGTTTGGCCGCGCGTTCACAGACGCCGGGTTCGGCAACAAGTTTCGGGATTGGTGTGATCAAGCAGACTTGCCACACTGTTCCGCGCACGGCCTACGCAAGGCGGGCGCGACCATTGCAGCAAACAATGGCGCGACAGCGCGTCAACTGATGGCGATCTTCGGTTGGGATACGATCAAACAGGCAGAGCAATACACGCGCAAAGCCGATCAGAAACTACTCGCGGAAGCGGCGATGCACTTGCTCGAAAAGAGGTAGGGACCGTGAACAAACGTGTCCCACTTTTAGCCGGGTTAGTGTCCCACCTTTTTCAAGCGACTGGAATGACAAGGAAATTTTTAGTGGTGGTGCCCAGGGGCGGAATTGAACCACCGACACCTGCATTTTCAGTGCAGTGCTCTACCAACTGAGCTACCTGGGCCCACTTTTGGCGCTCGCCACATGAGAACTGGAACGCTCGCCGGATGAGACCTGCGAAGCGCCCCTTGCGAGAGCCGGGCGGTTATAGTGGCTCGGTTTCGGGCTGTCCAGGATGGGGCCGGGCCTAGTCCGCGGCCTCGCCGCTTTCGTCGCGCCGCTCGTCTTCTTCCTCGTCAGCCGTCACCGGCACCGCATAGACGCCGGAGAGCCAGCGGTTGAGGTCCACGTCGCGGCAACGCCGCGAGCAGAACGGGCGGAATTGCTCTTGGACGGGTTTGCCGCAGATCGGGCATGGCTTTGTGGCAGCATGGGCCATGAGCGGAATATGGGAGGCGCGGCGGGTCGCGCCAGCGTCAAACCCCCGCGTTGAGCCAGCCGAATTGAACCGGGTAACCCTCGCCGGCGAGCAGCGTCATCGTCTCATACAACGGCAGGCCGACGATGTTGGAATAGGAGCCGACGATCTTGACCAAAAACGTCCCCGCGATGCCTTGCGCCGCATAGCCGCCGGCCTTGCCGCGCCATTCGCCGGAAGCCAGATAGGCCTCGAGATCCTCGTCGGACAGCCGCTTGAAGCGCACCCGGGTCTCCACGTAGCGCTGGCGAAACGTTTCCTTCGGCGTCACCAGACACACGGCCGAATGAACGCGATGGGCGCGGCCGGAGAGGAGCCGCAAACACTGCGCCGCTTCGTCAAGCAGTTCAGCCTTCGGCAGGATGCGGCGGCCCACGGCGACCACGGTATCGGCGGCGAGGATGTAGGAGCCTTTGAGCTCGTCGTCGATGCGGATCATGGCCAGCGCCGCTTCCGCCTTCATGCGCGCGAGCCGTACCGCGCAAGCGCGCGGCAGCTCGCCGCGTTTCGGCGTTTCGTCGATGTCGGCGGGGCGCAGCGCGTCCGGATCGATGCCGGCCTGGTTGACGAGCGCGAGCCGGCGCGGAGAGCCGGAAGCCAGCACGAATTTTGGACGGCCGATCATTTGAACCGGTATGTAATCCGGCCCTTGGTCAAATCATATGGCGTCATTTCCACCAGCACCTTGTCGCCGGCAAGCACGCGGATGCGGTTCTTGCGCATGCGGCCGGCCGTGTGGGCAATGATTTCATGCTCATTCTCGAGCTTGACGCGGAAGGTGGCGTTGGGGAGCAGCTCCGTCACGACACCGGGAAATTCCAACAGTTCTTCTTTCGCCATTCGCCGCCCGGAATTGCTGCGATTTGGCCGCGAGCGGCCAAAATTTGCGCGAAACCTAGCGGATGATGGGCCGCTTCACAACTGTGTTGGAAGTCGCCTCGGAATCCTCACCCTGACGAGCGCCCAAAGGGCGCGTCTCGAAGGATGTTGCACGGAATCTCCGCATGGTTCGAGACGCGGCGCTGCGCGCCGCTCCTCACCATGAGGCCCCAGAACAGTTCACAGCGGCGGCGTGCCGTTGGCGGCCAGCACTTCGCCGGCGAGATAGAGCGAGCCGGTGATCAGGATGCGCGGCGCCGGATGCAGGTCGAGCTTGCCGGCTACATCGAGGGCGCTTTCGAGATCGTCGCGGGAGAGCGCCGGAAGGGCGACATTGCGCGCGATCTCGGCGAGCTCGGCGGCCGGCATCGCCTTGTCCTGATGAATGGGCACGGCGATGACGCGGCGCGCGAGGCCGGAAAAGTTTTTCAAAAAACCGGCGCAATCCTTGGTCGACAGCATGCCGACAATGAGCACGAGCGGCCGCGACACGCGCTCCTCAAGATCGGCAAGCGCGGCGGCGACGGCGCGCCCGCCGTCGGCGTTGTGGCCGCCGTCGAGCCACAGCTCGCTCTCGGCGGGAATCAGAGCGGTCAGGCGGCCGTGCGACAGCCGTTGCATGCGCGCCGGCCAGTCCACGCGCGTCATGCCATCCTCGAAGGCGGACGCGGGAAGCTTCAGGCCGCCCAGGCGCAAGGCGGCGATGGCCGCGCCGGCGTTCTCGAATTGATGCCGCCCGTAAAGCTTCGGCGCCGGCAGATCGAGAAGCCCATCGTTGTCCTGATAAACAAGGCGGCCACGCTCCTCGGTGGCGGTCCAGTTCTCGCCGGCGATGGAGAGCGGCGCCCGTACCCGCGCGGCCTGCCGTTCAATCACCGCCAGCGCCTCACGCATCTGGCTGGAAATGACGGCCGGCACATCGCGCTTGAGTATCCCGGCCTTCTCGGCGGCGATCTGCTCGATCGTATCGCCGAGGAAATCCCAGTGATCCAACGCGATGCGCGTTATCACGCTGGCCAGCGGCCGCTCAACCACATTGGTGGCGTCAAGGCGGCCGCCGAGCCCGACTTCAAGAAGCACAATGTCCGCCGGATGCCGTGAAAACAGAAGAAACGCCGCCGCCGTCTCGATCTCGAACACGGTGATGGGTGCCCCGGCATTCTTGGCTTCGCACTCGACGAGCGTATCGGCAAGCTCAGCATCCTCGACGAAGTGGCCGCCGCCCGCCTTCCCAATACGAAAGCGCTCGTTGAGCCGCACCAGATTGGGCGACGTATAGACGTGCACGCGTTTGCCGGCGCCCTCGAGAATCGCGCGCGCGAACGCGACGGTCGAGCCCTTGCCATTGGTGCCCGCGACATGGATGGCCGGCGGCAAATGGCGCTGCGGATGATCGAGCGCCGCCAGGAGCCGCTCGATGCGATCAAGGGAAAGGTCGATCCGCTTCGGATGCAGCGCCAGCAATCGGGCAGCAATGGCGCCGATGGATGCCGCCTCGGAACGCTGAACGCTCACGCAGGAGCCGTAGAGGGCGCCGGTACGGCCGCCGGCGCCGGCGGCGGCAAACTGAGGTGCGCTTGCGGTGAACCGGCCGGCGCCTTCATGAACAGCCGGCACAGCCGCGCAATGGTGGCGCGCAGCTGGTGACGATGCACGACCATGTCGACCATGCCGTGATCGCGCAGATATTCGGCTTTCTGAAAGCCTTCGGGCAGTTTCTCGCGAATTGTCTGCTCAATGACGCGCGGGCCGGCGAAGCCGATCAGCGCGCCGGGTTCGGCAATGTGCACGTCGCCGAGCATCGCGTAGGAGGCGGTGACGCCGCCGGTCGTCGGATTGGTGAGCACGACGATGTAGGGCTTGCGCGCCTCGCGCAACCGCTGCACCGCGATGGTGGTGCGCGGCAGCTGCATCAGCGAAAGGATACCTTCCTGCATGCGCGCGCCGCCAGAAGCGGCGAAGAGAATGAAGGAACAACCCTTTTCCACGGCCGTATCGAGGCCCTTGATCACCGCTTCGCCCGCCGCCATGCCGAGCGAGCCGCCCATGAAATCGAAATCTTGCGCCGCGATCATTGCGGCAATGCCGTCGAGCTTGCCGTAACCGAGCTTCACCGCATCGTTCATTCCGGTTTTGTTGCGCGCGTCCTTCAGGCGATCGGCGTAACGGCGTTCGTCGCGGAATTTCAGCGGATCGAGCGGCACCGCCGGAACGGCGACGTCGTACCACGTCTCATTGTCGAACATGGATTTGAGGCGCGCCTTCGCGCCCATGCGCATGTGATAGTTGGAGACCGGAATGACGAACTGGTTGGCCTCAACATCTTTGTAAAACACCAGCTGGCCGGTTTCCGGACACTTGATCCAGAGATTCTCCGGCACGTCGCGGTCGCGCCGCAGAATGGAACGGATTTTCGGCCGCACTACATTGGAAATCCAATTCATGACCTCGACTCACCTCGGACGGAACCTCTACAGACTGTCCCGAATACTCTATTACTTATTGTAGCACTGAGTATGACAACAGTGTTAGGCGGCGATTTTTTCCCTGCTGGCGGGCGACCGCGGAACGCCGGACGCCGTTCGCATTTTTGCCGCAGTGCGGTGCCGGCAGGAGGCCGTTCAATCGAGCGTTTCGCGATAGAACCACGCCGCGACGCCGATCACGATCAACGTGAACAGCGCCATCGGCCAAAGCTCCGGGAGGATTTCTGCGCCCCCGTTACCTTTGAGCAGCACGCCGCGGACGATGCGGATTGCATGGGTGGTCGGAAAAATCTCGCCGATCCACTGCGCCCATTGCGGCATGCCGCTGAACGGCGTGAAAAAACCGGATAGCAGGAATGACGGCAGCAGCGCAAATTGCGCCATCTGGATCGCCTGCATCTGGCTGCTGGCGGCGGTCGAGAAGGTCAGGCCAAGGGCGAGATTGCTGGCGATGAACACGCCGAGCGAAACCAGTAGCAAAGCGAGCGAACCGCGCACCGGCAATTGGAACACCAGGGCGGAGACGGCGAGAATGAGCAAGACCTGGATGTAGCCGATCAACGTATAGGGCGCGATCTTGGCCAGCATGATTTCGATGGGGCGTACCGGCATCGCCATCAAGTTTTCCATCGTGCCGCGCTCGCGTTCGCGGGTGATCGAGAGCGTGGTGATGAGCAGCGTCGACATGGCGAGCACCATGCAGATCAAGCCCGGCACGACGCTGAGCACGGTGAGCTGCTCGGGATTGTAGCGGGTGTGGACCTCGAACTGGAACGCAGGCTTATTCGGCTCCGTCCGCCGTATCGGCGGCAGATCGCGGTCAAGCGCGTTGGTGATGCCGGCGAGCGCCGCCGTGGCATAGCCGATCGCCGTGGGATCGGTGGCGTCGGCATCGACGAGCACCGCCGGCGCTTCACCGCGGTCGACCGAGCGGTCGAAATTCGGCGGAATATTCACGACGAAAAGAAGCTCGCCCTCGGCGAGCGCTTTCTCCGCCGCCTGCTCGGACGCGACCATCCTGACGTCGTAATAGCCGGTGTTCTGCAAAGCCGCGACGATGGTGCGCTCGTATTTCGAATTCTCGGCGGACAAGATGCCGGTCGGCAGATGCTTGGGGTTGGTGTTGATGGCATAGCCGAACAAGAGGAGCTGCATGATCGGCAACGCGATGATCAGCCGCAACGTGAACGGATCGCGGCGGACCTGAATCCATTCCTTATGCAGGAGCGACCGCAGCCGCCTCAGCGAGATGCCCATCATTGCGCGCGCTCCGCGGTCAGTTCATGGATGAAGACATCTTCGAGACGCGGTTCGACCTCGTGCCACGCCAGCTCCTTGAACGAGCCGATAGTGCGCTCGAGCTCGGCCCGATCGATGCCGGCGACATGCAGCGAGCGCCTGAAGACCGCCGCGGCTTCGACGCCAGGCATGCCACGGATGCGCCGCGCGACCTCCTCAATCCGTTCGCCGACCCCATCGTAGGTGATCAACCCGGAACGTCGCGCCACATCGAGGGCGTCGCCTTCGACGACGATGCGCCCGCTGGCGAGATAGAGGATGCGATGGCAGCGCTCGGCTTCGTCCATGTAGTGGGTGGAAACCAGCACGGTGAGGCCCTCGCCTGCCATGTCGTGGATGAGGTCCCAGAATTCGCGGCGCGCCCTGACATCGACGCCGGCGGTCGGCTCGTCGAGCAGCAACAGCTTCGGCCGATGCAGCACGCAGGCGGCAAGCGCCAGCCGCTGTTTCCATCCTCCCGACAGATTGCCGGCAAGCTGGTCGGCATAGAAGCCAAGCTCCATGCGCGCGATGATGTCGCGCACGGCCGGGCGCGGGTTCGGCAGTTCGTAGACGCCGGCGACCAGATCGAGATTTTCCGTGACGGTGAGATCATCGTAATAGCTGAAACGCTGGGTCATATAGCCGACCTGGCGCCGTAGCGCCGGCGCGTCGCCCGCGATATCGAGGCCGAGGCAGGTTCCGGTGCCGGCATCAGGCTTGAGCAGGCCGCAGAGCATGCGGATCGTCGTCGTCTTGCCGCTGCCGTTGGCACCCAGAAATCCGCACACCTCGCGCTGCGCGACCTGCAGCGTCAGATCGTCGACCACGCGGCGCCCGCCGAAGCTCTTGCACAGGCCATGAACGTCGATGACGAAATCGGTCATTGCGCGCGCCGTGCCGGCGTTGGCCGCACCGTGACGGGTTGACCAGGATTGAGCAGCTGCGCTTGATCCGCGGGCGGCCGCGCCTCGATCATGAAGACGAGCTTCGCCCGGCTCTCGTCGCTGTAGATCACCGGCGGCGTGTACTCCGCCTGCAGCGCGATAAAGGAAATATTGCCCGACAGATCGGGCGGACAACTATCGCAAACAATGGCGACGCGATCGCCGAGATGCAGCGTGGCGAGATCGGTCTCTGGGGCAAAGAACCGCACGAAAATATTTCCCGGCGGCAGCAGCGAGACGACCGGTGCGCCCGCCGCCATGGTCTCGCCGGGCCGCGCCAATACGTCGGCGATGCGCCCTGCCGCCGGCGCGCTAACGTGGCGCTGCGACAGCCGCCATTCGGCGATTTCGAGCGCGGCCTTCGAGGCGCGCATGGCCGCCTGCTGGGCTTCGATCTCCTGGGCGCGGCCATACGGCGCGCGGGCCTGCGCCAGCGCCGCTTCGAGCGCCGCGACCTTCGCGGTCGCCGAGCGGAAATCGGCCCGGCGCTGATCGAGCGTTTCCGCCGCCATGGTGCCGGTGCTGGCGAGGAATTCGCCGCGCTCGAGGTCGGCTTTGGTGCGCGCCAGCGTGGCCCTGGCGTCGGCCAGGTTCGCCTCCGCCTGTTCGATCTCGGTCGGCTTGCTGGACGCCTGCAGATTGGCGAGTTGCTCCTGCGCCTGGTGCACCTGCCGCACAGCCTGATCGCGGGCCGCTTGATCCGCCGTGTCGTCCTGGGAAAACAGCGGCGCACCCGCGGCGACCTGATCGCCGCGCGCAACGTTGAGCGCGGTGAGCAGGCCCTGCTGGGTGGGGCCAACCTTCACGAAGTCGGCGTCCGCGTAGCCCTGCCACTGCGTCGGCGGCGGCGCGCGATGGCCATGCCACCACCAAACGCCGGCGCCGATCGCCGCAGCGACCGCAAGTCCGATGCCGAGAACAAGCGAACGGCGCATGGAACCCCTTTGCAACGCAACGATTATGTTGCATTATAGAAAGTTCCAGGAATGTAGCAACCTGGGTATTCGCCCACGAACAGCGGGGTGGACTTGGCGACGCCATTGCTCGAACCGGCCGAATTCAAGCGGGGCCCCGGCGGGCGGCCCACGCGTCAGGAGGCCGAGCGCCGCCACGCCGTGTTGCTCGATACCGCGATTCGTCTGTTCCTCGAACGCGGGCTCGACGCCGTGTCGGTCGACGAGATCGCCAAGCAGTCCTCGGTGGCCAAACGCTTCATCTATGGCCGCTATCGCGACAAGTCCGAACTGTTCGTCGCGGCGATCGAGCATGCCCTGGCGGATCGGCTGGACGCCCTGCACGCCTTCAAGCTGCCGCATGGGCGAGTCGCATTTGCTCTCCTGGCTTTTGGTCGAAAGCTGCTCGACATCGCGTTGCAGCCGGAGACGCTCGCACTGCAACGGCTGTTTATTTCCTCAGCCCCGCGATTTCCCGATCTCGCCAAGCTCTTCATCGCCCGCAATCGCCACCGCAGCATGGGCGAAATCGAGCGCGTACTCACCCACTACGCGGACAAGGGCGAAATCGAACTTGCGGCCCCGCAATTGATGGCGGAGCAGTTCTTCATTTCGGTGGTCGGTATTCCACAGCGCGGTGCGCTGTTGGGCTTGAGAGAAACGCCGCAAGAACGGGAGCGCCGCCTGCGCACCGCCGTGCACCTGTTTCTCGACGGTTGCCGCGAGCGGCGAAGTCGCCCGAAAGCAGCGCGATAAACGTCCGTTCCGGATGACGTGACATGCCAGGACCGCAAATTGCCGTCATCGGGCTTGGCGCCACAGGCAGCGCCGCTCTTTGCCAGCTCGCACTCCGTGGCGTGCACGCCATTGGGATCGAGCAATTCGAGATCGGCCATGATCGCGGCTCGTCCCATGGCGCGACGCGGATGATTCGGCTGGCGCATTTCGAGCGACCGTCCTACGTGCCGCTCATGCGCCGCGCCTACGCGCTCTGGCATGAGCTCGAGGACATCGTTCAACAGAAGCTTCTGCACATCACGGGCATCGCCGAAATCGGTCCGCCAACGGGCGACGTGGTGCGCGGCACACGCGCTGGCGCGAACGCCGATTTGCCGTGCGAGGTGCTGGATGCGGCTTCGCTCATGCGCCGCTATCCGGCGTTCAAGATTCCGCAATCGTTTGTTGCAATCTTCCAGCCCGACGGCGGCTTTATCGAAGCGAGCAAGGCGCTGGCGGCCAACATCGCGGTGGCGAAGGCGCGTGGCGCAGCCGTTCGCGCCTGGGAAAAAGTCATCGCCGTGGAGCCGGCCGGCGCCGGCGTGCGCGTCGTGACGGATCACGGCGCAATCGCCGCCGATTTCGCCATCTTGGCCGCCGGTCCTTGGCTGCACGGCTTGGTCCCAGACCTTCACCTGCCGTTGACGGTCACGCGGCAGGTCGTCGGCTGGTTCGAGCCGCAGCAACCCGAACAATTCGCCGCCGGCCGCTTCCCCGCTTTCATGTTCGAAAGCAAATACGGTCAGCATTACGGCTTCCCGGCCTATGGCGACAGAGGAATCAAATTCGCCAAGCATCACCATCTTGGCGAGGCCGTGCATGCCGACAGTTACGAGCGAACAGTCTCGGCGCAAGACGAGGCGGCCATTCGCGCGCCGCTGGCGCAGTACCTGCCGGCCGCCAATGGTCCGCTGCGCGCGACCGAGACCTGCCTCTACACCATGACGCCGGACAATACATTCATCATCGATCGCGTGCCGGGCTTTCCGCAGATCATCGTCGCGTCGCCGTGCTGCGGCCACGGCTTTAAATTTTCGCCGGTGGTGGGCGAAATCCTCGCCGATCTGGTCACGCAGGGGACGACCGAACACGATATTTCGCAATTCCGGCTGGGGCGTTTTTCCTGAAGGCTTAGTGCGTCACCAGAGTCACGCCGAGCGCAACGAAAACCGCGGCTATTCCCTTTTGCGCCAGTTCGCGGCCGGACAAATTCTCGCGCCCGAACCGGGGAAACACGAGGCTGAGCAGCACGCCGAACGCAAAGACAAATAACGTCGTCGTACTGCCGATGGCCTGCACGATGCTCAAAGGCGCGAACAGCAACGCATAGCGATTGCCCAATCCGCCGCCGAGATTGATCAGCTCGTTCGACGCGTTGATCGACAGCAGCGCGGCCGTATTGGTGCGCAACAGCGCGACGAATTGCCTGCGGTAAGAGCCGACCATAAGCAGCGCCGCGCCAAAGAGCGCCTCGCCGACAAACAACCAGAACGTCGTGGTCCAGAACTCCACCTTAATGGCAAAAATCTTGAAGATGAGCGTTGCGACCGACAAGACAAACCCACACCCCAGCATGAGCATCGCCAGCCGCAGCTTGAACGCGCCCGCCATAGCGCCGAACCGGAGCGACACGATCAACGCGCCGACGATGATCAATGCGCCGCCTGCCAGCTGCGTGCTCGATAATTTTTCACCGAGGACCAAATACCCGAGAGCATAGCCGAACAGCGGCGATGCCTGGAAAAACGGGGCCACAACGGAGGCTTCTTCCGATTGCAGCGCCTGCAGATAAAGCAGCATCGCGCCCATGTAGAGAATGCCGGAGAAGGCGATGACCGCGATGGCGCCGACGCAGGGATTGGTGACGCCCGGCTGGAAGTACCAAATGAAGGGCAGCATCAACAGGCCGACAAAGGCCGTAAAGACGAGCAACACCGCGACATTGCTCTGTTTGAAGAATCGCTCGACCAGATATTTGTCCAAATGCACCGAGATGGCCCAGAGCACCGGGCCGGAAAACGCAAAGAAGAGCCAGGACATCTTGTTCACCCTCCCCTGCTGGGGGAGGGTCGGCCGCGGAGCGGCCGGGGTGGGGTGCGCAGCCGCGACGCCATATCACCCCCACCCGCCGCGCTTCGCGCGGCGACCTCCCCCCTCCAGGGGGAGGTGTGAAAACATTGCAATCACTCCCCTGTAGCGCGGTGGCCAAGCGCGTGGCTGGCCTGGCGCTCAGAGGGCGGATCGACGTGCAGATCGATGACGCAGACGCCGCCTTTCTTGAGCACGTCGACGCCCTTCTCGATCGCGGGCTTCACGTCCGATGCCTTCGTCACCGGTCCGATGCCGACGGCGCCTTGCGCCTCCGCGAGCTTGGCGATGTCGGGCGTTGGATCTTCCAGGCGCAATCCGATCCAGCGGTTTTTCACTTCGCGGCCGCGCGTCTTTGCCACGTTTTCCTGGTGCAGTTCGTCGTTGAAATAGGAGCGGTTGTTGTTCACCAGGATCAGCAACGGAATGCGGTGGTGGGCCGCGCTCCAGATCGCGGTGGCGCCCATGCAAAAATCGCCGTCGCCGAGCATGGAGATGGCGTAGCGGCCCTGGTCCTGCAAGGCGAGCGCCGAGCCGACCGAGAGGCCGGGGCCCGATCCCAGGCCGCCGCCGCCGTCCTTGCCCAGATATGCCATGCCGTTCTGCAACGGCCAGACGTCGAACGGCCAGCCGCGGCCGAGCGTGCAGAACGTCACGTTCTCCGGATCGTTGAACTGATCGCGCAAGGCGGTGGCGACCTGCTCCATGCTGATCGCCGCGCCGTTGCCGGCTTTGGCCTTGGCCGGCACCTTCGCCTTCCACGGACCCTTGCGTCCGCCGCCAAGCCCGTCGACAAGCTCCGCCACGACCACGTCGGCAGTCGAAGCCATGGCCACGTCCATCGGCGCCAGTGCCTGATATTCCATGTTGGCGCCGGTGTGCAGGTTCTGGTCGAGCGAGCACGCGATGATTTGCGCGCCGACGGTACCGGCGCTCTTGGCCTGCCGCAACGCGCCGCCGAGATCGACCCAATCGAGCGCAAGAATGACATCGGCTTCGCAAAGAAGCTCGCGCGCATCTTTGCCGAGCACGTTGAAGGGCGGGCAGTAGTGCGCCGGGTGATCGGTGGGGAAGCTAGCGCCCTGCTTGAGGTCGGTGACGACGCAGGCCCCGAGCTTTTCAGCAAGCTTAATGCGCGGCGCCCAATAGTCCTGTCTGCGGGAGCCGCGGCCGAACATGACGACGGGGCGCTTGGCGCCTTCCAAAAGCGCCACCGCCTCTTCAATCGATTGCTGCGATGGGCGCGGCGGCGGCGGCGGACGAAAGCGCTTCACGTCCGGCCATTCCGGTTCTTTGTCGAGTTTTTGTTCCTGAAAGCCGGCGTCGAGACAGATATAGACGGGCGCGGTCGGCGCCGAGCGCGTCAGCATATTGGCGCGACTCATGGATTCCACCAGCGCGTCCGGCGATGTGGGCTGGTCGTCCCATTTGATAATGGAGCGAATGTAGGCGCCCTGATCGCGTGAAGTGTGGATCCAGTCGATCCACGGCCGGCGCTTCTCGGCAGCCACCGGGCCGGTCGCACCGAGCACGAACATCGGCGCCCGATCGCACCAGGCGTTGAACAGGCTCATCATGCCGTGCAGCAGTCCGACATTGGAGTGCAGCACGCAGGCCATGGGCTCGCCGGTCGCCTTGGCGTAGCCGTGCGCGATCGAAACCGAATGGTCCTCGTGCAGGCACAGGATGATGCCGGGATTCTCGTTGCCCAGGTGATTGACCAGGCTGTCGTGAAACCCGCGGTAGCTCGCGCCGGGATTGAGGCTGATGTAGCGGATGCCGAAGCGGCGCAGCATCTGGGCGGCGATATCGCTGCCCCAGGCCACGCGCGCATCGGGTTTACCTTCCAATCGGTCGAGGCGCATTCACGATCTCTCCTTCATCGCGGACAAAGCCGGCACGGGTCATTTCGTCGAGGTGAGCTGGCGGTAGGCGGCGACGATATCTGGCGTAGCGCTTTTCGCCAATTCCTCAACCATGGCGGAAAGCTGCGCTCCGCCGATCGGCTCTCCGACCGGTTGCTCGGCCTTGCGTGCGTCGGACTGGTAATCCGGATCGGCCGCCATGGCGAGAAACGCGCGCCGCAGGATGTCCGCCCGCTCGGGCGGAATGCCCGCGGGCCCGACGAGCGGCAAGCCAAAATTATCCGGCGCTTCGAGCAGCGCCAGCAGCGGACGCTGTCTTTCCGGCAAAACGTCGCCGAGCAGCGGGACGTCGCGAAAGTGCGGCCGGGCTTGCAGAATGGGCCTCACTATATTCTTGTCGATCAGGTCATGGCGGCGGGCGAACGAGTCCTCGACCGTCCAGAAACCGTCAAGTTCGCCCTGTTCAAGCGCGACGAGCACCCGCGCCGTCGAGACGTAACCCGAGATGAGCTTGACCGGATAACCCTGCGTGGCGAGCAGCGCCGGCACCATGGCGGTCGGCGTCGTTGCGCCCAAAGTCCCGAACGTCAAAGACTTGGGCGATGCCTTCAGGGCCGCGAGGTTTTCGATGCCGGTCGAGGTGCGCAAGTAAAGCGCCGAGTTCACTCCGCCCGGGCTGCCGATATAGGTCAGCTTGTCGACATCGAAAGCAACACCAGGATCGCGCATCGCCCCTTCGACGTACCAGGAGCGGCCCGGCATCGCGATGGTCAAGCCATCGGCGGCCACGCGCTTGGCCACGTAGTTCATCGCCACCAAGCCTGCGGCGCCTTCCATGTTTTGTACGACCGGCACCGGCGCGCCCGGAATGAAGCGCGCGAGATGGCGCGCCACCACCCGCGCCGTGGTATCGACCCCGCCGCCCGGCGCAAACCCGACGATCATGGTCAGCGTCTTGCCCTGATAGAAGTCGGCGGCACGTGCTCCGCCAGCGCCGAGCGCGAAAGCAAGCGCGGCGGCGGCAATCAAAGCTGCCCAGCGTTGCTCTCTCACCTGACCTCCCGTTGGCGCGGAGCTTAATCGGCGCGATCCGTAGCCCTCTGCGGCGAAATATTATACCAAGCGCACAAACAGCCGAGCTTGCAAAGTGGGAAGCGCGCGTGACGGCCAGTGAGAGTGTCTTTCGATCGCCGGCCAGCATGTTGCGGGCCTCCTCGGTCGCCATTGTGGGCGCCTCCGAGCGGGCGCGATGGTCGAGCCAGATTTTCTCCAATCTCCGCCAATTCGGTTATGGCGGCCGCATTGTCCTGATCAATCCGCGGCAGCAGACAGTCTTCGGCGAAGCTTGCCTGCCGTCGCTGCGCGACATGTCCGAGCCGGTCGATCATGCGATGATGATCGTCCCGGCCGCGCACGTGGCCGACATTTTGACCGACGCCGAAGCGGCGGGCGTCAAATCCGCAACCATTTACGCCTCGACCATGGGCGACGGCGAAAGCGAAGCGTCGCGGACGCGCGGCGCGTGGCTGAAGAATTTTTTGGCCACCAGCCGCCTGCGCGTCAGCGGCCCCAACTGCATGGGCTCCTATTCGTATCGCGAGCGGCTGTTCGCCTATCCCAACACCGAATTGTGCAGCGTGCCGCCCGGCCCCATCGGCTGCATCTTCCAATCAGGCGGAACGCTGCAGTTCTGGCTGAAGAGCGCCGCCGAGCGCGGCATGGGCTTCTCCTATGCGGTGTCGTCAGGCAACGAGGTCGATCTCGACCTCGCCGACTATCTCAATTTTTTGGTCGACGATCCGCACACCAAACAAATCGTGCTGTTCATCGAAGGCATCCGGCGCGCGCAAGCCTTCATGCGCGCCGCTGCCCGCGCGCTGGCGGCCGGTAAGCCGGTGCTGGCGATTAAGACTGGAGCGACGCAAAAATCGCGCTCGGCCGCGCAATCGCACACCGGCGCCATCGGCGGCGATTACGCCGCGTATCTCGCTATGTGCGAGCGCTATGGCATCGTCAATTGCCGCTCGCTCGACGATCTTCTGGAAACCGCACTGGCCTTCCAGTGCGGGCGGCTGCCGAAGGGTCCGCGCATCGGCTTCGTCACCACGTCCGGCGGCACCGTCGATCTTCTTTATGACTATGCGGAGACCGAAGGCGCCGTGATTCCCGAGTTCGGCGCCGCCACGAACGCAGCGCTGATGCCGCACATGCAGGAAGGGATTTTGCCGAAAAATCCGCTCGATACCGGCATTCCCACCACCCTCAAGGCCGCCGCCGACCAGTGCGAAATCGTGGCGCGCGATCCTGACGTCGATATCGTTGCCTGGGCATCGCCGCTGCCGGGCAAGGGCGGAAGCTGGGACGACGTGCACGAACTGCGCCGCCTGTTGGCGGCGACCGACAAGCCGATCATCGCCTTTGGCCGCATGATCCATCAGATGACGCCCGAAGGACTCGCCGTCCAGGAGAAAGCCGGATTTCCATTTCTCCAGGGCCAGCAGCCGACGCTGCGCGCGATCAATGCGCTGTGGTTCCATGCGCAACGCACCGGACGCTTGCTGCCGGCACTGCCGCCGGCGCCGGCGAGCGATCTGACGCCGGAAAATTTGGACGCGGCGCTCGCGCGCTACGGCATCACGCTGCCGCAAAGCCGGGTCGCCGCCAGTGCGCGAGAGGCGGCCGACGCCGCGGCGACAATCGGATTTCCGGTGACGCTGAAAATCCGCTCGGCCGACATCGTGCACAAGACCGAAGCCGGCGGCGTCATGCTCAATCTCGCCACTGCGCAGCAGGTGCTCGACGCCGCCGATGCGCTGACAAAAGCCGCGCACACCGCCCATCCGCAGGCGAAGCTCGAAGGATTCTTGGTGCAGGAAATGGTCGCGGGCATCGAGACGATCATTGGGGCGCACGCGGACCCGCTCTACGGCCCGCTTCTCCTCGTCGGCTCAGGCGGCATTATGGTCGAACTCGTGCGCGACGTGGCGCAGCGGCTCCTCCCCGTCGAAGCCGAGGAAGTCGCCGCCATGATCGATGGCCTCAAGGTCAGCCGTCTGCTTGCCGGCTACCGCGGCCGCCCGCCCGCCGACCGCGCCGCGCTCGAAGCCGCGGCGTTGGCGCTGTCCCGCTTCTATCTCGATCACCGCAGCCGCATCGCCGAGATCGAGATCAACCCGCTCATGGTACGGGCAAACGGCGCGGTCGCGGTCGATGTCCGCGTGGCCTGGCGCGTAGGGCCGGAGAGCACGGCGGCGGGCTGACCACCCGCCATTTACCGATGACGTATAGGTGATGAAGGCCAAGTCGGCCTAACCCCCGGTTGCCGGAACCAACGCCAACGCGCCTTTATCATTGCCCGAATGCCGCGGCGGCCTTGCAGGTGAAGATGCAGGTAAGGTTGCCAGCTCCCTGATTTTCCATCGTATTCTGACAGAGAAGTAATGTTCCGGTCATGCCGGCGCCCCGCCCTTGGCGCAATTTCGCCTTCGTCCACAATAGACTACCGGGCGGCGGCGGCGGCCCCAGGCCTTCGCCACTCTGGTAAGTTCGGGGTAACAGAATCAGTGCAGTGTCCCTAAGTAACAGGCCTGACGTGCGCGAGCGCGCCAGGCCCAAGGGGCCCAAAAGGCTCGAAGAGGCTGGGAACGGCGTAATGAAGAAAGTCTCGGCTGGGAAAATCTTAGCAGGATGCCTCGCTGTTGGGCTGCTGGCGATATCGGCGCGCGCCGACGCGGCTGACCTGTCGCTGGCGCCGCTCTACAAGGCGCCGCCGTCGGTAGTGACCCAAGCCTATAACTGGACCGGCTTCTATCTCGGCCTCAACGGCGGCGGAGGCTGGGGCGATTCCCATTGGCAGGGCGCCGGCCACACTGACCTCTCGGGCGGACAGGTTGGCGGCACCGCCGGCTACAACTGGCAGCTCGGGCGCACCGTCCTCGGCCTCGAGGGCGACATCGACTGGAACCACTTGCAGGGCACCAACCTGTCGCCGTCTTGCCCAGGCACGGGCGGCAGCTGCAGCACCACCGAGACCTGGCTCTCGACCCTACGCGGCCGTGCCGGTTATGCGTTCGGCGGGGTTCTGCCCTACGTGACCGGCGGTCTCGCCGTCGGCAACATCGAAGCAGCCGCGCCGGGCTTGGCCGGCGGCACCAACACCAACGCGGGCTGGACCGTGGGCGGCGGCGTCGAGTTCGCGCTGCCCGGCAACTGGAGCGCCAAGGCCGAATACCTCCACGTCGATCTGGGCGACTTTAATTGCGGCACCAATTGCGGCGGCGCCCCGGACGAAAACGTCTCCATGCGCGAGAACGTTTTCCGCGCTGGCGTGAACTACCACTTCGGCTGGGGCAAGTAGCCTCTCCTTCGAAAGCTTTATCCGCGGAGCGGCACCGGTTGACTTGCGCACCGGCGCTTGGTGTCATTTGCCATGGTGAATGCGCTCGGCCACGTTCACGGCAATGAGCCACACGGCCGATCCTGATCAGAAAAAGAGACTGCGATGAGAAACGCTCCTTCGGACATCGACCTCGACAAATACCGTCTGCGCAATTTCGTCGAGCGCCTCATCGACATGGGCGAGGTGGAGATTCACGATCGGCCGGTGCCCCTGACCGCACTGAGCCCCATCATCGAAGGCACCGAGAAGGCGGTGCTGTTCAAGAAGGCCGGGCCGGAGCAAGTCGAGATCGTCGCCAAGACCGCCGGCAACCGCAGACGCATCGCCGCCGCCTTCGAAACGAGCGAAGAGAAACTATACGACGTGTATTTCAAACGGCTCGCAAACCCGCAGCCGCTCGTCGAAGTGCCGTCCGGCGACGCGCCGGTGCATGAGATAAAGATCACCGGCAAGGACGTCGACCTCACCAAGCTGCCGTTCCACCCGCAGCACGCCTACGACGGCAGCTGCTACATGAGTTCCGCCATCGATTATGTGATCGACCCCGCCACTGGACGGCGCAATGTCGGCTGCCGCCGCCTGAGCCTGCGCAATCGTTACGAGACCGGCACCAACGTCACCGCTCCTTCCGATCTCAAACGCATCTACACCGCCTGCGTGGCGCAGGGCAAAAGACTGCCGGTCACGTTCACGGTCGGCACGCATCCGCTCGATTTCTTCGCCGCGACCACGCGCCAACCGGGCGATGAACTGGCGCTGGTGGCGAACTTCCGCGGTGAGCCGGCGCCGGTGGTGAAGAGTCTCACCAACGATATTCTGGTGCCGGCGGACGCCGAGATGACCCTCGAGGGCTATCTGGACGAACGCGGCTACGTCGAGCCGGAAGGGCCGTACGGCGAATACATGGGCTATTACGGCGCCATCCACATGGACCCGGTATTTCACTGCACCGCGATCACCATGCGCTCGGACGTGCTGCATCACACCTTGCTGCACGGCTCCGCGTTCGTGCTCGATCAGACCGACAGCGCCAACATTTCGTCCATGCGCGTCGAGGCCGACGCCATGAAGATCCTGAAGGCGACCGTGCGCGAGCCGGTCGCGGTCTACCTGCGCTCGGTATCCGGCGGCGCCAACACGCTACGCGTCTCCATCAAACAGCGCAGTTACGGCGAGGCCAAGCAGGCGATTGCGGCGCTGTTCGGCGGCATCATGCGCCTGAAGCACGTCTACGTGTTCGACGAAGACATCGACATTCACGACGACCGCCAGGTCGAGTGGGCGATGGGCACGCGCTTTCAGGCCGATCAGGACATGGTCATCCTGCAGGGCATTTTAGGAATGACCATGGACCCCTCGCTGAACGGCCGGCGTACCGGCGCGAAATCCGGATTCGATTGCACCAAACCGTTCGGCCGCGACGGACAGGTCCCACTGATGCGCTGCGCCGCCAAGGTGTTCAAGGGCCCGGCGCGTTATCAGAATGTCGAGCAGGCGCTGGCGGCGTCGCCGATGTTCTATGCGGACATCGTGGAAGGCCTCGGCAGCGAGGACGGCCGCGAAGTCGCCTGCGCGCTCGATGAACTGCGCCAGGCGGGACGGCTCGGCCGCGACCGCGACGGCCGCTATCATCTGCAGCAGGCCAAGCCCGGAATAACCGGCATCGTCGGCGAGCTTTATCACGACCCGAACGAAGGGGCTTGAAGTAAAGCGGGTAATCACTCGCGTCGTCACCACCGGGCTTGACCCGGTGGTCCACAGCGAAGTGCCGCGGTTGATGGCTAGCGGCAATCGCGTGCGAGTTCCCACCTCAGCATGAGTTGCCGGATCAAGCCCGGCAATGACGAGCCGGAAGGTCATTGCAAACCCTGGCCCACTCGGGCAAATTTTTCACCAAAGCAAATCCAGGGAGAGAATCATGACCATGCGGCGCAGCCTATACACGAGCGCGGTGGCGATTTGCCTTGCCGGTTGGTTCGTCTCGGCACCGGCGCAAGCGCAATCGGTGAAGATCAACAATCACAGCATTGGCGGCGTGGTCAGCGGTCCGCACGGGCCGGAAGCCGGCGTTTGGGTCATTGCGGAGACGCACGATCTGGCGACCCGCTACACCAAGATGGTCGTCACCGACGACAAGGGCCGTTACGTGGTGCCCGATCTTCCGCAGGCTCATTATAAGGTGTGGGTGCGCGGCTACGGCTTGATCGATTCTGCCATGGTCGATGCCGATCCAGGCAAGCAGCTCAACCTCGCCGCGGTGCCGGCGCCGAACGATGCGGCGGCCGCGCAATATTATCCGGCGATCTACTGGTACGCGATGCTCAAAATCCCGGGCGCCGATCAGTTCGGCGGCAAGAGCGACATTCCGGAAAAAGCCAAGCTGTCCGATTGGCTCAACGCCATCAAGAATAACGGCTGCATCGGCTGCCACCAGCTCGGCGATATCGCGACTCGCACACTGCCGGCGACACTGGGCAAGTTCGAATCATCCGAAGAGGCCTGGGCGCGGCGCGTGCAGTCAGGGCAATCCGGCATCACGATGGTCAACATCATCGCCGGGCAGTTCAACTCGGTACCCATCAAGTACTACGCCGATTGGACCGATCGCATCGCCAACGGCGAATTACCGCCGGTCAAGCCGCAAAGGCCGCAGGGCATCGAGCGCAATATCGTGGTCACCACCTGGGATTACGCCGACGACCAGCACTACACGCACGACGAAATCTCCACCGATAAGCGCCATCCGACGGTCAACGCCCACGGCCTGATCTTCGGCTCGCCCGAATATTCCACCGACAACATCCCGATCCTCGATCCGGCGAAGAACACGACCGCCGAATTCCATGCGCCGGTGCGCGACCGGGACATGCCGTACTCGCTGGGCCCCGGATATGCGGCGGACCTGAAGAACCTGGCGCCCTCGCCCTATTGGGGCAAAGAGCAGATCTGGGACACCCATATCAACAACCACAACTCGATGTTCGACCAGCAAGGCCGGCTTTGGTTGACAGCCGCCGTGCGCGCCCGCAGGGATCCCGATTTTTGCGGGAAGAACTCGGATTTGCCGTCGGCCAAACTGTTTCCGCTCGACCAGAGTGAGCGCCAATTGGCGATGCTCGATCCGAAGACGATGAAGTACACTTTCGTCGACACCTGTTTCACCACGCACCATCTGGAATTCGGCTTCGACAAGAACAACACGCTGTGGACCTCTAGCGGCGGCGGCGGCGGCGTGGTCGGCTGGCTCAATACCAAAAAATTCCTCGAAACCGGCGACGCCGAACATTCGCAAGGCTGGACGGCGCTGATCGTTGACACCGCGGGCACCGGCAAGCGCACCGACTACACCGAGCCGGGCAAGCCGCTCGAACCCGGCAAGGACATGCGCATCGGCCAAGTGTTCTATGCGGTGATGCCGAGCCCAGTGGACGGAACGGTGTGGGGCACGATCCGCAACAATCCGGGCGCCATCGTGCGGCTTAATCCCGGCCCAAATCCGCCCGGGACGGCGCTTTCGGAAATCTACAATGTGCCGATGCCCGGCTTCGGCCCGCGCGGCGGCGACATCGACAGCAAGGGCGTGGTCTGGGTATCGCTGGGGAGCGGCCATCTCGGCAGCTTCGACCGGCGCAAGTGCAAAGGCCCGCTCAACGGCCCGACCGCCACCGGCAATCACTGCCCTGAAGGCTGGTCGTTCTACAAATATCCGGGCCCGGGCTTTGCCGGCATCGGCGATAACAGTGCCGAGTCGAGCTATTACACGTGGGTTGACCAGCACAACACACTCGGACTCGGCAACGACGTGCCGGTCTCGACCGGCAACCTCAACGACGGCCTGATCGCCTATGCGAACGGCAAGATGATCGTCATGAAGGTGCCGTACCCGACCGGCTTCTATGCCAAAGGCCTCGACGGCCGCATCGACGATCCCAAAGCCGGCTGGAAAGGCCGCGGCTTATGGACCTCAAGCGGCGACCGCGTGCCTTGGCATCAAGAAGGCGGCAAAGGCATGACCCCGATGGTGGTGCATTTCCAGATGCGGCCCGATCCGCTGGCGGATTGAAGCAACGCACGCATGACGAAGAAAGGGCGCGGCGCAAACCGCGCCCCTTTTCATAAGGAAACACAGCATGTCGCTTCGATGCACAGTGAAATACGCCATCGCGTTGCTGGCGGTCTTGGCTATTTGGCCCAACCCACAAACCGCGCGCGCCGACACCTATCCGGCAAACCGGATCACGATGATTGTGGCCTTCGCTCCCGGTGGATTTGCCGACACAATGGCGCGGCTCGTCGCACAAGGTGTGAGCCAACGCTTGCATCAGAGTGTGGTGGTCGAAAACCGCGCAGGAGCCGGCGGCGACATTGCGGCGGGGCTGGTCGCGCACGCCGCGCCCGATGGCTACACGCTTTTGGCAACCACCACCGCGCTCGCCATCAACAAAACGCTGGCCGAGAACAAGCCATTCTCGACGGATGACCTCAAGACGGTGGCGATGGTCGCGTCGAGCCCGGAATCCTTGGCGACGGGTCCGGGTAATCCGGCCAACAACCTGACCGAATTTCTGAAAGCAATGAACGGCAAGGTCATCAATTTCGGTTCCGCGGGTGTCGGCACTGGGTCGCACATCGAGGCCGAGTACTTTTTCAAGTTCCTCGCCAAGGCACCGGCGCAGCATATTCCCTTCCAGGGCGGCGCCCCGGCCGTCAACGCCGCCATAGCCAATCAAATCGATCTGCTGGCGGCCACGCTCGGTGGCGGCGTAGCGGCGCAGATGCAAGCCGGCAAACTCAAAGGTTTGGGCATCGCCGCGGCCAAGCGGGCGGCGGTTGTGCCGAACGTGCCGACTTACGCGGAGCAGGGGTTTCCTGATTTCACGGCGTCATCCTGGGTCGGCATTTTCGCACCGGCAAAGACCGATCCTCAGATCATCGCGGCGCTCAACGGCGCCATCAACGATACCATCAAAGGCCAGGACGTCCAGGCGAAGCTGATTGCTCTCGGCTTCGATCCGATGGCGGGATCGCCACCCGATGTCGACAAGATGTTTCACGACGAGGTCGGAAAGTGGGGCAAGATGGTGAAGGCGTTGAATCTGTCCATCAAGTGATCCACGCGTCGGCACCTGCGCTTTAAACAGCGCGGGACCGCTCCAGTGATGTCTCCGGCATTGCTCGGGACAGCAACCCGCAGATAAATCTTCCTGAAGGCCGATGAACTTTCCGAGCGGACGAGTCCTTGGCGCCGCAGGAAACAAACATGAATATTTTGTCACGCGGGATGGAAAACTGTCGAAATTTCAATGGGCTTCAGTTAAGCGCGATGATCTTCGACCGCGATTCCACAGGAGAATTACAGCCAGGACTTGCATTTGTTGAGGCGACCACCATCTACTCCAACCAGGTAACGTAGCGGCTTTTCCAAAAAGTTGAGCACCTTGTGTGGCGAGTGGGCGCTTGGACAAAGCGCGCTGCCCCGTACCCTTAGTTATGCCTGCGTAGGCACTTAACCGGGTAACATAGAGGCTCACATGCCAAAATCCGAAACTGACTCTTCCATTTCGACAGATGCTGTCGGGAATCCTGCTCTTATGCTTGCAATTCTGTCCTCCGCGAAAGTTCGTGAGAAGTTGGCCGCTCTCGAGGATTTCACTTCAGAGGTCAGGGCGTGGCATTTGGCGGAGATTAACAAAAAGTTGGACGCGATGCCTCGCCCAAACGTACTCGCACAAGCGGCCGCCATCTCTCTTTCTCTTATGTTGGGCTTCGGAGCTGGCGTGTTGACTAACAGCAAAGACTGGGGCTGGCCAGTTATGGTGGCGTCGTGGGTACAGCAGCACGTACCGACCCAGCAGCCCGAGCACGCCATGCAATACTTCGAGCGGCATTGAGCTTCTGACCTCACCCTGAGGTGCCCGCGCCCAGCGCGGGCCTCGAAGGGCGAGGGCCTGGCGCTTGAGTTGCATCCTTCGAGGCGCGCCCTCGGCGCGCACCTCAGGATGAAGAGTCTCAGCGCGGCTCTGGGATTAGCAGCGAGCGTTGCGCGCTTTCACCCTGCGATCAACGTTGTCGTAGGGGCGGGTCTAAGACCCGCCCCTACGGCGCGCCGCCTCTCCCTCAGGAGATGAGGACGGAACGGACGAACCCTTGCTCGCCCCCGCCAGGGGAAGGCGAGATGAATACGTCGCAGTCTGCTAATCTCCGCCCGTCCGTCCTCCGCGCCCTGCGACTCAACGCAATGAATCCTGCCATAAGCCCGCTGCTGACCGACCTCTATCAGCTCAACATGATCCAGGCCTATCTGGACCATGGCGACACGCAAACGGCCGTGTTCGAATTTTTCGTGCGCACGATGCCGGCGCGGCGCGGGTTTTTCCTCGCGGCCGGGCTGCATCAGGCGCTCGATTTCCTGGAGAACCTTCGCTTCTCGGCCGCCGAGATCAATTGGCTCAAGAGCACCGGCCGGTTCAAACAGAACCTGCTCGATTGTCTCGCCGCCTTCCGCTTCACAGGCGACTTGCACGCCATGCCCGAGGGCACCGTGTTCTTCGCCAACGAACCGATCCTGCGCGTGACCGCGCCGATGCCGCAGGCGCAGTTCGCTGAAACGCGGCTCATCAATATCCTGCACTTTCAGACGCTGATCGCCGCCAAGGCGGCGCGGTGCGTGCTGGCCGCGCCCAACAAGGTGCTGGTCGACTTTGGCCTCCGCCGCGCCCACGGCGCCGAGGCTGGTTTGATGGCGGCGCGCGCCAGCTACCTTGCGGGCTTCGCCGGCACCGCCACTGTGCTGGCCGGCGAGCAATTCGCCATTCCGCTCTATGGCACGATGGCGCATTCGTTCATCGAGGCGTTCGACGACGAGGCGGCGGCATTCAAGGCTTTTGCCCGGTCGCGGCCCGACAATCTCGTGTTGCTGCTCGACACTTACGACACTGAAGCCGCGGCGCGAAAAGTCGTGGCGCTGGCGCCGCGGCTCAAGGCGCTAGGCATAACGATCCGCGCCGTCCGCCTCGACAGCGGCGATCTCGTCACGCTCTCGCAGCACGTGCGCCAAATCCTCGACCAGGGCGGGCTCGCCGACGTGACCATCTTTGTCAGCGGCGGCCTCGACGAAGATTCGCTCGCCGACTTCGCACGCAAGAATGCGCCGATCGATGGCATCGGCATCGGCACAAGCCTCACCACGTCGTCGGACGTTCCCGCCGTCGATTGCGTTTACAAATTGCAGGAATATGCCGGCCTGCCGCGGCGCAAGCGCTCGGAGAAAAAGGCCACATGGCCTGGACGCAAGCAGGTATGGCGGCGCTATAGCGCCGACGGTCGCATGGCCGGCGATATCTTGGCGCTCGAGGGCCACGACAAACCGGGCGAGCCGCTCATCCAGCCGTTCATGCGTGACGGCCGGCGATTGCGACCGCCGGAAACGCTTGCCGACATCCGGCTGCGCGCCAAGCGGGAGCTTGAATGCTTGCCCGAACCCTTGCGCCGGCTCGAGCCGAACGCAACATACCCCGTGGAGGTCGCCGACGAACTGGTGAAGCTTGCGGCGGAGGTCGACCGCCGCCTGCAATTGCAGCCGGCGGTGCAGAGAGTCCAGTCATGAACGGACGCGCGACGTTCGGTGACGATGACGTCCTCGTCATCGTGGACATTCAGTACGACTTCTGTCCCGGCGGCGCGCTGGCGGTGCCGCGCGGCGACGAGGTCATTCCCCTGATCAACGGCCTCGCTGCGCGATTCGGCAACGTGGTGCTGACCCAGGACTGGCATCCGCGCGGACACTTCTCGTTCGCCTCATCGCATCCCGGCAAAAAGCCCTACGAGACGATCGCCGCATCGTACGGCCCGCAAGTGCTGTGGCCGGACCATTGCGTGCAGGAGACGCCCGGCGCCGAATTTCACGCCGGGCTGCACGCGCCGCATGCGAGTCTCGTGGTGCGCAAGGGCTTTCATCGCACGATCGATTCCTACTCGGCGTTTTACGAGAATGACCGCAAGACACCGACTGGCCTTGGCGGCTATCTGCGCGAGCGCGGTCTCACCCGCGTATTTCTTGCCGGACTCGCTTTCGACTTTTGCGTCCGCTATTCCGCCGAAGACGCGCGGCGCGACGGCTTTGATGCCTTCGTGATCGAGGACGCCTGCCGCGGCATCGACATCGGCGGCTCCGTGGCCGCGACTCGCGCAAGCTTCGCCGAGCGCGGAATTGCCTGCATTAATGCCCGGGAGTTCACCTGACGGAACCTATTCGGCCGGTGGCGCGTTGCCCAAAATGGAAGCAGCCCGAACCGGTGCTTCGGGCCGATAATCTTGTTGCTGCAAGGAGTTAGAATAAAAATCGCGCCGGCAGGGCAACTGTGTGCAATGCACAAAAATCCTTGACACCATGTGGAAAGACGCGAGAGAGTCACAAAAGTGTTAATAGCCGGGTAAGCCCATGCGCCACGTGGCGACGCCCACATCAAGTCTGCCGTCCTTGATGATGCCGTGCCCGGTTTGCGCGGGCCGCATGGTTTATCACGGCCGCCGGCCCATCGCGCCGGATGTGGAAGACACCATCTACGCCTGCCGACGTTGCGGCGCCGAGCTTATACGAACCACGGTGCGCACGGTGACCAGCGAAGACGAAGGGCGGAAGACCGCCGCTTAAGCGTGCATCAACCGCATTTGGCTCAGCACCGCACGGCCGAGCAGCCCGTACGGGTTGGCCAGCGTCTCCAGCATTTCGAAATGGTTGTAGCCTTCGCCGACGAATAACTCGACCGGCTTGCCGGCGGCTTTCACGGCGGCGGCGAAGTCGCGCGTCTGCCGCTGGAATTCCGGCGTCTCGTAGGTGCCATAGGTGAGCACAAGCGGCGTGTGCAGACGGTCGAGATGCCGCATCGCGCTGAGCTCCTGCTCCATCTCGTCAGTGAATTTCACGTATCTGGAGCGCTTCGACAGCCGCACCGGCTTGAGATCGTACATGCCGCTCGACAGCGCCGCGCCTTTGAGAACGTCGAGCGGCAAGCCGTCTTTCGCCCAGTCGTGCGTCACCGTGCAGCCGGCAAGATGCGAGCCGGAGGAATGCGAAATGAGATGCAGCCGGTTGCGGTCCCCGCCGAATTTTTCGGCGTTACGGAAAACCCAGCCGACCGCGCGCCGAATCTGCTCGACCATGGGAAACAAACTGCCGCCGGCCGCGTCCACGTTGGTGAAATCGAGCACCACAAAATTCGCGCCGGCATCCACGAACGGTTCGGCCAGATAAGTAAACTCCGACGCCGCGCCATTACGCCATGCGCCGCCATGAACGAAGATGGCGACCGGCGCATTCGGTTTTTTGGTCCGGTAGACGTCGAGCGCTTCGATCGGCGTCGGCCCATAGGCGAAACGTTCGGGCTTGCCGACACGCTGGAGGGCCTCGGCGCTGTTGGCGAGACGCCGCTTGCCGAGCTGGTCGCGGTTCGGCGCATACACGATCTGATCGTAGGCGTCGTCGAGCTCCTGCTGGTCCATATTGAGCCAGACGATCGGGCCCTTGACTTTCGCGGCGGCGGTCACGGTGTTCATCCTCTTTCCCTCACTGCGCGTTGGGCGCCGACGGTTCAACCAGCGCGGCGGCCCGTTGTACGATGGTCTTGGGCGCGGCATAAGCCTTCGCCAGCATGTTTTCAATCTGCGGCCCGGTCAGCGGATCAATCTCCAGCTCGGTCTTTTCCGCTTCGGTGATAAAACCGGGGTCCTTCAGGGTCTCCTGAAACGCCTGGCGCAGCGCGTCGACGCGGTCGGCCGGCGTGCCTGGCGGCGCCGCGAATGGCCGTCCGGCTTCCTGGCGCATCAGAATGAGCTCCATGACCTGCTTGTTCTCCGCATCGCCGACGAGGTCGAGTGCGCTCGGCACGTCCGGCAAATCGCGGAGTTTGGTCAGCCCCATCTGCACGATCACGTTGAGCAGATGATCGTTCACCCAGCGCGGGCGCGAAGCTTTCATGGTCGACCACGACAGCCCGCAAATGCCTTCAGCCTCCCCGCTCTCGACCGCAATCGTGAGGCCGGAGCCAGGATCGTAACCGGAGATCACCTTGAACTTGGTGCCGATCAGCTCGTTGAGCATTTTCGGCACGATCGCCGTGTTCGAGGTTGCGCCAGCGGCGGCGACGATGACCTGGCGCTCGCGCGCCGCCGCGATGGTCTTGACCGGGCTCGTGTGCCAAGTGGCACAGACATTCTCCAGCTTGCCGATGCTGCCGAGCCATTCGAATTGCTGCGCGTCGTAGTGGGCGCCCGTATTGCCGAACAGCGGATCCATGGCCGCGCCATTGGTGAAGGCGCCGACGACCGAGCCATCGCGTTCGGAGCTGTTATAAAGCGCACTCGCGGCCGCAAGCCCGGCCGCCGCCGGCATGTTCTTCGGCACAATGGCCGGATGCCCGGGAATATGATTGGTCCAATAGCGCGCAAAGGCGCGCGCGTAGATGTCGTAGCCGCCGCCGGCGCCGCTGCCGACCAGCATGGTGATCGGATGCGACTTGTAGAAGTCCTGGACCGACTGAGCGTGGACACACGTTGAAACAGTCAGGACAGCAGCCGCCAGCGCGCCACAAGCCCGCAAACGTTTCATTACTTCAGCCCATACTTCTGCTGCATCGTCGTGAAGAATCCGTCTTTCTTCAGCGCATCCAGCAGGCTGGTATCAAGATAATCGCCGACCTTTTGGCTGACATTCGGGAACTGTTTCAGGATATTCGACGCGCCCGCAACGGAAGGTTCGAGATTCAACGGCGATTGTTGCTTGAAATCATCGTAGGTGATCTCAAGGATTTTCGCGCTGCTGATTTTCAGCTCCTTGGCCAAAACCTCCTTGGCGCGCTTCTCATTGGTGAGCGCGATGTAATTGCCCTCGATACTCGCTTTGAGGAAGCGCAGGAGCAGATCACGGCGCGCGCCGATGTCGTCGTGGCGCACGACGATTCCGCTGAACAGCCAAGGGATCTGGTCCGGAACGAGATCGACCAGTACGTTGACGCCTTCCGCGCGCGCCTGGGACGAGGTCGGCTCGTTCAGCGCCGTCGCCTTGATTTCTCCCGACTTCACCGCCGCCAATCGATGCGACCCGCCGCCGAATTCCTTGACGATCACGTCGTTGCGCGTAAGGCCTAGCTTTTGCAAAGCCAGCGTCACGGTCGAATCGCTCTCCGAGCCGAATGTGCTCACGCCGACAACGCCGCCCTTCAGGTCGGCGGCTCTCTTCACGCCGGGAGCGGAGAAGAACGTGAAGCGGATGACGTTCGAGAGCGAGGCAATCACGCGCAGATCGCCGCCCGATTGATTGACGCGGATGACGGAGGACAGGCCGACATGCATTATGTCGATACGGCCTGCTTGCAATTCCGCAGCGCCCTTGCTGCCGCCGCTCATGTTGATGATATCGACGTTGAGACCTTGCGCGGCGTAAAGCCCGGCGGAACGCGCCATGTACCACGCCAGGACCGTATTCACCGGATCTGAAATGCCGGCCTTGATGAGAAGTGGCGGCGGCGTTTGTTGCGCCGATGCGCGCCCCGCCGAAGCCATCAGCGCAGACAGTGACAACGACAGGAACGAGCGCTTCGTCTGCATTGCAATTTTTCCTCCGCGTCTTTGTTCCGCCAACGCTAGAACTCCCGGAACAGCCGCCCAAATCCCTCGATGCGGTCCTTGATACCGCAGCGGCGCAAGGCATCCCAGACGATCGCCTGGTGGGCGGCCATGCAGCTCACGCCGAACTCACGCTCCAGCACGTCGAGCGCGCCGGCAGTCGGCCAATGCGGCGACGGAAACAGGATCGAGTCCGCGCCAGGATGTTGTTTCATGAGCGCGCGGCCCATCTCGATGGCGGCGTGACGCGGAATGCGGCCGATCTGGTTGAACGGCGAGCCCCAGCCGGTTGCGCCCAAAACCTCGCAGCCGAAGTGCCGCGGGTAGCCGGCGATGCGTTCCGTGTCCTTGGTTTCGTAGGGGTGCGCCACCACCACCTTTTTGCAGCCGAGCGCTTTGGCGGCCGCGGCTTGCGCCGAAGTCGACGTCGACACCTTCACTTTCAGCTCGGCCTCCAGATCGCGGATGATTTGCTCGGCATTTGCCGTGCCGCGCGACAGATTGATCGGCACGCCGCCGAGCACGACGATGTCGCAGCCCGCGGCCGCCATCTCGCGCGCCGCGCGCATGCTGATGTCGTAGGACTGGTCAACCTCGCCCTTGCTGCGCACCACGATGGCGAGTGAGGTGACCACCAGCGTCACGCCAGCCGGCACGATTTTGTAGAACTCGTAGGGAAACACTTCGGTGGTGAGCGGCGGAGAGGTGTAGCCGATGCGGGCGCGGCTGCCATAGATGTCGCTGCGGGACTGATCCGTCATTGCGGTACCGTTTTTGTCATTTGGAGCGCGGAAGCTATCGGCCGCTGTGGGTCTTGTCCATCTTCGCGGGCGGCCATGATATGATCGCGGCGGCGCCACTCGGGAGACAGCCATGCAGCGCGTAACCATCACCATTGACGACGATCTGGGCGAAGAGCTTGACCGCTTCATGGCCGCGCGCGGCTATGCCAACCGCTCCGAGGCGATGCGCGACCTTGCCCGCTCCGGCTTGCAGCAGGCGGCCACCGAAGTCGCGGGTTCGCGGCCGTGCGTCGCCGCGCTGGTCTACATGTACGACCACGAAGCCCGCGAACTGCCGAAGCGGCTCACGCGCGACTTCCACGCACGCCACGATCTCGCCCACACCACGCTGCACGTGCATCTCGACCACGAAAGCTGTCTCGAAGTCACCGTGCTCAAGGGTAAGGGCGCCGACGTGCAGCAATTCGCCGACGGCATCATCGCCGAACGGGGCGTGCGCCACGGCCACGTGGTCTATCTGCCGGCCGACGGCGCGCATTCGCACGGGCGGGGCGAGAGCCACAGCCACACGCATGGGCACGGTCATGCACCCAAACGCCCCAAGGCGGGATGAACAGCGCCCTCAAACCCGATGGAAATAATCGGGCCGCTCGACCCGCCGCAACGCGGAGAAATGCCAAGCGCAGATGACGACGACCGCAAGCACGACCACTCCGCCAAGCACGGCGGATCCGACTGCGCCAAACCAGTCCGCGGTGATTCCCGACTCGAACATGCCGATCTGACTGGCGCAGTTGACGAACAGCGTGTTGACCGCGAAGACGCGTCCCCGCATCTCGTTGGGCGTCGCGAACTGGATCAGCGATTGCCGGATCACGGTGCTGAGCATGTCGGCTGCGCCGACCAACAACAGCATGGCGAGCGACCAGGCCGTGCTCCGCGATAACCCGAAGGCGATCGTGGCGACGCCGTAAACGGCAACCGACACGAACATGATCGGGCCGGCGGCGCGCCTCACCGGCTTGCGCGTCAGCAAGGTCGCGACGATCACCGCGCCGGTCGCCGGCGCGGCGCGCAGCAAGCCGAATCCCCAGGAATTGATGTGCAGGATGTCGCGGGCAAAGATTGGCAACAGCGCGACGACACCGCCAAACAGCGTCGCCGCCAGATCGAGCGACATCGCGCCAAGAACGACAGGCTCGTTCCAGATGAAGCGCAGGCCGGCGATGATCGTGGTCCACGTCACCTTCGGCCGCTCGGTGGCGAGCGGCGGAATCGGAAGCCGCGCGCTGGCAATCCCCGCAATGGCGATGAGAAAGGCGCACAAGCCGAAGTCGATGGCCGCGCCGTAGGCGTAGAGCAAACCGCCCAAGGCGGGCCCAACCAGTTGCGACATCTTGCCGGCCGAGGCGTGCAGCGAGACAGCCGGCATCAAGATTTCGCGCGGCACCGTCGAGGCGACGAGCGATTGCAGCGCCGGCCCCTCGAACGTCCGCGCCACCGCGTTGACAAACAGGAGGGCGAAGATCGGCCGCACCGGATCGTGGACGGTGGTGACAAGCACGAGCATGCCGACCGATACGGCGAACTCAACGGCATAACAGCAGTTGAGAATGAGCCGCCGGCTGTGCCGGTCAATCACTTGGCCGGCGAGCAGCGTCAGCGCGAGCGGCGGCAGGAACTGCACAAGCCCGATGAGGCCCAACGCCAGCGCGCTGCCGGTCAGATCGTAGATCAGCCAGCCAACCGCGACCGCCTGCATCTGGTTGGCGGTGTTCGCGGCGGTGCGTGTGGTGAACAGAAGCCGGAAGGGGCGATGAAGAAATGGCGCTGGGACAGCTCTCTTGGCAGCCGGATAATCGCTCATCACATTTGCATTTGCCGCAGCATGGCGCGGCCGGTGAGGCCGTAAGGGCTGGCGAGCGTCTCGAGCAGTTCAAAATGATTGTAGGCCTCGCCGACGATCAGCTCGGCCGGCTTTCCCATTGCTTGCACGGCGGCGAAGAATTCGCGGGTCTGGCGCTGGAATTCAGGCGTTTCCTGCGTGCCGTAAGCGAGAATGAGCGGCGTGTGCAGGCCGTCGAGATGACGCTGCGAACTCAAGCTTTCCACCATCGCATCCGTAAAGCTCACGTAGGACGAGCGCTTCGACAGCCGCACCGGTGCGAGGTCGTACATGCCTGACAGCAGCAGCGCGCCTTTGCAGAAACCCTGCGGTAAGCTTTCCTCGCGCCAGCCGCGCGTGAGCACGCAAGCGGAAAGATGCGAGCCCGATGAGTGCGCCGAAATGTAGAATCGCTCGCGATCGCCGCCGAAGCTCTCGGCGTTGCGCCACGTCCAGGCGATGGCGCAACGCACCTGCTCGTACATGGGCATCAGATCGCCGCCGGCCCGCTCGACATTGATGAAGTCGAGAATGACGGAATGCGCACCGGCGCGGACCAGCGGCTCCGCCTGCAAGTGGTAATCGGGCCCCTTGTTGCGCCGCCACGCGCCGCCGTGGACGAAGACGTTGATCGGGGCGTTAGCGGCCGACGCTCTGAAGATATCCAACCGCTCGTATTCGCTTGGCCCGTAGGCGACGCGCTGCGGTTCGCCAAGAATCCCGCGCGTGCGTTCGCTGGCGGCGATGCGGCGCGTGACGATCAGCGGCCGGTTCGGCGCGTAGACATCCTGATCGTAGGCGTCGTCGAGCGCCTTCTGGTCGAGGTCGCGCCAGACCAACGGCCCTCGTGTTATCGCAGCTTGCGGCATCAGAACTTCATCAGGTCTTTGGCGATCGTAATCGGCCCCGAATAATATTTCTTGGCCTCGTCGATATAGCGCTGATAATCGTCATTCGGATCGACCGTCGCTCCGAGGTGGCTCATGACCACGGCCTTGACGGCGGCTTTCGCCGCCATTTTGCCGATGTCCTCCGGCGTCACGTGTTCCTCGTGCATGTGGCGGGAAAAGGCCTCCTGCTCGAACGGGGTTTTGGCCTGCCAAGCGCCGCTGCGCTTGTAGAGTTCGATCACATCGTCCGCCGAACTCGTCTCGGTGACATAGAGGTCAGCACCCTTGGCCAGATCGACGACGGCGTCGGACGGTCCGGTATCGCCGGTGAAGAAGACAACGCGACCGGGCGTCTCGAAACGGTATGAGTACGATTTGTATTTGCCGTAAGGCGGCGTGCCTGGGCGGAAATGGAAATGTGTGTTCTCGACAGCTGTCACTTTCACGTTGGCATCCTGATAAATAAGACCGGGCGCCACGTCATGACCGTGAAACGTATCCGCCATCGGGCGTTGCTTGCCCTCGTTCCAGCGGATTTCCGCATTCGGCGTCAGATAGTCGATCGCACCCTTGACCAGCGCTTCGACGCCGCTGCCGTAAATGTCTATCGGCTCGGCGCGCTGATACTCCCATTCCGAGTTCAACAGCGTGGCAAGGCCGTTGGTGTGATCGCTGTGCGCATGCGTGATGAAAATCTTGCCAGCCTTGCGGAAATCGTACCCGGCCTGGACGATTCGCCGCGTCACGCCATCGCCTGCATCGATCAGATAAAGCGTGCCGTTCACGACAAGCAGATTTGACGTTTGAGCACGGTCTTTGGACGGCAGCGGCCCGCCGCGCGTACCGAGGGTGATGAGAACGGTGCCGGACGGAGCCGGCGATTGCGCATTGGTGGATGCCGCGGCGGCGAGTGCGGAGACAATGACGAGCAGGAGCACGGCTCTCTTCACACGATCCTCCCTTTCTTCATCCGCCCCCGCGACAGCGGGGGAGGGGGCGCCGCCCTCGACACAGACTCAAGCGCCAACGCAGGCGTCACCTTCGACGCTCCTTCCACCGCCCTGCTTCGCAGGGCGGTCCCCCTTCCGCGCTATTGCGGGGCAGGATGATCACCCCAAATTCAATTCCTTGAAGAAATCATTCCCCTTGTCGTCGATGACGATGAAGGCGGGGAAATCGACCACTTCGATGCGCCAGATCGCTTCCATGCCGAGCTCGGGATACTCAAGCGTCTCGACCTTCTTGATGCAATGCTCGGCGAGGTTCGCCGCGGCGCCGCCGATCGAGGCGAGATAGAAGCCGCCGTGCTTCTTGCAGGCCTCGCGCACCACCGCGGCGCGGTTGCCCTTCGCCAGCATCACCATGGAGCCGCCGGCGGCCTGAAAATCCTCGACGAACGAATCCATGCGGCCGGCCGTGGTCGGGCCGAACGCGCCGGAGGCGTAGCCTTCCGGCGTCTTCGCCGGGCCGGCGTAATAGACCGGATGGTTCTTGAAATAATCCGGCAGCCCCTGCCCTTTCTCCAGCCGCTCGCGCAATTTGGCGTGCGCCAGATCGCGCGCCACGACCATCGGGCCGGAAAGCGACAGCCGCGTCTTGATCGGATATTTGGTGAGCTGCGCCAAAATCTCCTTCATGGGCTTGTTGAGGTCGATCTTCACCACTTCGCCGCCGAGTTTCGTCGCGTCCACCTCCGGCAGATATTTCGCCGGATTGTGCTCCAGCTCTTCCAGGAACACGCCGTCGCGCGTGATCTTGCCCAGCGCCTGGCGGTCGGCCGAGCACGACACGCCGAGCCCGATCGGCAGCGAGGCGCCGTGGCGCGGCAGCCGGATCACCCGCACGTCGTGGCAGAAATATTTGCCGCCGAACTGCGCGCCGACGCCGAGCGACTGCGTCATCTTCAGAATTTCCT
>JBAUYV010000214.1:0-4477 GCA_049584975.1 Xanthobacteraceae bacterium | reverse complement strand
TGAAAGTCTGTTGAAAGTGAGCGGCCGCCCCTGAGGGCGGCGTAGACGCCCGATCATGTCGCGCAAAGTCAGAGACAAGGCGATCGATTCTCGTGAAGCCAGACGCAAGCTGGCGCCGCGCGACATGTGCCATTGGCGCTCGCTCGAGCGCGGACTGCACCTCGGCTACCGGCGGATCAAGGATAGCGCCGGCACCTGGTGGGCTCGGCATTACCTCGGCGATCGGCAATACGAGACCGAACGCCTCGGCATCGCCGATGACTTGAGCGACGCCGATGGGGTTGCCGTCCTTGACTACTGGCAGGCTCAGGAGAAGGCTCGCGGCCGGATGGTGCAGCGCGCCCACGCCGCGGCGGGCAAGACAGGACCCTACACCGTCGCCGACGCCATGGAGGCCTACTTCAAGGTTCTGGCGAATGAGGGCCGTGGCGCCCATACGATCCGCGACGCGCACTACCGCGACAAAGCCTTCATTCGACCGAAGCTCGGCACCCTCGAGGTCGCGGCGCTCACACCCGAGAAGCTGCGGCAATGGCGTGACGAGCTGGCGCAGACGCCGCCTCGCATTCGGACGAAGCAAGGCAACGCGCAGCAGCACCGTGAGATTGCCAGCGAAGACGCACATCGGGCGCGCCGTTCCTCGGCCAACCGTACGTGGAGCGTGCTTCGCGCCGCTCTCAACCACGCGTTCCACGACGAAAAGGTGCCGTCCGATCTCGCGTGGCGAAAGGTAAAGCCCTTCAAGAAAGTCGATGCGGCACGTCTGCGATATCTCTCGGTCGCCGAGGCGAAGCGCCTGATCAACGCCGCCGAACCGGATTTCCGCCTCCTGGTCCAGGCTGCGCTGCAGACCGGGGCCCGCTACGGAGAGCTGGCGCGCCTCACCGTTGCTGATTTCAACTCCGACGTCGGCACCATTTCGGTCGCGCTAAGCAAATCCGGCAAGTCTCGCCACGTCGTGCTGACCGACGAGGGCGTGCAATTCTTTCGTCAGCTCTGCGCCGGCCGCCCGGGCGACGAAATAATGTTGCGCAAGGCAAATGGTTCGGCCTGGGAATTCGCGCATCAGGTCCGACCCATGGAAGAAACGGTCGCGCGCGCTAAGATCATCCCATCGATTTCGTTTCACGGTCTTCGACATACTTGGGCAAGCCATGCAGTCATGAACGGTATGCCGCTGATGGTTGTTGCCCGAAACCTTGGTCACGCGGACACCCGTATGGTTGAAAAGCACTACGGGCACCTGGCGCCCAGCTACGTGGCGGAAGCTGTTCGCAAGAGCGCGCCACGCTTTGGCCTGAGACTTGAGCGCAAACTAGTCCCGCTCCGGTGATCACCACAAATATAGTCGGGCGCGTGACCCCATGTCTCTTAATAGCGGGTCCAAGGTTCCAGTCCTTGTGCGCCCACCAATGATGTCAATAGCTTAATCCAAATACGCGTTAGGGCATAAATCTCGTGTCCGGATTGACGTTGTCACCTAACGAGGGGCCTCGAGGACCCACGAGCCGCGCCAGAAATTCGCGGCGGTCGCAAGGCGCCTGCCGCGGCGGCTGGGATTGATCGCGTCAACGAATGGAAGTGCCGAAGCGAGCCGCCGGCAATCCGCGCACTCCCGGCGCCAGGGTGAACAGTGCACCGGCGAGCGGCTCGGCGCAGCGCTGGTAGCAGGCTGTGGTCACGGCGAGCATTTCCAGTTCCTGGCCGAAGAAAGCACACGATGTCACTCGCGAGCACGGCAGCGGGATGCTGCGCTCGGGCTGGCCCGTAGGATCAAATCGGGTGATCCGTCCGCCGTCCCAATGCGCGATCCACAAACCTCCGTCCGCATCACTGGTCATCCCGTCGGGATACCCATCTGTGTCAGAAAAGCGGATGTGCACTCGCTTGTTGGCGAGTTCACCCTGCGGCGAAAGATCAAAGGCATAGACTTCACGCGCCGCGCTGTCGGTGTGAAACAGTGTGCGGCCATCGGCGCTAACCGCCGGACCGTTCGCAACCCAATAAGGCCCGTCGTGGCGCGCCACCGTGCCGTCCCGGTCGATCCGGTAGAGCCATCCGCGTTTCTCTTTCTCTTGGTCGTCCATGCTGCCGGCCCACGCGCGGCCCCAAGGATCGGCTTTGGCGTCGTTGAAGCGGTTACCGGGAACGTCGGCCTCGGGCCGCGCCAGTTCCGCAATTATCTTCGGACCTGCGATCGGGTCGAAGCCCAGATGTACAATGCGCGTGCGCAGACCAGCCAGGAAACCGTTGCCGTCGGCGCGCTCGATCAACCAGCAGCAGGCCTCAGGCAGCACCCACTCCCGCGCATCGCCATATGTCGGCGACCACGCGATAAGACGTGATCCCCGGATGTCGACAAAGATCAATCGATCAAGGCTAGGCGACCACACGGGTCCCTCGCCAAGGATCGCCCGCCCCGTCCATACCGGCTGGACTTGGTCCAGTGCCGTTGCCGTGCCTCTGCTTTTGCGTCCTATTCTCACGGAGCTGCTCTCGAAAGGTCGCGACTTAGGTGATCAAGTTGCTACGGCGCGTCGTAGAATCGTTTTTTCGACGAGACCGCAAATGTTATGCTACGATTGCCATGGATAATCGAGCTGTTGGACGACGCCCTAAACTTACTACCGCATTTCGCATTTTGAGGACCCCAGATTCGTGCACAGACCCGCGATATATCCCGGCCTTGCCGACCAGACAGTCTTCATAGCAGGCGGCGGTAGTGGCATCGGAGCCGCGATTACGGCAGGCTTTGCAGGTCAAAAAGCCAAGGTCGCCTTCGTTGACGTCGCGGAGAGGCAGAGCCGCGCGACGTGCAGCCAAATGGAGAGCGAGACGGGGAGGAGGCCATTGTTCATCCCCTGCATATCCGCAACATCAAGACGCTGCGGCTATTATCTGATTGGAGGGGTCAAAAACCTCGGCACTTACTCACAGTCTTGGAGCGTCAAGGCCCCGCGCACAGAAGGTGGCGGAGCCTGGATTTGTAGCGGACAGAAAAAATTACTTAACCGCGGGAATCGAGCGACAGACCAATGCTAAATGCCTTTTGCCGCGTGGCGCCCTCAGTTCGCTTTAGACTCTTCGCGATTTTGCTGGCGGACATTTTCTTTTTCGCCATGGATTTCAACGTACGGACATTCTCGGCCGTCCAGGCAACTCGTTTGCGCTTCTTAGCCATGTGATCTCCGATTCTAATAAAAGAAGTCGGCTTATAGCTGGGCATGTCTGCAAAAGAAAGCCCGCACACAATCTGTCGGGAAGGCGTGGTTCTTTTGAAAAAAAAGGGCCGATCACTGCGCCAGAGGGCATAGCCGCCGAGGATAAAGGTGGCGTGACGAATTGCTGAGAGATAATGTTACCAGGGCTGGCCTGCTTCGATTGGCTTGCAGGCAGCATACTTCACAGGGTACGGCTATGGCCAAAGCAAAGAGGCGGCTGGCGACGCGCAAGAAAAGCTCGAAACGCGGCAAGGTAAGTGTCAAGAAGGCGGCAAAGCCCATGAGGCCGAAAAAGGCGAAGTCCAAGGTCCGGCAAACAGCCACGCGTGCTGTGAAATCTATCGCTAAGAAAAAGAGGCCACCGAAACTCGCAGCAAAAATGACACCAAGAAAAGCGCCTATCGTCGAAGACACGATCATCGATGTGATCGATGAGCCGGTGCCCGGCGTAGTACGTGTTACGGAGTACGAATCAGTTCGGATCACCACGCCCAAGCAGGAAGCCGATTCCGACGCTGACGATTAATAGCCGATCCGACAGCTCGATCGCGGTTGCTGTTGGGGGTCGCGGCCGAACAGCTCTCTTCGCAGGCCACTAGCGACCTTACAGAACTGATAAGGAAATACGTCTTTCCTTATCAGATGCAATCGCAACTGAAACCCAGTCGTTAGCACCGACCACCGCGCCCAAAAATCTCCGCGTACTGATCTCACGGCTGCTTCTAGCCCACACCGACAGATATTGCGGCGCAAGCGAATGTCGGCTCTCTGGTGAACTGCGGAAGTGGTTGTCCGCGCGCTTGGGGCGAGACATTCCCGACGATTGGGGACTCGCTTCCCAACAACACTCAATACCTTGGCGGCGACTTGGCAGTCATGTCCCCATCGGTAGCAGTCGTGGCGTCGCGAGGTTGGTGGGAATTGAGGGTGGCGTAGTCTCCGGGGTGTTCAACCTCGAATCATCTGACGTTGGAGCGTCAGATAGGAGACCACGCCATGACGATCACTACCATGAAGCCTGATTCTTTGCAGCCAGCATCCGAGATGACTGTTGATCTTTTCGACAACTGGTTTGATCCATTGGAGACCGAAGTGCGTGCTCGGGCGCGTGAGTTCATCGAAGAGATGATCCGCGGCGAACTCGACACTGTGCTTGGCCGCCCGCGTTACAGTCGAAGCCAGATGGCCGGCAATGAAGGAAGAGCAGGCATTGCGGGCCACCGCCACGGAAGCCGGACACGGTCGTTGACCGGGAC
>JBAUYV010000213.1:0-26346 GCA_049584975.1 Xanthobacteraceae bacterium | reverse complement strand
GCCTTGTGCCGGGCATCCACGTCTTTGGCGCTGAAGACGTGGATGGCCGGGACAAGCCCGGCCATGACGAAAGAGGAGGCGCCAACGGAATTCACATGTCCGAGTTGGACAAAGTCTTCGGCGAACTCGCGCAAAAGCGCGCCCAGCAGGATCAGGAGCGGCGCGAACGGCAGAAGCTCGCGGCCGATTTCTTGACGGAGTTTTTCGAGGCCGACATCAAACCATCGCAGACGCTGAAAAGCCGCGGCGTTGAAGCTCACTTCGCTGACAACAAGCTTATTCTGCACAAGCCGCAATCAGGCGAGTACCAAGAGCCGCTGTACATCGTTGTCGGCGAGCAAGGCGAGATCGATATCGCCGGCCGTTCGCTGGGGCGCTACCAGCCCGCGGAAAAACTCGCGAAAAAACGCGAGTTGATTGGCGAGATCATTTCGTTCTTCGATTTGTGATCGAGCATGACAGACTCAATCGCCATCGTCGGCGGCGGCATCGGCGGGCTCGCGGCGGCCCTCGCATTGGTCCGCCGCGGCATCGATGTCGAGGTTTACGAGCAGGCGCTGGAACTGCGCGAGCTTGGCGCTGGCGTGCAGATCAGCGCCAACGGCACCCGGGTCCTCCACGCGCTTGGGCTTAAGGAGGCCCTGGAGAAGGTCCAGGTTCTCCCGGCCGGCAAGGCTATCCGGCTGTGGAATACCGGACAGAGTTGGAAGCTGTTCGATCTTGGGCTTGAATCGGTCGAGCGCTACGGCTTTCCCTACATCACCATCCATCGCGGCGACCTGCACGGTGTCATTGCCCAGGCACTTCTGAAAGCAAAGCCCGGTGCCATTCACCTCAACCACAAATGTATCGGCCTTTCGCAATCCAACGGCCATGTGGAGCTGCGTTTTGAAAACGCTGCGTCTGTGCGGGTAAGACTCGTTGTCGGCGCCGACGGCATCCATTCGGTGGTGCGCGAGCATCTGTTTGGTGCACTAAAGCCGGAGTTCTGCGGCATCATCGCCTGGCGCGGCGTCATCCCGATGGAGCGGGTGCCGCCGTCGATTTCGCGCACCATCGGGACCAACTGGGTCGGTCCCGGCGGCCATGTCGTGCACTATCCGCTGCGCTCCGGGACACTGCTCAACTTCGTCGGCATGGGCGAGCGGGATTGGTCGGTCGAAGGCTGGAACGTGCGCGGCACCACCGAAGAGGTACTGAACGATTTTCGCGGTTGGCACGACGACGTTCACGCCATGATCCGCAACATCGACGTGCCGTATAAATGGGGCCTGGCGCTGCGCCCGACTATGGAGCAATGGAGCAGGGGCCGCTGTACGCTGCTCGGCGACGCCTGCCATCCCATGGTGCCGCTGCTTGCCCAAGGCGCCGTGATGGCGCTCGAAGACGGCCTGGTACTGGCGCGCGCCATCGAGAAATATCCGTCCGATCACGAAACCGGGTTCGCATGCTACGAGGTAGCCCGCCGCGAGCGCGCCAATAAGGTCGTCGCCGGCTCCGCTGCGATGATCCCGCGCTTCCACAACCGCGCCATGGTCGATGCCGCTGCCGCGCAAGCCCACGTCGAACACGAGTGGCAGGAAGACCGCATTCGGGAGCGCTACGACTGGTTGTTTACCTATGATGCGACATCGGTGCCGGTGTGAGCTCCGCAGCCGGTTTCGTTTGCGGCCAAAACTCACTATAAGCGCCCAAAGAGGAAACGAGGACCAGGCCATGTATTCAGGACCCGGAGTGAAAACGAGCCCGGATTTCCCCATCCCGGATAAGATGAGGGCGTGGGTGCTGGGCAACCCCGGCGAGCTTAAACTCACTGAAAAGCCGGTTCCGGTGCCCAAGCGGGCCGAGGTCCTGGTGCGTATCGACGCGGTGGCGATCTGTGCCACGGACCTGGAAATCATCGATCATGGGCCGCCCGCATCGATCCTGGGCGGCATGCCGTTCAACAAGAACTTCACGCCCGGCCACGAGTATATGGGCACGGTCGTGGCGCTCGGGCCCGGTGTCGATGAGTACCGCATTGGCCAACGCATCACCGTGGAGATCCATGCCGGCTGCGGCCAGTGCAAGCGCTGCCGCGAGGGCATGTACACCTCGTGCCACAACTACGGCCTCAACTACGGCGACGTCGACAAGGGCCACCGCGCCAACGGTTTCACCACCGACGGCGGCTTTTGCGAATACCAGGTCAACAACATCAATACGCTTGTCGCCATCCCGGACGGCATGTCGGACGAAGAGGCGACGCTGGTCGTGACCGCCGGCACGGCCATGTACGGACTGACGGAGCTTGGTGGGCTCGTCGCCGGTGAGAGCGTTGTCGTCACCGGGCCTGGGCCGATCGGGCTTCTCGGTGTTGCGGTGGCCAAGGCCATGGGCGCAAACCCAGTGATCCTCACAGGCACGCGCGACAACCGGCTCAAGATCGGCAAGGAACTTGGCGCCGATCACGTGATCAACGTCCGCAACGAGAACGCGGTCGAGGCCGTGCGCCGGCTCAACGGCGGCAAGGGCGTCGACTATGTGGTCGAATGTTCGGGCGCACCCAATGCTGTCAACGACGCCGTCCGCATGGTCAATCGCGGCGGCAAGGTCTGCCTGGCGGCGTTCCCGCACCAGGAGACCCCAGTCGATGTCGCTCACATCGTGCGCAACAACATTTATCTCTACGGCATCCGCGGTGAAGGTAAGAGCGCGACCCATCGTGCCGAGGCGTTCATGACGCAGAAGCGCTTCGACGCCACCAAAATTCATACCCACACATTCGCGCTCGACGATCTGCCGACCGCGATCCGCTATGCCAAGGACCGCGTCGACGATGCCATCAAGGTGGTGGTGAAGGCCAAGGGCATCGCGGCGCACCGGGTTGCCGCCGAATGAGGAATTGTTGGGTGCCGCGTTGCGCGGCTTCTGTCTTCGTCGGTGTAGCCCTCATCATGTCTGCCGTCGTGGCGTATGCCCCGCATGCCGGGGCTGCAGATTGGCCGACTCATCCGGTGCGCATCGTCAACACCTTCGCGCCCGGTGGCGCCGCTGACATCCTGGCCCGCATGGCAGCCGACCTGCTGACGAAGAAATTCGGCCAGCAGTTTTACGTGGAAACGCGCGCCGGCGCCGGCGGGGTGATCGGCGTCGATTCCGTCGCTCATTCCGATCCCGACGGCTACAATTTCGTCATCACCACGCTGTCGCTGACCGCGATCAACCCGCTGATCAATTCAAAGATCGGCTACGATCCGTTCAAGGATCTGACCCACGTCGCCTATCTTGCCGGCTCGCCCATCGTCTTCATTGTCAGCGCCAAGAGCGACGTGAAGACGTTGAAGGATTTTGTTGCCAAGTCGAAGGCGAGCGCCAAGCCGTTGACTTATGGCGTCTCCGGTCTGGCGAGCGCCGGGCAGGTGGTGGCCGAATCCTTTGCGCAAATGGCTGATCTGAAATTCCAGGTCGTGCCCTACAAGGGCGCTTCGCAAAGCCAGTTGGACGTGGTGGCGGGCAATATCGATTTCGCGACGCCGACCGTAACGTCGGCCTCCTCGCAGCTTCAGGGCGGTACCGTGACGGGACTGGCGCAGACTGGCGGCGAGCGTCTGCCGGATTATCCGAACCTGCCGACCTTCAAGGATCTGGGCTACGATCTCGTGGCCACAAACTGGTTCGGGCTCGCGGGTCCGGCGGGACTTCCCGCCGATATCGTCAGCAAGGTCAACGGCGCCATCAACGCCGGCATGGCGCAGCCCGAAAGCCAGGAACGCATCCGCCAGGAAGGCATGATCGTCTCACCGATGGACGTCAATGCGTTCCAGGCCTTCGTCGAGCAGGAGGCCCAGCGCTGGAAGCCGGTAATCCTCAAGGCTGGTATCAAGGTGGAATGACGAGCCACGCGCGTCATTTTTTCTGGATGCGGAACGTCAAAAGTCGCTTCTCCTTGCGGCTAGCCTCGAGCGTGTCGCCGGTCTGGTTTATAAGATTGGGGATGTCGATGCCGGCGAGTGGATCGGTGCATTCCACAATCAGGATCTCGCCAGGCTGCATCCCGGCGAGCGCCTTGCGGGTGCGCAGCGCCGGGAGCGGACATTTCAGGCCGCGAAGATTGAGGGTCTTTTCCGTCACTTTAACCGTTGCGGCATAGGAGTCGTCGAAACCGTCAATCGTCCTTATCATAACGGCGATGCCGGTCGACTCCAGCAATCAGCGCCTCGGTCGCTTGACGCCATTGAGTGCGATCCTTGCATTTATTGAGGCGCGCGTCGGTGCCGTGGCGCCGAAAACGTCGGCTCTTGAGGCCGCTCGCGGCTGCACTCTCGCCAAGGATATCTTGGGCTCGGCCCAACCGCCGTGCGCCATCGCGTTGCGCGACGGATTTCCGGTCGATAGCGCACTGGTCGTCGATGCCGGTCCTTACGCGCCGGCGCCACTACCCTTGACGTCGCGCCGGATTGATGTCGGCGAACCATTACCCGGCGGCACCGACGCGGTTCTGCCGCTCGATGCCGTGACGCTGCACGGCGATAACGCCGTGGCCGTCGCGCCGGTCGTGGCAGGTGAGGGGGTATTGCCTGCGGGCGGCGATGTGCCGGCGCACACGCCGTTGCGGCGGGCCGGCGAACGCATCCGCGCCATCGATATGGCGGTTCTGAGCGCTGCGGGGATCAAGGAGGTGATGGTACGCCTGCCGAGGGTACACGTTGTCTGGGGTACGGATGCCAGATCGCCAGTGATCGAGACGGCGATGGCGACGATCATTCGCGTCACAGCTGAGGCTGGTGGCGCAGTTGCTGGCCGAACCATCCCGCTTGAGTCGGCGCTTGGCGATTCCGATGTCGACGCCATCATTGCTGTCGGCGGCACCGGCAGCGGGCAACGCGACGCGGCTGTCCATACGCTCGCGCGGAACGGCCGCGTGGAAGCGCATGGCATTGCCATATCACCGGGCGAGACGGCGGCGATCGGCTTGGTCGATGCGAAACCAGTGCTTCTTGTTCCCGGGCGTCTCGACGCGGCGCTGGCGGTCTGGCTTCTGATCGGACGCTACCTGGTGGCCAAGCTTGCCGGCGGCAGCGTTGACGATGCACCCCAAATGCTGCCGCTCAAGCGCAAAGTGACGTCGACCATCGGCATGACCGAACTGGTCCCGGTGCGCCGCGCGGATGGCATGGCGGAGCCGCTCGCCTCCGGCTATCTCTCACTTACAGCCTTGGCGCACAGCGACGGTTGGGTCGCAGTCACGGCCGAGAGTGAAGGTTTTGCAGCAGGGACGGCCGTTGCCGTGAACCCATGGCCGTAAGTCGATGGCCGTAAACCCGAAAACCCAGGAGCGGGCGCGCGCGTCGATCATCGATGCGGTGCGCCGCGCCGCACGGCAGGAGCAGTTCCTGGACGTGGTCTCCGCGGAGGAAGCGCGGCGGCGTTTCGCGGCATGCATCGACCTTTCGCCGCTCGGCGCCGAAACCGTGCCGCTCGCAAACGCGCTTTCCCGCATGCTCGCGGCCGATGTTATCGCGCCGGTCGATGCGCCTCCGTTCGATCGCTCCAACGTCGATGGTTTCGCGGTGCGTGCCGCGGACACAGCGGGCGCCAGCGACGGTTCGCCGCGACGGCTCATCCTCAACGCCGAGGTGGTTGCGTGCGGAGTAGAGCCTGCGGTCGAGGTGGTGTCCGGCACCGCCACGGCGATCGCAACCGGCGGCGTGATTCCGCGCGGCGCCGACGCGATCGTGATGATCGAGCACACCGAACTCATCGAGGACGATGCCGCACCCGCCATCGACGTTCGCCGGGCTGTGGGCAGCGGACAGTTTGTTTCCTATGCCGGTTCCGACATTGCGCGTGGCGAGACGCTGCTGCGCAAGGGTACGCGTATCGGCTCGCGCGAGATCGGTATGCTGGCGGCCTGCGGCCTTTCGGAGATCGGAGTCATCCGCCGCCCTCGCGTTGCCGTGCTCTCGACGGGCGACGAATTGGTCGAGCCGGGCCAGCCGCTCAAGCCGGCCGGCGTCTACGACAGCAACGGCGCGATTCTCGCTGCCGCGATTGTTGAAGCGGGTGGTGAGCCCGTCTCGTTCGGCGCGTTTCCTGATGAAGAGGTTGCGCTAGAGATTGCCATGCGCAGCGCGCTCGATTCCTGCGACATGGTCGTTCTGTCGGGCGGCACATCGAAGGGCGCAGGCGATCTATCGCATCGCATTGTGTCGCAGCTCGGCAAACCCGGAATCCTCGTCCATGGCGTGGCGCTGAAACCGGGCAAGCCGCTTTGTCTCGCGGTGATCGGTGACAAGCCGCTCATCGTGCTGCCGGGCTTTCCGACCTCCGCCATCTTCACGTTCCATACCTTCGTCGCTCCGGTGATCCGCGCGCGGGCGGGGCTTCCGCCGGAGAGTGCGCGAACCGTCACGGCGCGCGTGCCGGTGCGGATCGCCTCGGAACTCGGCCGCGAGGAGTTCGTTCTCGTATCCTTGGTGGCCGGGGAGGACGGCACGATCGGATTTCCGAGCGGCAAAGGCTCAGGCGCGGTCACTGCGTTTTCCCAAGCCGACGGATTTTTTGCCATCGATGCGCTCGCGGCGGCGCTCGACGCCGACACAAGCGCTCAGGTGACGCTGATTGGCGACGCAGCGCGGGCGCCCGATCTCGTCATCATGGGTAGCCACGACGTTGCGCTCGATGTCGTCGTGAGCGCGCTCGCCGAGCGCGGCTTTGCGGCGCGGACCATCGCCGTCGGCAGCCTCGGCGGCGTCGCAGCAGTGAGCCGCGGCGAATGCGATCTCGCACCCGTGCACCTGGTCGATCCGGCGACCGGTATCTACAACATGCATCTGCTTGGACCCGGTCTGGCGCTGGTCCCCGGCTGGCGGCGGATGCAGGGTTTTGTCTTTCGCCCCGGCGACGCGCGGTTCGAGGGCCTGAGCGCCGCCACTGCGGTCAAGGCCGCACTGGCCGATCCTGCTGTGTTGATGGTCAACCGCAACGCGGGCTCAGGCACCCGTGTCCTCGTCGACGGATTGCTCGCTGGAGCGCGGCCCGCGGGCTATCCCAACCAGCCGCGTTCGCACAACGCCGTGGCCGCGGCCATCGCGCAGAACCGAGCCGACTGGGGCGTCGCGATCGAACCGGTTGCGCAAATGTACGGGCTGGCCTTTCTGCCGATCGCGCCAGAGGAATACGACTTTCTGCTGCGCGAAGCGCGCCGTGACCGGCCGGCCGTGCAGGCATTCCTCGAGGTGTTGCGCGATGAAGCAACACGCGCGCGCATCCGCGCCTTGGGCATGGAGCCGGCAGCCGGCTGAAGTGAACGCGGCGATCGGCAGAAGCTATCCGCAGCGGCACTAGCCACGTTCCAAGCGCCGATGTTAGCTTTTGTCTGGCGCGAAGCTTGCTTCTTATCCGGGAAAATCGAGGACCACATGCTGCATCGCCGCTCCGTCATTCAGGCTGGTCTCGCTACGCTCGGCGCCATTTCGGCTTACGCGCCGTCCGCCGCGCGTGCTCAGAACAAGCCGCTCGCCAAGGTTCGCTACAACGAGGTTGTGCGTTCGGTGCTCTACGCTCCGGCCTACGTCGCGATAACCAACGGATACTTCAAAGATGCCGGTCTGGACGTCGAGATGGCGACGGCAAACGGCGGCGACAAATCGATGGCAGCGCTGATCTCCGGCGGCGCCGACATTGCCCTAATGGGGCCAGAGGCCGCGATCTATGTGCTCAACAGCGATTCTTCGGTCAAGGCACGGATATTCTGCGGACTGACGGCGACCGACGGCTTCATGCTGGTGGGCCGCACCAAGGTCGACAAGTTCGACTGGAGCAGGCTCAAGGGCAAGGACATCCTCGGTTTCCGGCCCGGCAGTACGCCGCTGCTATTTTTTGAAGAGGCCATGCGCATGAACGGTGTCAATCCGGACACCGACGTGAAGCTCGTCAACAATGTGGCCATTCCGGCGCGGGTCGGTTCGTGGCTCTCAGGGCAAAACGAATACGGGATCTTCACCGAGCCTGACCCCTCGCAGCTCGAACTCGATGGCAAGGGGTTTGTTCTTGCCTCCGTCGGCGAGACGGTTGGCTTTGCCGACTACACGTCGTTTATGGCCACCGACAAGTACATCGACGACAATCCGGCGATTTTGCAGAGCTGGACCGATGCCATTTATCGCGCCCAGAAATGGACCTCTGCTGCCTCAGCCACGGATATCGTGCAGGCGGTCATGCCGTTCTTCCCTGGCGTCTCCCCCCAGGCGATGGGCGTTGCGGTCGCGCGTTATCAGAAACTGAAAATCTGGAAGTCTTCTCCGGTGATCGAGCCGGGGCCGATCCAACGGTTCGAGGATATCCTCGTGCACGGCCATGTGCTCGATGCGGACAAGCGCGTCAAATTCGAAGATCTGGTGCGAACTGAGTTCGCCAGCAAGGCCAAGTAGACCGTGCCGGCGCCGGCAGCCGCGAAGCCGGCGTCGTCCAAGGTCCAGTTGCGCGACGTCGGACTGCGTTATTTTGGGCTCGAGGGCGAAACCGAGGCGCTCAGGGGCGTATCGCTTTCAGTCGCTCCCGGCGAATTCATCGCCATCATTGGCCCCAGTGGCTGCGGCAAGAGCACGTTGCTGTCGTTGATCTCCGGCATTGTCATGCCGACTGAGGGCGCAGTGCTAATCGACGGGAAGGCGGTCACCGGGCCAAGCCGCAAGGTCGGCTACATGCTGCAGCAGGATTACCTTTTTGAGTGGCGCACAATCCTGGAAAACACGCTGCTTGGCGCCGAAATCCAGGGAGCGCCGCCCGCGAAGGCACGTGAGCGCGCAACCCAACTTCTGACTCGCTATGGGCTCGGCCAGTTTCTCAATCATCTGCCGCGCCAACTTTCCGGCGGCATGCGTCAGCGCGTGGCGCTAGCCCGTACCCTTTGTACTGAGCCGGACATCGTCCTGCTCGACGAGCCGTTCTCCGCGCTCGACTCGCAGACACGGCTCGCGCTGGCCGACGAGATCACCGAAATCCTGCGGCGCGAGGAAAAGACTGTGATCCTGGTCACCCACGACATCGGCGAAGCCGTCAGCATGGCGGAGCGCGTCATCGTGATGTCGCGGCGGCCCGGACAGGTGAAATCCAATCACGCGATCCGCTTTGCCTCGGTGGAGGGCAAGCGGCTTGCGCCGTTGGCGGCGCGTAACGCGCCGGAATTCAATGGCTATTTCAGTACTCTCTGGCAGGAGCTCGATGTCCATGTCGAACGCTGACGCCGTTCTGGTTGCGGGGATAAGCCCGCAATATCGGCAGTGGCTGCGCCGGGAGCGGACAAGCCGCCTCTCGGTCCGCGCCGTGCAACTCGCGATCCTGGCGCTCCTGCTCGTGCTTTGGGAAGTGTTGCCGCGGGAGCAGATCATCAATCCGTTGTTCACAAGCTATCCGTCGGCGATTTGGCCGACCTTTGTGCAAATGCTTAAAGCGACACCGCAGCAGGCGAGCATCCTTACCCATACGCTCTCTACCGTTCTCGCCACTGTCGTCGGTTTTACCGCCGCGATGATCCTGGGCACCGCGATTGCTGCCGCGCTGTGGTGGTGGAACGGGCTCTATAGGGTGCTTGATCCATACTTGGTCGTGGCCAACGCCATGCCGAAGACAGCATTCGTCCCGATTTTCTACATCTGGCTCGGTGCCACGCTCTCAATTTACGGCATGTCGCTCGCGATCTCGCTGTTCATCACGGTCCTGATGATTTACAGCGGCTTCCAGGGCATCGACCCGAACAAGATCAAGCTTGCGCAGACATTCGGCGCCACCAAGGTGCAAATCCTCACCAAAGTGGTTCTGCCGGGAAGCGTGCCGACTTTGATCGCAACCCTGAAGGTGAATGCCGGCCTTTCGCTGGTCGGCGTCGTGGTCGGCGAATTCCAGTCGGCAAACGTCGGACTGGGCTATCTCATCCAATACGGCAGTCAGATATTCAAAATGAATATCGTGATGACCGCCGTTACGATCCTCGCCATCGTATCGTCGCTAATGTATCTCGCGATTTCGTGGTTGGAGTCGGCCATTATGCGCCGCCGCTGAGCCTCAGGCCGACCGGCGCGCCGCGACAGGCACGAGCCGCGCTATGACCTCGTCCGTGGTCAACACGTCACCGAAGAACGACAGGATATTGTTCAGCGTCGTCGCGTGCTCCTCGTCCGTGAAGGAGGCATTGCCGTCCGACACCATGACAACGCGATAGTCATGCATCATGGCGTCGCGTGCGGTTGACTCGCAGCAGACATTGGTCGCGGTGCCGGTAATCAGCACGCTCTCAACGCCGCGCCTCCGCAGCGCCGCGTTGATCTCGGACGGATCGGGCGTGAATGCGCTGTACGTGGTTTTCTTGACCCTCAGATCACCCGGCAGTGCCTCCATCTCCGGATAAAGGGCAAAGCCTTCCGCTGACTCATCGAGGAAGGCGAGCCGCGTCTTTGACCGTTCCGGCGTTAGCATGTGGGCGTGATGGCGGGCCCAATGTTTGAGCGCCGCCGCCGTGCTGGTCTGCAGCCATACGACGGTACCGCCCGCGGCCCGGATGGCGTGCGCCAGCTTGTTGATATTCGGCACGATGTCGCGTGCGACCGGAACCTCAAGCGGAAAGCCCTTGGCGACGAAATAGTTCTGCATGTCGACCACCACGAGGGCCGTGCGCCCTGCGTCGATGGTGTCATGGCTGGCAAGCTTGCCCTGACGGCGGATGACGCGATCCTTGACGGAGGCCGGAATGGTGTAGGGGTGCATGATCCTATCTCACCGCTGGTGCAAATTTGGCGTAGGCTACAGCGGGCTATCGGCAACGGTCAAACATGCGGGTGGCGCGTTGGGGCGGCGCTGCACCGATATTATGTTAGGAACGCCAATATGGTTCCGGCTCGCCCCCAATGAGGCGTCCGGCTGATGGCGGAGCGCCATGCGCATCATTGGTCTCGCGGGCTGGAGCGGTTCCGGCAAGACGACGCTGGTCACGAAGGTGATTCCGGTGCTGGTCCGACGCGGTTTGAAGGTGGCGACCGTCAAACACGCGCACCATGAATTCGACATTGACCAGCCGGGCAAGGATTCGTGGCAGCACCGGCAGGCAGGCGCCAGCGAGGTGGCGATCGTCTCGAGCCGCCGCTGGGCAATCGTCCATGAACTGGGCCAGGAGCCTGAGCCGCCACTCGCGGAGGTTTTGGCGAAACTGAGCCCAGTTGATTTGGTGGTGGTCGAGGGATTCAAGCGCCACGCCCATCCGAAGCTTGAGGTCTTTCGCGCCGCCGTGGGCAAGCCGCTGTTACATCCCGACGACGATTGCATCGTCGCTGTCGCCACCGATGCGCCGCTGCCGCAAGCATCAGTGCCGGTGCTGATGCTCGATGACATTGAAGGCATCGCCAACGTGCTGCAGGCCGAGGCGCTGCCGCGCGACCTGATCGGGCCGCCGCTGGGGAAAGGTTGATGGCACAGCTCAGCGACGACTGTTTCGCCTTCTCGGGCCCGCTCATGCCCATCGCCGATGCGGAGCGCTTGATCGCCGAGCGTGTCGCGCCGGTCGGCGGCAGTGAAATGGTGACCCTGCGGGAGGCTGCCGGCCGTGTGCTCGCCCAAGACATTGTTGCTCCCGTCAATCTGCCGCCATTCGACAATTCCGCCGTCGACGGCTATGCGGTGCGCGCTGCCGATCTGAACGGCGAGGGCGAGAGCCGGCTCACAATTGTCGATCGCGTCGCCGCCGGCCACGCCGCGAGCCACGTCCTCAAATCTGGCGAAGCGATTCGGATTTTCACCGGCGCGCCGATGCCGGCCGGCGCCGATACGGTTTTCATGCAGGAAGATTGTCGCGTCGACGGCGGCGCCGTCATGGTGCCGCCCGGCTTGAAAACCGGATCGAACCGGCGGCTCGCCGGCGAGGACATCCGGACCGGCGCCGTGGCGCTGCCGGCCGGCCGGCGTTTGGCGGTGCAGCATGTCGCCCTTGCGGCGGCGCTCGGCCTGACCACGCTCGAGGTTCGTCCGCGCGTCCGCGTCGCCCTATTCTCGACGGGCGATGAGATCGTCGAACCCGGAACACCGTTGCCGCGTTCGGCGCTTTACGATTCCAACCGTTATCTGCTTGCCGGATTGATTGAGCGCTTTGGAGCAGCGGTCACCGACCTCGGCATTCTCAGCGATGATCCGAAAGAGCTGGCGCAGGCAATCGCGGCGGCGGCCCTTGACCACGACCTCGTTCTCACTTCGGGCGGCGTCTCGACAGGTGAGGCGGATCACGTGCGCAGCGTCATTGATAGCATCGGCCGCATCGTGTTCTGGCGGCTGGCGATCAAGCCCGGCCGGCCCGTAGCCATGGGTGTCATTCGCGGCGGCAACAGCGGCGACGGTGCAGCCTTCGTGGGTCTGCCGGGAAATCCGGTGGCGGTATTCGTCACCTTCGTGCGCGTGGTGCGTCCGCTGCTGCTGCGGCTCGCTGGTGCGTTGCCCGATCCCTTGATCGCGCTGCCCACGCGCGCCGCCTTCTCCTATAAGAAGCGTAAGGGCCGGCGCGAATATGTCCGCGTGGCGCTGCGAGCGGCTTCGGACGGCGCCATCGAGGCGATCAAGTTTGAGCAGGATGGCGCCGGCGTTCTCACCTCGCTCACGGAAACCGACGGCCTCGCTGAGCTGACTGAGGATGTCACCAGGGTCGAGCCGGGCGCGACCGTAGGGTTTCTCTCTTATGCGTCGTTAGTCGGCTGACGCACTCACGCATCGGGATACTGCTTCGCGATTTCTTCAGCGCGGGCCGCGTCGTCCGGCGTGTTCACGTTGAAAAACGGATCGACGGGCGTGTCTGACCAACTGGCCGTGGCGACGCCATGCCGTTCGGTCCAAAGCTCGATCTTTCGCAAGCCCTCGCGCAGCAATGCGTGACGCAAATCCTCGCGTAGCGAAACCGGCCAAAGGCCGGCGACCGGATGCCGCCATTCGCCCGAACGCGCGCAGGCGAGCGGCACGCCGGCCGCGGCGCGCGCCTCGTGCAGGCGCGCCACCAAGTCTTTGGGCAGGAACGGGCAGTCGCCGGGGGCGCTGGCGAGCCATTCGCAGCCGGATGCATTCGCCGCCGTCCAATCGAGGCCGGCCAAAATGCCGGCCAGCGGGCCGGCGAAATCCGGCACGCCGTCAGCCACGACCGTAACGCCGGTGTCGGCAAAGCGTGCCGGGTCGCCGTTGGCGTTGATGATGAGGCGGATGCACTGCGGCGCCAAGCGTGAGAGCACGCGTTCGAGAATAGTCGCGTTGCCGATACGAATGCGCGCCTTATCGCCACCGCCCATGCGGCGCGCCAGCCCGCCGGCGAGGACGACGCCGACGGTTTTCTCTGGCGTCATCGCTCGGCTTGATCGGGCGATCCAGTAATCACCTCACGTGTGGCGGATACTGGACGCTTCGCCTTCGCCGAGCACGACAACCGAAAAGAATCAGTCATCATGCATCGCGGCCTTGCGCCGATGCTTCGCGCTTTCTTCCTCCACATAGGCGAGGTCCTGATCGAACACGATGCGGTCCTCGCCGGCCAGCGCGACGAAGCGCTTGCCGCGGGCGCGGCCGATCAGCGTCAAATTCGCCTTGCGCGCGAGCTCCACGCCCCAGGCGGTGAAGCCGGAGCGCGAGATCAGGATCGGGATGCCCATGCGCACCGTCTTGATTACCATCTCGGAGGTGAGCCGGCCGGTGGTGTAGAAAATCTTGTCGGCGGCGCCGACGTGATGCTTGAACATCCAGCCGGCGATCTTGTCGACGGCGTTGTGGCGGCCGACGTCTTCCATATAGACCAGCGGGTGGTCCTCGACCGCCAACACGCAGCCATGGATCGCGCCGGCTTCCAGATAAAGCGATGGCGTGGTGTTGATCTTGTGGGTGAGCGTATAAAGCCAAGAGGTGCGCAGTTCCGCCGGCGGCAGCGTGACGTTCTCCAGCGCCTCCATGAGGTCGCCAAACACAGTGCCCTGTGCGCAGCCGGAGGTCTGCACCTTCTTTTTCAGTTTCTTCTCGTAATTGGTTTTGCGCTTGGTGCGTACCACGACGACGGAGAGTTCCTCGTCGTAATCGACGCCGGTGACGGTGTCGTCCGGCTTGAGCATATTCTGGTTGAGCAGATAACCGAGCGCCAGATATTCGGGATGGTCGCCGATGGTCATCGCGGTCACGATCTCCTGGGAATTGAGGAAGATCGTCAGCGCGCGCTCGACCGTCACCGCCGTTTCGATCGGCGCGCCGCTCTGGTCGATGCCTTTGACCCGCTCGGTCAAACGCGGATCGTGCGGGTCGGGCCGGATGAGGTAGTCGTCGTCGGACGAATGCATGCCCCTGTAATGTAGGGGAATGACCGGTCAGGCGAAAGCGCACATGCGAGAGGCCCGGTTTTCGGCCGGGCCTCCGCACGTTCTACTTGGGCCTACTTGGACCTATTTGGCCCAGTCGGGCAGGAATGCGCTGCCGCCGGTCGCCGGGTCGTCGAGTTGCTCGACCGGGGCGCCGTACAACTCTTCAAGGGCGGCGCGGGTCAGCACGGCGCTCGCGGCGCCGTCAGCGATTCGGGCGCCGTCGCGGATCAGATAGGCGCGGTCGGCAGCGCGCAGGGCGTGATTGGGATCGTGCGTGGTGAACATGACGCCCAGGCCGGCCGTTGCGAGCGCGCGAATCTCGCGAAGCACCTTGCCTTGGTTGCCGAAGTCGAGGCTCGAAGTCGGCTCGTCGAGCACGATGAATTGCGGCTCCTGGGCGAGCGCCCGCGCCAACAGGACCAGTTGGCGCTCGCCGCCCGAGATCATCGTGTAGGGCCGCGCGGCAAGCCCTGCGATGCCCAGCCGTTCGAGTGATTGCGCGACGGCGGCGTGGTCCGTGGCGGTTGGGCGGCTGAGCAGGCCACCATGGGCGCTGCGTCCCATAAGCACGACGGCCTCGACCGGGAAGGCGAAGGTTGCGACGTGGACCTGGGGCACATAGGCGATAAGCCGCGCCCGCTCGCGCAGGCTGAAGCTGGCCAACGCACGGTCACTGAGCCTGATCTCGCCCCCCTGCGGTGCAATAAGGCCGAGTAGCGTCTTGAGCAGCGTGGTCTTCCCGCCCCCATTGGGGCCAAGCAGGGCCAGTACCTCGCCAGTCTTCAGCGTCACGTCGAGATCGCGCCCGACGACCCGGTCGCGATAGCCGATGGTGAGCCCGCGACCTTCGAGCGTCATGACTGACGTCCTTGATGACACAGCATTGTCGCAAACAGGACGGACCTTGAGCAAGGAATGCGTCCCGGCCATCCTGGCGCCCAAGACTCAGGTCAGGGCACTCTGGCTCCGGGATATGGACAGCGGCGCGATGACGCAGGCCATCTGCCCGCACTTTGGCTAGTCTCCCGGACAATCGGGGGTACCGGGGGGTGTGTTTTCCGGCGCGAAATCCGATCGAGAGGGGGGAATAAATGACGGCCGGGATGCCCGTGGCAAGCGTTAAAGCGCTTGCCCGGTGGGTAGCAGCTACGTGCCGCACAAGTGCGGCAGCCTTGATTCGGCATTGCCGGTCGCGGCGGCTCTTTGCCGACCCCTATGACTTAGCGGCGGCAGCGCTCTTTGGCCTGTTGATCATTCTCGTCCTTGCGACCTTCGGCGATTACGCGATTTCCAATGACGAGGAAGTCCAGCAGCGCTACGCCGAGCTTATCGTCACCTACTACGCGAGCTCATTTACCGATCAGGCGCTGTTTCACTTCCGAAACCTCTACCTCTATGGGGGCCTCTTCGACATCGTCGCGGTCGGCCTCGAAAAAATACTTCCACTCGACACCTATGCGGTCCGGCACGTCTTGTCGGCCCTGACGGGAATCGGCGGAATCGTTGCGGCCTGGGCGACGGCGCGAACTATTGCGGGATCGCGCGCGGGCCTGTTGGCGGCGGCGGCACTGGCGCTGTGCGGGATCTGGTATGGGGCAATGTTCAACCATACCAAGGACATCCCCTTCGCTTCTGCGATGATGGGCGCAACCTATTTGCTGCTCCTGATCGGCCGGGAATTGCCGCGTCCGCGCTGGCGTCTGGTGCTGGCGTTTGGGTTGCTGTGCGGCTGTGCGCTCGGGATTCGCGTGCTCGGACTATTTCTGGTCGGCTATACTGGGCTCGTCGTCATCCTCTATGCGCCGATCGGTCATGGCGGATCGTGGCGCCGAGTGCTCGCTTTCGTGGGCCGGTCAGCGCTTGTACTCTTGCCAGCCTTTGTCATTGGCTACGTCATAATGATCGCGACATGGCCTTGGGCCGGCTTGGCGCCGCTCAATCCGTTGCGAGCCATGTTCGAGTTCGACGATTTCAAATATCCGATCCGCACCCTCTTGTGGGGTCGCATCTACATGATGGCCGATGTTCCGCGGTGGTATGAGCCAACGTATGTCGCCATCAAGCTTACGCTGCCGCTCCTGATTGGCGCGTGCCTCGCCCTCATCTTCGCGAGGAGACCGCAGCGCGGCGGAGCGGAGATCGACAAGTTTTGGCGCAAGGAAGTCGCGTTGGTGGTTTTTGCAGCGCTCTTCCCTCTGATTGGCGATGTCGCCGTGCGTGGGCCGGCATTTTCCGGCATGCGGCATGTTCTGTTCACGGTGCCGCCGATTGCTGTGCTCGCGGGGTTGGGTTTGGATAGCACGCTCCGCCGGCTGGAAATGGTCGGCCGGTTCGCGACGGCTGCAGGATTGGCTGTCCTGCTAGGAGGCTTTGGTTGGGACGCTACCTCGCTCTACCGGCTGCACCCCGACGAGTATCTGTTTTTCAACCCCTTGGTCGGCGGCTTGCCGGGGGCTTCTAGACGTTACGACACCGATTACTGGGTCAACATCATGCCGGAGGCGGTGGGAGACCTCGAACATTACCTGGATCAGATCGACCGGACACCGGGCAAGCCGCACCGGCGCTATTTGGTCGTAGTCTGCGGGGAGCGGCTGCCGTTCGAGAAGGTCGCCGACTCGCGGCTCGTATGGACGAAGGATCAAAAGAGTGCGGATTTTTTCATCGCGCCGACGCAGACGAACTGCGACCGCGCGCTCGACGGGCGGGTAGTCGCGACAGTTGAGCGGCTCGGCGTGCCGATTGGGGTGGTCAAGGAGCTGCATCCTAAAGTCCAGCCAAGTCTTGCGAACTCGGGGCCGCTCCCATCTAACCCGATCCGATGAAAGAGGCGGCCCGCGGGCGAAGCTTCATGACCACGTCCGGTGCACGCTGGCGAGAAGCCATATTAAAAACGGCGTGCCGACAAAGGCAGTCAGGATTCCGAGCGGAATTTCAACCGGCGCCGCGGTGCGCGCGAGCGTGTCGATGAGGAGAAGGAAGCCGCCGCCAAGAATAGCCGCAGTCGGGATAAGGCGGGCGAAATCAGGCCCAACCAGCGACCGCGCCAGGTGGGGGACGACGAGACCGACCCAGCCAATCACGCCGGCGGTGGCGACGCTCGCCGAGGTGACCAGTGTGGCTGCCGCGATGATGGCAACACGCAACGCGCCGGTCGGCACGCCAAGCGCGCGCGCTTCCTCTTCCGGCAGCGACATCACGTTCATGCGCCAGCGCAGCGCAATCAGCACCAGCGTGCCAATAGCGACCGGTCCAAACAATGGCAGGAGATCCTTGACATTGGTCGCCGCCAGGCTGCCGAGCAGCCAAAACGTGATGGCAGGCAGCTGATTGTACGGATCGGCCAGGTATTTGATCAGGCCGACGCCGGAGCCGAGCAGTGCGCCGATGACCACTCCGGTCAGCACCAGCACGAGGATCGGATCACGCGCCTGCACGGCCGAGCCAATCATGTAGACGGCGGCGACAGCGGCCAGGCCGCCGGCAAACGCCAGCGCTTCGATACCTCCGATGCCGAGCGAGAAGTAGATCCCGAGTACCGCGCCGAGTGCCGCGCCCGAGGAGGCGCCGAGGATATCGGGAGACACCAGCGGATTGCGAAAAAGCCCTTGGAAGGCGGTGCCGGAGACCGCGAGCGCAGCGCCGACCAAGACCGCCGCGAGTACGCGCGGCCCGCGCACCAGCAGCACCACGTCCTGCACCGCCAGCGGCACGCTGCTGGCGCGGCCGGTGAGCCGTGACGCCAGCACATCGATCATGTCTTTGAGGCTTACCGGATAGCGGCCAAGCGTGAATGCCAGCACCAGCCCGGCGAGGAGGATCGCGAGCGCGGTGAGAAAGCCGGGGAGGCCGCTCCGGGACAAATGGTTCTTCCTCTTCCAGGTGACAGAAGACGCGAAGAAGGCCGCAACGGGTCAAACAAATCAATCCCGCCCATGGGCCGTGTGCCGGCGTCGGCGGTAATGGCTGCGGCACAGCTGCGCCACCGTCCTAGCGGCGCCGCGGCCGACGGAGCGCGGATAAACGCGTCGGTCGAGGGGCATTAGATTGATTTATGCCGATCAAGAGCCACCGAACCCGTCCACAATCCGTTTGGGTTGTCAGGAGAAGTCCCGTCGCTATATTGCGGCCGTCTCCGCGCGTCCGGAGGGGTGGCCGAGTGGCTGAAGGCGCACGCTTGGAAAGCGTGTATACGGGAAACCGTATCGTGGGTTCGAATCCCACTCCCTCCGCCATGTTGATAACTCACCGTATCTCATAGTTTACCAATATTCTCGAAGTGTCAGTGGTATATCCGCCCGCAGCATAACCATCGTGATGCATAGCATCTCATTGCAATGCCCCCATTTTTAGGGCATATTTGGGGGCATCTAATTGACCACGTGTGGGAGATGCCCCCAAATGCCTCTCACCGACACTGCCGCCCGGCAGGCGAAGCCGAGGCCGAAGTCCTACCGGCTTGCAGACGGACATGGACTCTATCTTGAAGTCGTGCCGAGCGGTTCGCGCTACTGGCGTTTAAAGTACCGCTTCGCAGACAAAGAGAAGCGTCTGGCCATCGGCGTCTATCCAATCGTGTCGCTCGCCAAAGCCCGCCAAGTAGCTACTGAAGCGCGATCGCTGCTTATGGATGGGATCGATCCCTCGGTAAAAAAACGCGAGAGAAAGCGTGAGCTGAAGCGTGCCGCAGCCAATTCCTTCGAGGCTGTGGCACGCGAATGGCACACCACCATGAGCCCCAAGTGGACTCCGCACCACGCCGATGATGTTATCGAAAGCCTGGAAAAGGATATCTTTCCCGCGCTCGGGCAGCGCCCCATCGTTGACTTGAAAGCGCCCGAGCTTCTCGATGCCATCCGCAAAATAGAGAAACGCGGCGCCATCGATATCGCACAGCGCGTCCGACAGCGATGCAGCGCGATCTTTGCCTACGCGATCGGATCAGGGTTCGTTGAAAACAACCCGATCACCGGCATGAAGGGCATTTTCGTGACCCGCAAAAAAGAACCGCGTCGCATGCTTCCCCGCGCCGAACTTCCCGAGTTTTTGCGGAAGCTCGAAGGCCACAAGGGAGACCGGATGGTTCAACTCGCACTCCGCTTGGTCATTCTCACGATGGTCCGCACAGTTGAGCTACGTGGTGCACGCTGGCAAGAGTTCGATTTCGAAAGCAACCTCTGGTCCATTCCCGCAGAGCGAATTAAAACCCGCGCACCGCACGTCGTGCCTCTTTCGCGGCAGGCTGTCGCTGCGCTTAACGAACTCAAATCGATTACGAGTTACTACGAGCTGTCATTTCCGGGCCGCTCTGATAACCGAAAGCCGATCAGCGAAAATACGATGCTCTACGCGCTCTACCGCATGGGATACCATCGACGCGCAACGACGCATGGCTTCCGTGCTCTTGCGTCCACCATCCTCAACGAAAGCGGCAAATGGAGCGCGGATGCGATTGAGCGCCAGCTCGCCCACAGGGAGCGCAATGCAGTCCGGGCAGCCTATCACCGCGCCGAATATTTGGACGAGCGAACTCGGATGATGCAGTGGTGGGCGGATTTTGTCGACCGCGAGCGCATCAAGGCTGATGGTGGGAATATTATTCCGTTGCGGACCGCATAGCCGCTCTGTCGATTTGGCTCAACTGAGTTTTATGCGCGGCTCTCGCCAAACACTTTTTCTTCGAGATCGGCGACACGGAACTCCAGCTTTGCTTGCCTCATGCTACGGATTTCGCTTTCGATAGATGTGGCCTGTTCGCCGAGACGCGCGATATCACCTTTGAGATCAAGAATGTCTCCCTTCGTTGCCATGTGATCGCGAATGAATTCCGAAAGTTCCTGTATCTCACTTTTCTTTTTGCTGGCCATGAAAGAATTATAAACCGTAGGCGAATGTTTGCAATGTGTGAGCGCCGCATTTGATCTGGGGTTCCAAAAATATCCTTTGTGCGAAGCCTGCTGCAGGTATGGTTATTGGGGCATACCTGTTGATAACCGGCGAGCCGTGCGTCGAGCCGCGATATCATCAGGAGCATGTCGGAACAGGCTCCCGCCGAGTCCCACACAACGGAACATCTCGATAATCCAATTACGATCGTCGAAGCCGAGGCCCGGTTCCGAGCCGCAGGTCTTCCCCGTCACCCAAAGAGCATCGAGCGCTATTGCCGCGTTGGTTCGCTCCGCTGCAAGAAAGAATACGGCGCCAACGGCTTTCAGTATCTCATCGAGCCCGCGTCAGCAGACGAGCTGATCGAGTTTTTAAAGCAGGCCCATCACATAGGAAACGCACCGGAGCACGCGCCCGCAAGTTCCGCTGCGCTCCGCGTAAATCAGCGAGCGAATTCAGAGGAGCGAGGTTCCCACACGCTCCCGCCGGCTCCCGCAAGTTCCGAATCCGACGAGGAAAATCATACGGAGCAAACCGGAACAGGCTCCAGCACGCTCCGCTATGTTCAGCAACTCGAAAAGCGGCTCGATGAAAAAGACGGCGAGATTGGTTTTCTCCGGTCCGAAGTCGCGGTTAAAAACGATCAGATCAAAGACCTCACCGAACGCGCGCGGGAGACCAACCACCTCATCGCTGGCCTGCAAAAGATGCTTACACCCTTACTCGGTCGTGCGTCGGACGTGGGTAGCCCTCCTGGCTCCCAGCCAGATGATCCGAATAGGGGATAACCGGCCTAACGGTTACCGGCGCGGTATAATGACCGTGCATGGAATACTCCGAGATGCGGCCGATCGGCGAGCTACTGAAACGGGAGCGCAACATCATTCTCAAAAATGCCGACGCAGCAAGCGGCAAGGGCTTCACGATGGTGCCCAATTTTCTCCTCAGGTCTAATAAGTTGAGCGCCGGCGACAAGATGACGTTCGCAATGTTGCTCAGCTACGCATGGCAGAACGATTATTGTTTTCCCGGCCAGGTCCGGCTCGGGCAAGACCTCGGGCTGCACGAGACCAATGTGCGAAAGCACCTCAAATCGCTTCAGGCCAACGGCCTGCTAACAATCCAGCGCCGCGGCCAAGGCAAGACCAATATCTACGAGTTGAACCTCAAACCGAAGAAACTTTGAATGATCTAGACCGAGCGAAAACACTCGCTCTAGGCCGAGCAAAATCAACCGTTCTAGACCGCATGAAATCGCTCGCTCCTCTATTAATGATACGCATTTAATGAGACCCATTTAAAAATACCCAGTATGCAAAATGCATTTTCAATGAAAGGGAAATTCAAAATCCAATGAGTGGCCGGCTGGGGCCGGCAACGGCGGGATACTGTGCACCCACCGTTATGCCCCGCCTTTAGGGTAAGGCGGGGTGAGCGGGCAACAGGCGTTGATACAACACGCCATGACGGGTCGCGCGCGTCGGGCTACCCGCCCGACTTCGTGTCATTTCGGCGCCGCGCTGGTGCGCTCTTCGCTGGAGCTGCGCGCCGACATCGATCGCTGGGGCGATCTCGCCCTCCATCGCTGTGGGCAGCGCTGTTCGGGAATGCCACGAAGTCGGCCGGGTGTGCCAACAGGGGCGAAGTATTCCACAAGGCGCAAACAAGTCCTAACGGACAGCAGCGCCGACGCGCGCGACCCTACGACACGTTGCGCCCAAGGTCCGGCTGTTCTCATCGGACCGGCGCCGAAACAGTCGCTCGATGGTGGGCGATCGAGCGCAACGAATTCGTCGGTTTGACAAGACCGCAATTTTATTTGGTGGTTTTTAATCCGATCATTCGGGCGCGCCGCGCCACGCGCGGCCGGGCTCTGCCTCGCCGGGCTCGATTGAGACGACGATGTCGTCTCAATCCATTCGGACGACGATCCCTCGCGCGGTTCTCAACATTTCGCTGATCTGGAAAACCGAGCCCGCCGCTGCAACGAGCGTCGCACGGTGCTCGCTACGGTCAAGGATAAACCCTACGGGCGGCCAAGCGGCCGTCCTTGACCTGCGCTGCGCGCCGTGCACCGCAACGGCGCAGGGCCGGGACGGAAGAACGGCCTCGGCCGAACAAAAGAACGGGCTGGACAATCAATTGCTCGCCGCGCGTGGCATTGTCCCCAACTCTCCGCCGCGCCTGCCGTTTGGGGCGGGATAGAATTATTGCGGGCCACGATCTTGAAACAGATCGTGGTCGGAAACGAGCCGGCAGTGAGCGGGGGGCTCGGCAGTCAAGTCATCAACGCACAATGACGACGACGCCATGTAGCCCCGGCGCATCCTTTCGGGACACAGGGTGCTGCCAGCACCATGTTCCCAAACTGCGGTGCGCACGGCACTCCGGCTCCCTTCCGCCCATGACACCATCACATCAGGAATTTTGTATTGGCGCCCACTTCTTGGGCGATCCAGTCGTGCTCGGTCCCGACGATCGCCGCCGGCACCTCTACATCGTCGGCCAGACCGGCACCGGCAAGAGCACGCTGCTCCTTAACCTCATCGCCCAAGACCTCGCGGCCGGCGAAGGTATTGCGCTGCTCGATCCGCACGGCGACCTCGCCGAAGCCGCGCTCAATCACGTCCCCCGCGCCCGTACCAACGATCTCGTCTACATCAACCCCACCGACATCGAGCGGCCGATCGGCTTTAATCCGCTGTCGCGGGTGCCGCATGACCTCAAGCCCATCGTGGCCGACGGCGTTGTGTCGGCCTTCCGGCACGTGTGGCCGGAGAGCTGGGGCCCGCGGCTCGATTACATCCTCACCAATGCGGTGCGGGCGCTGCTCGACGTGCCAGGCGCCACCTTGCTCATGCTTCCTCGCCTGCTCATCGACGAACCGTTCCGGGTGCAGCTCGTCGAGCACCATGTCGGCGATCCCGTGGTGCGGTCATTCTGGCTCAACGAGTACGCCGGCTATGGCGACGGCTTCCGCACCGAAGCCATCGCACCCATCCAGAACAAGATCGGCAAGGCCCTCATCGAGCCGCGGCTGCGCAACATGCTGGCGCAGCCCAAGAGCACCATCACACTGCGCCGCCTCATGGACGAAGGCGCAATCGTGATCTGCAACATCTCGAAGGGTGGGCTTGGCGAGAGCACCGCACACCTCCTCGGGGCGCTGCTCACCACCGCCATTGCCCAAGCCGCGCTCTCCCGCGCCGACACCCCGGCCGCCGAGCGCCGCACCTTCCACCTCTATGCCGACGAGTTCCAATCGTTCGCCACCGGGAGCTTTGCGCTCATTCTCAGTGAGGCGAGAAAGTACGCCCTCACGCTCACCATCGGGCACCAGTACCTCGACCAGCTTCCCGACCGGCTGCGCGATGCTGTGTTCGGCAATGCCGGCTCGATCATTGCCTGCCGCTCCGGCCCGATCGATGCTCCGATCCTCGCCGAGCAGATCGGCCTCGGCGGGGCCGGTGCACTCCTCGACCTGCCGAATTTTTCCGCCTGGGCACGTCTGCTCCAAGCTGGCGTCCCCACGTCCCCGATCCGCCTCAACCTCTACGACGCTCCCCACCCGCGGCGACCGGACGCCCACCGGCTGATCGAGACCAGCCGCATGCGCTTCGGCCGGCCACGGGCCGAAATCGAGGCGCGCATCAGCAAGTTTCTGGGAGTGCGGTAACCCCCTCAGGCTGTGGATACGCCTATGGATACGCCCCTAGTTACCGTATCCATACCCCGTAACTACAGGCAGCGGACGAATTCGCGTTGATGATCAATTACTTTCAAAATCGTCACCGCGGGATTCCGACCGCGACTAATATGCTATTGCTATGTTTTGTTGTTCCTGCACGCGGGGCATGCCGGGCGGGTGCCCGGTCGATGATCGGTGGTGCCTTGGGCTCGCCGGCCTGAAGGCCGTCGTGCCCTCGTTCGCGTTCCCGCGCCGGCCTGCCACGGAGCGGTGCTCGCCTCAATCCTTTGTGGAAGGAACGACCGCAGCCGCGTTGCGCTCGGAGCGCGGAGTACCGCACTCCGGCTTCGCGTCCGGGTCGTTCCCGCTGTCTCTCCCACCGCGGTGTGGCGATAACGAACACCCTTGCGGGCTATCGAACAGCAGAGCTGTCCGATAGTCCGCGGGCGTCACGTTATGCCACCCCCAGCGGCGGCCGTGTCGCGTCGCGTGACGACCTGGTCGGCTTGTTGTGAGCGCCTACGATACGAAGACGGGAGGCAGCTCTGGCATGCGTGGGGTATCCCACCACGCAAACTCCACTCGGTCTCCGGATTCCGGCTTGTAGGCCGCCGGGGCCTGATCGGCCGTGGCGCACTCGATCATGGCGCAGTGAAATACGACCTCGCGATCAAGGAAGGGCCGATACACGCGGATGACCGGGAATGGTTCCGCGAACTCTGGGTACAGCTGCATGATTTTGGCCTCTAAAAGTCCCGCCCTCGATATGTATGGAAGCCTATGGGGACACTCAAGGCGGCCAGCACATTGGGCGGGCTGCTACGGAATTCTGTGCTGTCCCCATCGCTCGCACGGTGGCAGCTAGTTGATGCTCGGTAGCGGTATACTTTGGGGATGGAGACCGTAGTCGTTTCTCCCCCTACCCGACTGCCGCGGTTCCGCCGTGCGTCGGAACCGCCGGCCTTACGCCTCACCGACGACGACGTGACGATCATTCGCCAGCTCGCGCGCTATCGCTTTCTGCGCTCGACCCATATTGCAGCCCTTATCGGCCGCTCGCTCGATCGCACCAATGATCGCCTCGCTAAGCTCTTTCATGCCGGCTACCTCGACCGGCCCCGCGCCCAGCTCGATTACTACCCGACATCTGGCTCCGCCCCGATCGCTTACGCGCTTGCCGACCGCGGCGCTCGCCTCCTTGTTGAACGCTACGGCGTCGCCTTCGCCAACCTCGAATGGAGCCGGAAGAACCGTGAGGCCGGCCGCCCGTTCATCGAGCATCAGCTTGAGGTGACGGACTTTTGCCTCGCGTTGCAATTGGCCACCGGTGGGCGCACCGACCTGCGCGTCATTCACGCCGACGAACTCATCGCCGCTTTCCCCGAGCCGCTGACAGCCGGCCGCAATCCATTTTCCATGAAAGTGAAGATGGCGCAGCGGGGCGTGGTGCGGGAGCGGGCGATCGTGCCCGACCTAGCCTTCGGTCTTGCATTTCCAAACGGCTCGCACCGTCACTTCATGGTCGAGATCGACCTCGGCACTATGCCAATCATTCGCAGCAATCTCATGCAGACGAGCTTCGAGCAGAAGAGCCGCAGCGGTACTGTCCCGTTTACAGTGTTCGGCTGGCCGCGCCGGACGCCAATTTTAGCTCGGGATTTCCTGGGAGCTGAACGCATGACTGTCCCGAAAAGGGTCCAAAGCGGGACAGTCCAAGTGTACCACGCCTATGTGCTATGTGCAGTTTTTGAACGCCCCCATAACCGCGCCGACAGCGGCACCATCGCCGGCGTTCAAAAACTTGCACATCAGGGACATTTATTGCACCGCGGCAACTATTCATTCGATCATCTTTCTTTGTTCGAGCGAACAGTATCGCCGAGCGGCAACCGCCTATAGGTGTCTACCAAAGACACGACCGGCGATCCGCTCTGAGAACTCTTGAGTAGAGCGCTCAAGGAGTAAACTTACAGCCATCGCAACCAAGGAAAGAGCGACGGCCGTCCTGTGAAAATCCTTAGGTGTACCTCGCAACAAAACGTAGCCGCCAACCAAATAAAGCAAAACGAATCCGAACGACAAGAGCAAACCTGTTGTTCCCTCTACAACAAGCTTTGATGTCTCAACCCTATAAACACGGTCGTTCAATACGCCAACTGTCACGCGCAAACCAGTCCCCCATGAATGCTGAAAGGGCTAGTAAAAGATACACTGCTATTGTTGGATCGATTAGATTTCGATTGCCAATCAGGAATACGGCTACCCAAAGAATCACGCATGCAACTAGCCCTTCTTATTCATCCAGGGATCGTCTCCAGCCGCCGGCTCGCCTCGTTCGAGCGATGTTGCGCCATGATCCGTTTCTCGATCGATCCGATCATCGTCTGCATCGCCGTGAACTCCGCAGCCAGAACCACAAGGCTCGCA
>JBAUYV010000212.1:0-40454 GCA_049584975.1 Xanthobacteraceae bacterium | reverse complement strand
ACTTCATGGTGGAATCTGCGGTGCGATTGGACCGATAGCTCTAATTGGCGAGCAATGGGCCAGAATCAATCCTTGGAATAGGCGAGCGCCGACCCTACGTCAGTCCTCGGCTTTATCCCAGGCCTTTATCAGAATTCGCAAAATGCCCATGAAAGCGAAATTTTTCCGCGCAAAGTTTGCAGCTTCTGTCTTTTGCGGCCTGCTCGCCCTGGCCAGGCTCACGCCGCCTGGCGCTCAGACCCAACCGCAAACGAACCAGACTGTCTCGCTCTCGCCCGGCGCCTCGACAACGATCGTGCTTCGGGAAAATCCGTCGACCGGATTCAAGTGGCGGCTGGACACGGCGCTGAGCACCAACCTCGCGATCATTCGCCTGATCGATCGCGGCTATCAAGCCGCCCAGAGCGGTTTGATCGGCGCGCCCGGCTCACACCGTTGGGAGATCAAGGCGCGCGCTCCCGGAACCGCCAGTGTCGTGTTCGCCTATGCGCGGCCGTGGGAACACGGCCCGCCTGCCGAGACCCACGTGATCCAGGTCAACGTCGCGCGCGGTCCATAAGCCGCAGCTTTTGCTTTTCGCAGCGCCAAGCTAGCATCGACCGTTTCCTGGGCGGCAGCGGCGGAAGAGGCACGGCGTGTGGTCGGTGTATAGGCTCGCGGCACGGGCGGCGCTCTGGCGAACGACGCCAAACGCAGCGCTCGTGGACCTGCCTATTCTGCTGGGCTGGACCACATTGTTGGCCGCGGTACGCATAGGGCTGCAGTTTCTCGACACCCGCATGTCCGGCAGTTTCAACCCTTACGGCCTCAACGCTCTGGCGGCTGTGCTCGCCATCGAGCTGGCGGTCGCCGGATTGTTCGTGCGTCCCGGCGGGCGCGTCACCGCGCTCGCCGCAATGTTTGCTCTCTCGGTCTTCGCCGACATCGCGACCGCAGGAATCAGGCTGGTGCCGCTGTTGGCGACCAAAATCGGATCGAGTGGGATTTGGTCCAGCACATACATGGCTGCAGCGGGGTACGGCGCCGAAATCATCTGGTGGATCGGCGCCATGGTGTGCGTCGTCGGCAGCCTCGAGCAAGAATCGGTGCCGCGGCGGATCGCTCGCGTCGCAGCCCTATGGGCGGCTTTGTTTGCTGCCAACGCGCTCGTGCCGCACCTACCGGTCTTTGCCGCGGGTGACTTCGACGTCCGCGATGCGAACTGGTGGGAGTTTCTGCGCGCCAAGTACGCCGCAAGCCATGGCCAAGCCGCGCAGGCCGCCAATGGAGACCTCGCGCACGTCACCCAAGCGCAAGCGGCGCTGCTGCAAGCGGAGGTCGCCCGGCTGGCGCCGTCCCGCAAAGGCGGAACCGCCATTTATGCCCTCGGCATTGCCGGCTGGGCTAGCCTGGACGTATTCGCCAAAGAGATCGACGGCGGCTTGGCGTCGATCGCCAGAACACTGCCGATCAAAGATCGGACGCTTCGCCTCATCAATAATCCGGCGACACTGGCGACTGTCCCGCTCGCCTCGCTGCACAATTTCAACGCGGCAGTGCATGCCGTGGGCAATGTCATGAACAAGGATGATGATGTCCTCGTCCTGCTGATGACGTCCCACGGCGACCGCAAGGGGTTTGCACTCCAATTGCCGGACCAGGCACCTATCGACCTGACGCCCAAGCAAGTCGCCGAGACCCTCGATCACGAGGGAATCAAGTATCGGGTCGTGATCGTCTCGGCCTGCTTCTCCGGGATATTCCTGCCGCCGCTGGCAAACGACGACACCATCGTGGTGACCGCCGCGGACGACGAGCACACCTCATTCGGCTGCGCGCCGGAACGGGATTGGACTTATTTTGGCGACGCGTTTTTGCGGCAGAGCCTGCAGCCGGGAACCGACTTTGAGCAGGCCTTCGCTCGCGCCCGCACGCTCATCCAGGGCTGGGAGCTGATGGACCACGCGCCACCGTCAAATCCGCAGGCGCATTTTGGGCCGGCACTGGTCGCCAAGCTTGCACCGTTCTTCGCAGCGCCACCGGGCGCTGACGGCCAATAGCAGCGAAATCGAGCGCCGCTCCACCGGTGCCTCGATCACACCACGCGAATAGTCCGCCCCAACGTCTTGAGCGATTCCCAGAGCCGGCGATCAAGACGGAAACGATCGGCCGGCGCCGCAGAATTGATGGCGCGGACGCGCGCGAGACGGACGCCGGTCCATTGAAAGCCGCACTTTTCCAGCACCCGGCGCGAGGCCGGGTTGCTGACGCGGGCTCCAGCCTCCAGGACCTCGTGGCCGAGGCTGCCAAATGCATGGTCGATGATAGCGCGCGCTGCCTCGGTCGCGAAGCCTTGGCCCCAAAACGGCACACCCACCCAATAGCCGAGTTCCGGTCCGCTATCGGACTGAGCGACACCACAGCCGCCAATCAGCGCGCCATCGAAGGTGATGAGGAAGGCGACTTCACCGTCCTGCCCGTTGACAGCGGCGATGAATTGTTCGGCGTCTTCAACACCGTACGGATACGGAATGCGCGCGGTGTTTACGGCGATGCGCCGATCGCTGATGAGGCGCGCCATGGCTTCGGCGTCCTCTGGGCGGGGCGCGCGCAGCACGAGCCGCTCGGTCTCAAGGACCGCGATGGTTCGCTCTCGCCGGGCGGGGCTGAAGACTTCTTCCGCAAAAGTCATGGTGTGGGCTCCTGCAACAAACCGAAAGAGGGAGCCGGTATCCCGGTCTCCCCCTGTTTCGGAGCCCAATTGGGCCCGCCGGTTCGACTGGATACCGGCGGACCTCGTATGATCCACCGTATTACTGGGCCGCTTGCTCCGTCATCGGAAGTACCGACACGAACACGCGACCCTTGGCTTTGGTACGGAACTCAAGCTGGCCGTTGGTAAGCGCGAACAGCGTATGGTCCCGGCCAATGCCGACGTTGCGGCCGGGATGCCATTTGGTGCCGCGTTGGCGCGCGATGATGTTGCCGGCGATGACTTGCTCGCCGCCGAAAATCTTAAGTCCAAGGCGCTGACCGGCCGAATCACGGCCGTTGCGCGAGGATCCGCCTGCTTTCTTGTGAGCCATTGCTGGCCTCCGAACATTTGTTGGCTAGTTTCTATACCGTATTCGTGACAAAAGCATCACTGCTTCAGGTCACTTCTTTGTCTTTTCCCTGGCGGCGGGCTTTTTCGCCCGCGCTTTCGGCTTGCTCTCCGTGGCGCTTTCCGCGGGCTCGGCCGAGGCCTCAGCCACGGCTGTAGTCTCGGCAGGCACCTTGGCGCGCCGCGGCCTGGGCGTCGCGGTCTTGCTCGCCTTAGTGCCGTCCGTAAGGATCTCGGTGATGCGCAGGAGCGTGAACTCCTGACGATGACCGCGCTTGCGCCGTGAGTTTTTGCGGCGGCGCTTCTTGAAGGCGATGACTTTCGGCCCGCGGCCCTGGTCAATCACCTCGGCGGCAACCGTTGCGCCCGCGACCGTGGGGGCGCCGAGCGTGACGCTATCACCGCCTACAACCAGGACCTCGCCGAATTCGACGATTTCGCCCGGTTCGCCCTTGATCTTGTCGACCTTGAGCAGGTCCTCGGCGGCAACACGGTACTGCTTCCCGCCGGTTTTGAAGACCGCGAACATCTTTTTCTCCGTGTTCGATTCCGGCGCTCGGATGCTTTTCCGGACCGGCTTCTTCCAGTCGATGCCTGATTGGTACCGGCGCAGGTGACAGGCTTATTCCGCCCAACCAGCGCCAGGAGGGCACCTTATGGCGGGACCCCAACTCAGTGTCAAGAAACGGGGAGCGGGCCCCGGCAACGGCCCAAAATCTCGCTTGAATATGTACAAGTGGTTAGTGTTACCACAATTGCGGCGACGTGCCCCTGGCGTTTACGCCCTTTTGGTCGGAAGCTGCCGGGCAGGCCGGAATTGCCCGGTCAGGCGCGACCGCACGTCGAGCGTGACACAAACGGCTTCAAAACGCAGACGGGGAGGCAATGCCAATGCTGTCGCGTCGCACATTGCTCGCTGCTGCGCTTCCCGCCATGGCGGCCAAGCTGGCCCACGCGCAGGACCCCGAAGAGTACCCTGCTCATGCGGTGACATTCATCGTGCCGTTCGCGCGCGGCGGCGGCACGGATTCGCTCGCACGCGCGTTCAGCGACAAACTTCAGGATCAGTTCAACCAACCCTTCCCGGTCCAGAACCGTCCGGGGGAAGGTACGGTGATCGCGACCAACTTCGTGGCGAAGTCGCCACCCGACGGCTACACGATCATGATGGCGGTATCGTCGCTCGCCATCGATGTGACGCTCTACAAAAAGCTTCCTTACGATCCGGCCAAGGATCTGGCGTTGTTGGCCGTCGTTGCTACGGTGCCGTTCGTCCTGGTCGTCAGCCCTTCGCTGCCGGTGAACAGTGTCGACGACCTCATTGCGCTCGCCAAGCAACGGCCACTGAGTTACGGCTCCGGCGGCATTGGCGCCTTCCATCACCTGGCCGCCGCCGTGTTTGCCAACATGACGGGTATCAAGATGACGCACGTGCCCTATCACGGCACGGTGCCGGCGCTGAACGATCTGATCGCGGGATATATTCAGCTCATGTTCGCCGATCTCGGCCCGGCGCTGCCACTCATCACCGCCGGAAAGCTCCGCCCGATTGCGGTGACGACGACGGCGCGCCTGGCCGCGCTGCCCAACGTGCCGCCGCTCGCGCAGGCCGGTGTGCCCGGCTATGACCTGGCGGCGTGGCAAGGAATGATTGCACCGGCAAAAACACCAAGCGACATCGTCGCCAAGCTCAACGCCAAGCTCAATGCCCTCACGGCTACGGCCGACGTGCGCGCGCGCATGCGCGATCTCGGCATGAATCCGGTCGCCAGAAAATCTCCGGAAGAACTCGCTCGCTTCTTGCAGGACGAAATCGCGCGCTGGGGAAAAATCGTGGAAGCAGCCGGCCTCGCCAAATCCGAGTGACCCGAGCGCAATCGTGAACGCCATCACCGAACCAAACGAGATCGATCGTCAGCTTCCCGCGGGCGACGAAATCTTTCTCGATCACGTCGCCCATTTTGTGCCCAACGCGGACGCCGCGCGGCAGGCGCTGGTCCGCTGCGGCTTCGCGCCGACGCCGGTCTCCATCCAGGTCAATGCCGATCCTTCAGGCGGGCAGCGCCAGACCGGAACCGGCAACGTCACCGCCATGTTCGAGCGCGGATACATGGAGGTGCTGTTCAAGACCGCCGATACGCCGCTTGCCCGCGAGTTCGATGCGATGCTGGCCGAACACGCGGGGCTGCATTTGGCGGCTTTTGCCGTCGCGGATGCGGAAGCCGCGCACCGGCGGCGCGCCGCGAACGGCTTTCGCGTCCGCGATCTGGTCAACATGTCGCGGCCGGTCGATACCGAAGTAGGCAAAGGCGCGGCGGCGTTTACGATCGCACGCGTCGAACCGGGAGTGATGCCGGAGGGCCGCATCCAGATGCTGACCCACCACACCGAGCAGACGGTGTGGCAGAAGCGGTGGCTCAGTCATCCGAACAGCGCGATCGGCCTGATCGACGTCGTCATCGCGGTCGCCGACGTCGAAGAGGCCGCGCAGCGCTTCGCGCGCTTTACCGGCCGTTCGGCGAAGCGAATATCTGGCGGCGCCATGTTGCAGCTCGATCGCGGCGGCGTCTATCTGGTCAATTACGACCGGATAACGGAGCGCGTACCGGAGGTACCCATAACGAAGCTACCGTTCATGGCCGGCTACGCACTGCGCGTGCAATCGCTCGCCGCCGCCGAGATGGCCGTCGATCGCGCCAATCTGGAGTGGCACGCGTTCGAGGACGGGATAACCGCGGCATTCCCCGTCGAGCTCGGCCGCGGTGCGTGGTTCTTTGTCGAGCGCGCGTCCGACCTGCCTTGGCGGCGCTAAAGCGCTATTACTCCGCCGGAACCTTCTCGGGCTCTGCGGGCACAACTTCCTTCACGGCGCCGCGCCAGCCGTTGTGCGTCAGATCGAAGATGATGCCGTTCGGGTCCTTGTATTTGACCTCGTAGAAGGCGTGCGGATTATTCTGCGGCGCGCCGCTGAAATGCGTGGCGCCCGCGTCCGTTGCTTTCTTGGCACTCTCCTCGAGATTGTCGACCCACATGCCGAAATGGACGAGGCCATGGTAGCCCTTGTGGAAACCGGGGACCTCGCCATCGTATTTCAACAGCGCAACGTTGATGGTGCCGTCCGACACGTAGCAACCGATGCCGGCTTTGCCGACGACCTTCATGCCGAACGCCTCTTCGAAGAATTTTGCCGTCTTATCCGGATCCGGAACCGACAACGCGATGTGGCGAAGCCTTGCAGCCATGAAAACCTCCTCTACGGCGTCGGGGCTGTCCCGTTACGAGCCTACTTGGGCATAAGCATCTGCCGGCCTGTGGAAAGCGTCAAGCACCCGCGGACGAACAACTATTGCGGATGAATCCCGGCACTGACGATGACCTCATGCCATTTCTTGATATCGGTGACGATGCGGTCGGCGAGTTGTTGCGGCGTGCCTGGATCCGCCTCAACGCCGACCTTCGCCAGCGCATCGACCCCCTCGCTCTCGTGCAAGGCCGCAGTCAACTCGGTGTTGAGGCGCGCGAGGATTGGAGCCGGGGTGCCGGCGGGCGCGTAGATCGCCTGCCAGAGAACCGACTCGTAACCCGGCAAGCCCGATTCGGCGATGGTCGGCACTTCGGGCAGCGTCGGGCTGCGGCGCAGGCCGGTGACCGCGATGGCGCGCAGCTTGCCTTGCCGGATGAGCTGCAAGGTTGGCGGAATCGTTCCGAACTGCATATCGACCCGGCCCTCGATGACGTCGAGAACCTCCTGTTCGGAGCCGTGATACGCAACCGGCGTAAGCTGGATATTCGCCATCTTGGCGAACAGCACACCGGCCAGATTGGCCAGCGTCGCCGGGCCAGCCTCGGCGAAGCTCAGCGCTCCCGGCTTTGCCTTCGCCAGCGCAATCAGCTCCGGCACGGTGTGGGCCGACAGACCCGTATAGACCGCCAGCACAAACGGCGAAGCGCCGATCATGGAAATTGGCGCGAAATCCTTCACCGGATCGTAAGTGGGCTTGGCCATGAGGCTGGGCGAGAGCGCGAGCGTGCTGGTGTTGGCAAGACCGAGCGTGTAGCCGTCGGGAGCGGCGTGGGCGACCGCCTCGGTGCCGAGATTGCCGCTGGCGCCCGGCCGATTCTCAACCACCAGCGTCTGATGCAGCCGCTCGCCAAGCCGTTGCGCGACCAGGCGGGCGACGATGTCGGAACTGCTGCCGGCGGGGAACGGCACGATCAAGTGGATCGGCCGCGTCGGCCAGTTCGCCTCGCCGGAAGGCGATTGCGCGGCAGCGCCGCCGGCCGCAATCGCCGTCATCAGAAGCGAAAGCGCTATGCGCCACATTCCACGTCTCCAAACATGCTCAGGCGATGGCCTCGGCTTCCCGCAAGCTCTCGAACAACGCCGTTCGCAACAAAAACTTGCGCGCCAGCTCCGGATTCTCGGCCGTCCGGCGCAACTCGTCGTGATTGCGTTGCCGCACCGTCAGATCCTGCTCGGCCAGGAGCCGCTTGTTGCGGATGGTCTGCGCTTGCGTGTGCGCGACCGCGACGTGGCGGCGTTGCCGCTCGTAGCGGTCGAGCACCGCGTCGTCGGCTTCCTTGCGCGCGATGGCGATCAGCTTGTCGGCGAGATTGATGGCGTCATGAACGCCGCTGTTCATGCCCATGGCGCCGATCGGGCTGTTCACGTGGGCGGAATCGCCCGCCAGGATGGCGCGGCCGACGCGGAATTTATCGGCGACGCGCTGATGCACCACATAGAGATTGCTGCCGATGATGTCGAAGGGCTTACCGGTCGGCAGGAAGCGTTGCAGCCGCGTCTCTAATGCCTCGGGTTGCATGAGCGCCGCTTCGTCGGCGTTTGGATCGGTCGGGAAGTGGACACGCCAGCGGTCGGGCGGGCCTTTCCAATGGAACAGGTTCGACCACTCGGCCGGATCCGAAATGTAGTTGCGGTGGGCGTAGCCGTGTTTGGTGAAATCATAAGCCACTTCGATATTGAGGGTGCGGTCGTCGTAGGTGAAGCCCTCAAAGGCTATCCCGAGGTCCTTGCGGATGAGGCTGCGCGCGCCCTCACCGCTGACGATGTAGCGGCCCTCGATAGCTTCCTTTTCCCCGCCGGCATTGACGACATGCGCGACGACGCCGTCGGCGTCCTGCTCAAAAGAGACAAATTCGGTTTTCAGGCGCAAGTCGATGTTGGGGCGTGCTTTCGCCATCTTGAGCGCTTCTTCGACGATCTTGATGCGCTCGCATTGCAGGACATACGGAAAACGCGTGTCGTTTTTTAGATACGCGTGATCGAAGGCCGCGATCAGCTTGCCTTCGTGGCGGTCCCAATAATGAAACACCGGCGCGATGATTCCGCGCGGCTCCAGTTTTGGGTAGAGCCCGATGCGGTCGTACATTTCCAATGTCGCCGGGTGATTGGTTCCCGCCCGCGGCACCTGTTCGAGGAAATTGTCGTCGCCCAGCGCCTCAACCACGCAGGTCTTTATGTCCGCCTGCGCGAGCGATAACGACAAACAAAGGCCGACCGGCCCGGCGCCGATGATGACGATACGATTGGGGTAGGTGGACATCGCGTTCAGCGGGCAAAAACCGTTTCCCGGGCGCAGCGCGGCACAAGCGAAGCGAAGGGATGCGCTGCAGAGCCGGGATCGTTACAAATGCAGCGTCCGCCAAGGTCACTTAGGGCTATGCCTTTGCGACCACTTCTTTGGTGGCGCCGGCCCAGCCGTTATGGGTGAGATCGAACACCACGCCATTCGGGTCGCGATACTTCGCTTCGTAGAACGAATTCGGCGACGTTGGCCGTCCCGCCAGATAACTGCCGCCCGCCTGCGTGACCTTCTTCTCTGCTTCGTCGAGGTCGTCCACCCACATCCCAAAGTGGTATAGGCCGGGCTTCTCGTCGCCTTCGGTCTTGAGCAGCGCGACGTTCATCACGCCGTCCGTCATGTAGATACCGCGGCGCGCTGTGCCGGCGCGCGTCATGCCGAAGGCCTGCTCGAAGAATTTCGCCGACTGCTCCGGATCGGGAACGATGATCGCGATGTGGCGAAGTCTGGTGGCCATGCTGTTTCTCCGTATTTCTGCTTCTCAGAGCATGATCCGGAAAAAGCCTGCCCTCGGACTTGATCCGAGGGTGGATACCGGTTTTCCGAAAAGATCATGCTCCAACTAGGAATCCAGACCATGATCTGATGGGATCATGGTCTGAATAGAATGGTTCGACAATACTGAGCCATGCGCCCTTTGCAAAGCCCGCGCATTTGCGGATGATGAGCGCCCAGGAAACAGCCACGAACAGATGAAACCGCAAAATGCCGCGCGCCGCCAATGCAACCGAATATGATTTTGTCATCGTGGGCGCCGGCTCCGCCGGCTGCACGCTGGCGAACCGGCTGAGCGAGGACGCACGCGTCCTCGTGCTCGAAGCCGGCGGCTGGGACCGCGATCCCTGGATTCACATTCCGCTTGCCTGGGGCCGCATGATGGCGCGGCGGATGCACGACTGGATGTACTGGACCGAACCCGAGCCGGGTATGAACGGCCGGCGGATCGAAATCCCGCGCGGCAAAGTGATCGGCGGCTCGTCTTCGATCAACGCCATGGCGTACGTGCGCGGGCATCGCGGGGATTACGACCGTTGGGCCGCTTCAGGCCTCACGCAATGGTCCTATGCGAACGTGTTGCCCTATTTCCAGCGCCAGGAAACCTGGGAAGGTGGGGCCGATCAATATCGCGGCGGCAGCGGCCCGCTGTCGACGCGCAATACGCGCTTTGTGGATCCGATCGTCGAGGCCTTCGCGGCCTCAGGCGCTGCCGCGGGTTTCGGCTGGACCGACGACTTCAATGGCCGCCAGCAGGAGGGTTTCACCCGGCGGCAGGTGACCATCCGCGACGGCCGGCGCTGCAGCGCTGCGGTGGCTTATCTGCGACCGGCGCTCGCGCGGGCCAGTCTGAGCGTCGAAGTCGGCGCGCTGGTCAACCGCGTGTTGCTCGACGGCCATCGCGCGATCGGCGTCGAATACGTCGCCGCAGGCGGAGCCACCAAGCAGGTCTATGCCGCACGCGAAGTCATCCTGGCCGGTGGCGCCATCAACTCACCGCAGCTCCTCATGCTGTCGGGCATCGGCGAGCCCGCGGAGCTGCGCAGCCACGGCATCGAGGCAAAAGTGCCGCTCGCCGGCGTCGGCAAGAATCTGCAGGATCACTTGTCCGCCGACATCAGCTACGTCCGCAAGACGCCGGGCGTATTCCATCGCGAAATGCGGCTCGACCGCATCCTGCGCGACCTCGCCAAGGCGTATTTGTTTGGTACGGGCTTTGCGAGCGATGTGCCGGGCGGGATCACCGCTTTCCTCAAAACCGGCCTCGATCCCAAACTGCCCGACGTCCAATTCCTGTACCGCGCCGGTTCGCTGGCCGCGCAGCCGTATCTGCCGCCGTTCCTGCCCAGCTTTGCCGACACTTTCGGCTGCCGGGTGGCGCTGTTGCGGCCGAAGAGCCGCGGCCGCATTTGGCTGGGGTCGGCCGATCCGCGCGCGCCGGCGCGCATCGCGCTCAACTTCCTCGGCGAGGACGACGATCTGAAAGTGCTACGCGCCGGAATGCGCATGGCGCTTGACGTCGGCCGGCAGTCGCCACTCGCACCATTCGTCAGCTCCGAGGTGACGCCGCTGAACACCGATGCCGAAATCGACGAGCATATCCGCGCGACCGGCATCACCGTCTATCACCCGATCAGCACCTGCCGCATGGGCAGCGACGACGATTCCGTCGTCGATCCCGAATTGCGCGTGCGCGGCGTCGACGCCTTGCGCGTGGTCGATGCCTCGGTCATGCCGGACCTGATCGGCGGCAACATCAACGCCGTAGTGATCATGATCGCCGAAAAAGCCGCCGATTTGATCCGCAACCGCGCTCCGCTTGCTCCCAGTAACGCGTGATCCAGCCATGCCTGACAAAGCTGCCGAATACGACTTCATCATCGTGGGCGCCGGCTCCGCCGGATGCACCCTGGCGAACCGGCTCTCGGAGGACGGACGGGTGCTGGTGCTGGAAGCCGGCGGCTGGGACCGCGATCCCTGGATTCACATCCCGCTCGGCTGGGGACGCATGCTCATCAAGCGCATGCACGACTGGATGTACTTTTCCGAGCCCGAGCCGGGAATGAATGGACGGCGGATCGAGTGCGCGCGCGGCAAGGTGATCGGCGGCTCGTCTTCGATCAACGCCATGGCGTATGTGCGCGGCAATCGCGGCGACTATGACCGCTGGGCTGCCAGCGGCCTCGACCAGTGGTCGTATGCGCACGTGCTGCCGTATTTCCGTCGCCAGGAATCCTGGGCCGGCGGCGCCGACGCGTACCGCGGCAGCGACGGACCGCTGACGACGCAACCGACACGCTTCGCCGATCCGGTGATCGAGGCCTACGCGGCCGCCGGCGCCGCCGCCGGATATTCCTGGATCGACGACTACAACGGCCGCGAGCAACAAGGCTTCAGCCGTTGGCAGATGACGATCCGCGATGGCCGCCGCTGCAGCGCCGCGGTCGCTTATCTGAAACCGGCGATGGCTCGCACCAATCTGCGGGTCGAGGTCGGCACGCTGGTGAGCCGCGTGTTGTTCGAGCAAAACCGCGCGGTTGGCGTTGAATATACGTCACGCACCGGCGCTGCGGCCCGTGCGTATGCGACGCGTGAGGTCATCCTCGCCGGCGGCGTGATCAACTCGCCGCAGCTCTTGATGCTGTCAGGGATCGGCGATCCGGACGAGCTTCGCGCCCACGGCATTGACGTGAAAGTGCCGCTCCCGGGCGTCGGTAAGAATCTGCAGGATCACATCTCCGCCGCGCTGATCTACGCGCGCAAGGAGCCCGGGAAACTTCATGAAGCCATGCGGCTCGACCGCATCGCGCGCGAGCTCGCCAAGTCATATCTATTCGGCACCGGCTTTGCGAGCGACGTGCCGGGAGGCATTGTCGCCTTCCTCAAAACCGACGCGGGCAAGAAGCTGCCGGACATACAATTTTTGTTCAATGCCGGCTCCATGGCGGCGAGGCCCTATCTGCCGCCGTTCCTGCCGGCTTACCCGGATTCGTTTGCCTGCCGGGTAGCGCTCTTGCGGCCACAAAGCCGCGGCAGCGTCGCGCTTGCTGCCGCCGATCCACGCACGCCGGTGCGCATCAAACAGAATTTCCTCAGCGTCGAGGAAGATCTAAAAGTCCTGCGCGCCGGCATGCGCATGGCACGCGAAGTCGGACGGCAGACGCCGCTCGCGTCGTTCGTCGGCGCCGAGGTGACGCCGCTCAACTCCGATGCGGAGATCGACGCCTTTATCCGCTCGACCGGCATCACCGTGCATCATCCGGCGGGTACGTGCCGCATGGGGGCCGACAGCGAGTCGGTTGTCGACCCCGAACTGCGGGTGCGCGGCGTGGAAGGCTTGCGCGTGGTCGATGCGTCAGTGTTCCCGGATCTCGTTGGCGGCAACATCAACGCGCCGGTGATCATGATTGCCGAAAAAGCCGCCGATATGATCCGCGGCCGCGCCGCAATGGCGCCGAGCAATGCATAATCGTCGTGCCCTCTCCCCTTGCGGGAGAGGGCTACTCGGTGCTTCAACAACAAGAATGGGTGAGGGTTTGGCCTTTGAGCCCTCACCCAACTGTGCTTGCTTGAACTTTTGCGATGCCCTCTCCCGCAAGGGGAGAGGGCAAGACCGCAACGGCAAGACAACGGGACCTCTGCATTGCAAACGCCGGCGAATATCGAAACCTCGTGGCCCGACGCGATTTACGCGCATTTCCGCCGCGCGGGCATACGCCAAGTCGGCTATGTGCCCGATGCCGGCCATAGCCGTCTGATCACGCTCTGTCAGAACGATCCAAACATCGCCGACGTGGTGCTTACGACCGAGGAAGAGGGCGTCGGCCTCGTCGCTGGGGCGGCGCTCGGCGGCCAGCGCGCGGCGCTGCTGATGCAGTCGAGCGGCGTCGGCAATTGCATCAACATGTTTTCGCTGCTGCGCAACTGCGGCTTCGGCTGCGTGATACTGGTGACCATGCGCGGCGAGTTCGGCGAATTCAATCCATGGCAGGTGCCCATGGGGGCGATCACCGAGGACGTTTTGCGCCTTGCCGGCTTTCTCACCTACCGAATCGAAAACCCCGACGACATCGACGACATTGTCGGGGCCGGTTGCGATATGGCGTTCGATGGCAATCTCCAGGTGGCAATCCTGCTCGCCCAGCGCCTGATCGGCCGCAAGCAGTGGACGCGATAGGAGCAAGAAGATGCTCGACCGGCGCGAATTCGTTCGGCAGCTGCTGATCGATCGCGGTGACCTGCTGGTCGTCAGCGGGCTCGGCTCGGCGACTTACGACGTGGCCGCGGCCGGCGACCATCCGCTCAACTTCTATCTCTGGGGCGCCATGGGCGGCACCGCCATGATCGGCCTAGGCTTGGCGCTGGCAAAACCCGACCGGCGGGTCACGGTCCTGACCGGAGACGGCGACATGCTCATGGGCATCGGCAGCCTCGCCACGATCGGCGTGAAGCAGCCGAGTAATCTCGCCATCGTGGTGCTCGATAATACCCACTACGGCGAGACCGGCATGCAGCCGAGCCACACCCGATCGGGCATCGATCTGGTGGCCATGGCGCTGGCCTGCCGCTTCAAGCAGGCGCGGGCGGTTTCCCGGATCGAGGACGCCGCCGACGTACGCAAGCTCCTGCACACCGGCAACGGTCCCATCCTCGTCAATGCCCGCATCAGCGAGGAAGACGTGCCGCGCGTGCTGCCGCTGCGCGACGGACACGCGATCAAGCAGCGGTTTATGGAAGCGCTAAACTCGTAGGTGACAGGCCGCGTCGACGATGGCTGCGCTTTCGGACTTGGATCTGTTGCGGCTGATGACGATCATTTCCGTCATGGCCGCAACGTACGCGGTGTTCGCCTACATTGTGCTGCCGATGGCATGGACGCATCATCGGCACCAGCCCAGCCTGGCCACCAAGCCGGTCTTGACGGCAACGAAACAAAACATTCCGGGCGATCCGATCAACGTGGGTTTCGTCGGCGATCGCGAGGACCTCGTGCGGGCGATGCACGAAGCCGGCTGGTTTGCGGCCGACGACATCACTTTTCGCACGTGCGTCGGCATCGTCGGTAGCGTTTTGCTGGACCGTCCCTACAAAACCGCGCCGGTGAGTCCACTCTACTATGAAGGGCGTGTTCAGGACCTGGCCTATCAGAAAGCCGACGGTGTGAGCGCGGACCATCGTCATCATGTGCGGCTCTGGCTTGTTCTCGACAACGGCGCCGAAGGCAGGCCGATCTGGCTTGGCGCTTCGACCTACGATCGCGGCGTCGGGCTGAGCCACTATACTGGACAGGTGACGCACCGCATCGCGCCCCAGATCGATCTGGAGCGGGCCTTCCTGATCGACGATCTCAAGACCACCGGCATGGTGATCACGCAATACAGCATCTCCGGCGTCGGCCCGACACTGATGGGCCGCAACGGCAACGGCAACCTTTATCAGACCGACGGCGACATCTGGATCGCGCAACTGGTCGCCAAGGGCGAAAAGCGGGACGAGCCGGCGATGGTCTTCGGCCAGCCCACGTTCGTTCAGATGAAGAACGCGGTTTGGGATGCGCTCATGCCGTTGCTCGGGAGGTGATCTACCCGGGAGCAGACGTCCGCAAAGCGAGCCCTATTGCTCGCGCTTGAGCAGAAAGCAGCTTTCAGGCCCCCATCGGATCGGCACCGTCGTGCCGGGAGACGGCACCGCATCACCGGGCCGCGCCAGGGCTGTGAATGTTTCGCCTCCCGGGCCCTCGACGTCGATGTAACGCACGTTCCCGAAATAGGTCACGTTGCGCACCTTCACGTCGATCGCGTTGGTGCCGCCGTTGGCGAGGTTGAAATGCTCGGGGCGGGCGCCGAGCAGGCACTGCTCACCGACGGCGAATTCGGCATGGGGCAGAGCCTGCACTCCGAAAACAGCCTTGAGGCCGTCGAGCGTTTCGACGCTGTAGCGTCCGTCTTCCTTCCCGCGCACCACCACACTGATGAAATTGGTGCGGCCCACAAAGTTGGCGACGTACCGGCTGTTCGGCCGCTCGTAGAGGACTTCGGGCGGATCGACCTGCATGATCCGGCCGTCGTGCATCACGGCCACCCGATCGGACATGCTCAACGCCTCGCCCTGGTCATGAGTGACGAAGAGCGTCGTGATGTTCAGCGCCGATTGAACACGCTTGATTTCGACCTGCAGCTCCTCACGCAGCTTCAGGTCAAGCGCGGCCAAAGGCTCGTCGAGCAGCAACACGTCGGGCCTGATGACGACGGCGCGCGCAAGCGCCACGCGCTGCTTTTGTCCACCCGAAAGGTTCGCCGGATAGCGGTCGGAGAGTTGATCAAGACGCACCAAACGGAGCGCCTCCTGGGTGCGCTGGTCACGCTCCACCCGCGACAGCCCGCGAACCTCGAGGCCAAAAGCCACGTTCGCGGCGACAGTCAGGTGTGGAAACAGCGCGTAGGACTGAAAAACCATCCCGGTATTGCGCCGGTAGGCCGGCAACGCCGTGACATCGCGGCCGGCCATGAGGATGCGGCCGCTGCTCGGCGCAATGAAGCCCGCGACCATGCGCAGACAGGTGGTCTTGCCGCAACCGCTCGGTCCCAGGAGAGTAAGAAATTCGCCGGGGCGCACGTCGAGATCGAAGTCATGCACCGCAATATGTGCGCCGTACCGCTTCTCGACCTTTTCGAACTTCACATCCGACATGGTCGCTCAAATCCCCGTCATCATTGTTTCGCGCCGAAACGCTGTTTGATGCAGAGACCGCTTGGGCGAGACCGGATGCCGGCGACCGGTACCGCGGAGCAATTCATGCTCCGCTACTTGGAGGCAATCTTACGATTCCAGAGGTCGATGGCCCGCGGGTACTCCCGATGGAAAACGGCCCAATTGATGACTTTGAGCTTGGCAATATCCTCGGCGGACGACGGAAACTTTTTGGCCATGTCCGGGTAAGCCGCCAGAACGGGCGCGAGAACCTTGGTGGTCGGGCCGTAGGGGATGTCATACAGCATCCCGAGCTGGGACAGCGGGCCAAGAACCTCGTTCATGAAGTCGAGTGCTTCCTTGCGATGCTGGGCGCCCGCGGCGAGCGCGATATTCGTCGTCCCGAAGTATCCGCCCTCCTTCGGCAGAACGTAGCGCAAGGGAAGACCGCGGCCGATCAGGCCCCAGGTGCGGCCGTTCAGCCACGGCGCCACCCAGACGTCGCCCGACGAAAACAGCGCATCGAGAACCGGCGACGCACCCGGATAAGACTGCGCTTTGATCCCGGCGATTTTGTCGATTCCCTTGTCGGGCGTGCTCTCGTCGCCACCGGCCAAATATTCGGCCGCCACCAGAAAAGCATGACCCATGGTGTTTTCGAGCGTTGGCACGCCGACATGGCCGGCCAGCTGCGGATTCCACAAATCGGCCCATGAGGTCGGCGCCGGGATTCCCGCGGCTTTGAATTTTGCTTCGTTGTAGGCGATGCCTACCGAATAGAAATTCATCGCCGGACCGTAGCCGTCCTTATTCTTCGCCTCATCGTAGAGATATTTCAGATTGGGAACTTCGCTCTCGCTGTTCTTGTCGAGGACGCCCGCCGCAATCGCTTCCACCTCAATGTCGTCATCGAGATAGACGGCGTCATAGGGAGCAATGCGCCCTTTGCTGGCGATCATTTTCGCCAAGTGATCGCTGGGATTGCCGTTAATCCATTCGATCTTCACGCCGGTGCGCCGCGTGTAGGGCGCGCCGGCATATTTCGCCTCGGCGTCCGTAAAGGCGCCCCCGTAGCAACCGACTTGCAGTGTAACGCTGGACTGCGCAACCGCCGCGCCGGCGCCGCCGGTCATCAGCAGAGCGCAGCCCAAGAGACCTGCTATGCGCAAGCTCATCTTGCTCTCCTTTCGATCCGGCAATTTCTTATTTTCTCAAAATAAAGGATATACGGCGACCGACCGCAATGACAATACGAAATCGCCAGAAGACGCGTTGATGCGCGCCAAACGGGCATTTACCGAACTGCCCGCGAAATCAGTAGCGCGCGCCGAACAATTGCTCGATCCCGACAAGCCGGTCCAGCAGCAGCATCAATACAAGCGACGCGACGACAATCACGGCGGCAACCGCCATGACGTCGCCGCTGAAATCGAACTCGATCGTGGTGAAGATTCGCACCGGTAAAGTGGTGGCATTGCCGCCGCCCATGAACAGCGCAATGGGAACGTCATCGAGCGACATGACGAATGCGAAAATGCCCCCGGAAATGATGCTCGGCCGCAGCACCGGAACGGTCACGCGCCAGAAGGTCTGCATCGGCGTGGCGCCCAAATTCAAGGCAGCTTCTTCCAGAGCGTAATCGAAACGCGCGTGGCCGGCGAGCATCGCCCGCGCCGCAAACGGAATGCCGAAAGTCAGATGACCGATGATCAGGCCCGTGATGGTGCCCCCGAGAGAAATGTGTGTCAGGTCCCAAAACGCCAACGAGAACTGGTAGAGGGCGACACCCGTGACCAGGGCCGGAACCATCAACGGCGAGAGCAGAATCGAGTTCAAGGTGTCGCGGGCCGGAAAACTGCCACGGCTCAACGCCAGCACAGCCGGAATACCAAATGCAATCGACAGTAGCGCGGTGCTCGTGGCGACAATCAGACTGACATAAAGCGCATCGACGAACGACGGCTTGATCAACGCAAACCAGCGCAGCGTAAATTCCTCGGGCGGAAATGACAGGATCGGGCCGCCGTTGAACGATGCGATCACCACAATAATAACCGGCGCCAGCAAGAAGGCGAAAACCGCCAGCACCACAACGCGGATTGCCATCCAGGGCGTCATGAGCCGGGGACCTCCTCGGTCCGCACGCGCAACGCCAGGATTGTGAGCATCGCGGCAAACACCAACAGGATGGCGGCTGCCGTTCCGCCCGCCGGATAGTTGAGGACGGTGCGGAATTGCTGGGCAATGTAGGTCGCCATCACCAGGACCCTGTTGCCGCCGAGGATTGCCGGCGTTGTGTAGGCGCTGATGGCCATGGTGAAGACGATAAGCGAGCCAGATACGATTCCCGGCAAGCTCAATGGCAACAGCACCCGCCAGAACACCCGCCCCGGTCCCGCGCCCAAACTGACGGCGGCTTCTTCGAGATCGACATCGATGCGCTGGATCACGGTCGTCAACGTGAGGATCATGAATGGCAGCAGCGCATGCACCAGTCCGATGACCACGCCCGTGAAGTTGTTGATCAGCCGAAGCGGCGAGCTGACGACTCCAAGCTTCAGCAATAGCCAATTCACCAGACCGGCCTGGTCGAGCAGCGGAAACCATCCCATGTTGCGAACGACGGCACTGATCAACAACGGCGAGATCGCAAGGAAAAGCAAAAACCCGCGCCATCTCGATTGCGTCCGCGCCAGATAATAGGCGACCGGATAACCGATGATCAGGCAGCAGCCGACCACCAGAAGCCCGAGCCAGCAGGTGCGCAGGAGAATTTCAAAATAAAATGGATCGGTCAGGAAGGCCCGATAATTCGCCAACGTGAAGGACGTGCTCACCTGGCCGGGACCGGCCATCTCATGCAAACTCGCCAAAATCAAATCCGCGATCGGCGCGAAAAATATCACGCCGAGCACGAAAGCGGTGGGGAGCAGCACCCAGAGCCAGAAATCCGGCCGACGAGATCGGGAGCGCGACAGAGATCCTTCGACGATCGCGGTGCTGGCCATGAGAGCGAATCTACGGCGCCGTTTTCGCCGCCATCTTCACCGCCTCGATGATCTCCGGATAGGCCGCACAGCGACAGAGATTGCCGGACAGATAATGGCGGATTTCATCGTCACTCGGATTAGGATGCTCTTTCAGCAATTGATGCGACATGAGAATGAAACCCGGGGTACAGTAGCCACACTGAAATGCGCCGGCGTCGATGAAGGCCTGCTGTACCGGAGACAATTGTCCGTCGGCGTCAAGCGACTCGACGGTGGTGACGCTCTTGCCGTCGACCCAGACGGCGAAATAGAGGCAGCCGGAAACCGCCGTGCCGTCGACCAGCACCGTGCAGCAGCCGCACAGTCCCTGCCCGCAGCTTTCGCGCGCGCCGAATAGATCGAAGCGCTGCAAGAGCTCGACCAGATTGCGATGCGGCTCAATGGCGGTCGAAACCGGCTGGCCGTTGAGTGTGAAATTGATTGCTCGTGCGTTCATCGTTGAGACTCCAGAAATTGACGCCGTTCAGTCCGCGCGAGTCACCCTCGCTCGTCCAACGCCTGACGCACCGCGCGGCGCAGATAAACCCGCAGCAGTTCTCTTTTGTACGGCGCCGAGCCGTGAGCATCCGACAGAGTTTCCACTTCCGCGGCCGCCGCGTCGCCGGCGCGGCGCAGCGCCGCATCGTCCGGCGCCGCGCCTTGCAGCGTTTGCTCAGCCGTACGCATACGCGTGACCTTTTCGGTGGCCGCGCTGACCACCACCATGGGATCGCGGATAGTCCCGTCCTTGAGCGCGAACGACACCGCAACGCCGAGGGAGGGCCAGTCGTCCGCGGTGCGCGAGGTGACCTTAGTGTATGCGGCCTTGCGCCCGCCAAGCGGCGGAACCGTCACCGCGGTGATCAGCTCGTTCTTTTCCAGAACGGTCTCGTAATAGCCGGCATAAAGCTCCTCGAGCGGCAGTTCGCGGCTCTGCTGCGGGCCGCTGATCGAGATGCGGGCGCCGAGGGCCGTCAAAACCGGCGGCAAGTCCATGTGCGGATCGCCGTGCGCCAGCGCGCCGCCGACCCGCGCTACGTTGCGCACGCGCACGTTCGACAGCGTGCGCATGGCGCGCGCCAGCACGGGCTGGTGCTTGGCCACATTGGCATCGTGTTCCAGTTGGCTTAGCGTCGCCATGGCGCCGATGCGCAACGCGCCGCCGTCAACAACGGCAATGCGCGCGTGCTCCGGCTCGATCTTGTGCAAGCAGACAAGACGGGTCGGCTGGAACACGCCCGCTTTCATCATCAGCATCAAGGCGGTGCCGCCCGCGACCGGGCGGACGGTGGGCTCCTCCGGATCGAGCAGCGACACCGCCTCCTTGAGCGAGGTCGGCTCTACCATCTCAAAAGGAATCACTGGACACTTCTCCCTGCACGCATCAGGCCCGGCCCGTCCGGGTCATGACGCCCTAATGGTTGCCATATTCAGCACGTGGTCAGCGATCTCGGCGCGCGTGCCCACCCAGATGTCGGGCGACGACATCGCCTGTTCGATGATCTTCTCATAAAAATGTGCACCGCGATGATGCCCAAAGATATGGGCGTGGCTGGTCACGTCGATGATGCGAAGCTCGTCATCGCCCGCACGCGCGATATCGATCACCTCGTTGTACGATTCAAGCATCATGCGCGGCGGATGGCCGTATTTCATCGACGGCATGTCATTGACATCGTAGGACAGCGGAATCGCAACGATGCGCTTGTTGCCATGGCTGGCGACATACGGCAGATCGGCATCGAACACGTCGCCGTACCAACGATAGCCGGCCTCGGCGAGGAGCTTGGGCGTGGATAGTTTCGAGGTGCCGCGCGGCGACAACCAGCCGACGACTTTCTGACCCGATGCCTTCTCGAGGAGCGTCGTGCAACGTTCGATGTTCTTGCGCTCCTCGTCGTCGGACAGGAGCGCTGGGATCACGTCCATGGCGTAGGAATGCGACAGTACCTCATGGCCGTTTTGGGCGATGGCTTTGAGGGTGGCGGGCGCGCGCTCGGCTATGACCGCGCTGACCATGACGCTCGACTTGGCGCCGTGGCGCGCGAAAGCATCCATCAGGCGATGGATGCCGACCTCGACCCCATAGGCCGCCCACGAGATGGCCATTGTGTCGAGCACGCCGGCCGGCAGCGGATTACCCATCGGACTGATGCCCGGCGCCTTGCCGTCGGACCAGGCCTCAAGACAGACGTTGAAGACGACGGCGATGCGTTTGCCGTTCGGCCACACCCAATCGGGCTGCTTCTGCATTCACGGCTCCGCAGGCGAATTTCGTCCCGCATTGCACGGGGACCGGAGGAGCCAACGTTAAATCACACCAGGGATCACCGCGTCGAGGGCGTCGCGATTGCGTGAACCGCGCGGCCTTTCGCTTTTTGGTTTCACCACGCGTGCTGCGTGCGCGGGCTCATGTACCAGGCTCCGGCGAGCACCAGGAGCGCGAGCAGGGCCGGAAGGATGCTAAGCCAGATGCCGATGGCAGCCACCGCCGCGGCGCCGGCCCAGCCAATCGACGAAAAAGCTTCCGCGAAAGTGGCGAGCCGCGATGAAACCTGACGGCGGCGAAACTGGCTGCGTTTGGCCTGGCTGCGGAACCAGAACTGAACGGCCGTCGCGGCCGCCGAGGAGGTGACGATACCGACGCCGGCGACCGCCGCGTAGCGGGGCGAAGCGATGGCCAGCAGCGCGACCAGCGGCGCGAAGATCATAGCGATGGCGCCGAGCACCGCCTCGATTTTCGCGCGCAGGACGAAGCGCGACGGCACCGGCGCAGTGGCGACGAGATCGGGCGCATCCTCACCGGAGATCGCAAGCCAGGCCAATCCGCCCGCGAGTTGCCCGGCGGCCATGACGAGCACCGGCACCAGAACTTCCAGCGCGCCGTTGCCCTGACCAAAACTGCGCCACAGCATGAGGGCCGGCGGCACCAGATAGAGCATCTGCATAAGCGTCTGCGACATCAGCCAAGGATCGCGCCGCAGCAGAATCCACTCCTTGCGGCGCAGCGCGCCCTGCGGCGACGTTTTGCCGAAGCCGGCCGAGCGGCGCGCCTGACCGGCGCCCGAGTGACTGACGCCGGCCGCCGCGATGGCATATTCGCCGAACCGCGGCGCCACGATCGCGATGGCGGCGGCGAGCAGCGTCAAGCTCACAGCGAGCACGGCCATGAGCGGAAACAGCTCGCCGAGAGCCGCACGCGCCGGCCACCAGATCACGCTGCTCATGCCCGGCGCCGACGCCAGCAAGGTATCCGAATGCAAGACGGCGGAGCGCGAAAGCGTCCCATAGGACAGGATCGCAGTGATTTGCAGGCCAATGACGAACGCGGCGCCGATCACCGCCGCGACGACCTGCGCCACAAAGCGCGTGCGCTTGGCGCCCAGAACCCGAAACAGCGCGACCGTGAGCCCGACCGCCAGCGCCGTTGCCGCCGCGCCCATGGCGATAATGACTCCGTATGCGCCGAGCCACCGCCATCCGCCGAGTGCGATGAGCACATTGATGAACGGAGCTGCCAACGGCAGCGCCATCATCGTCGTCGCCAGCGCCACCGTAGCGATCCGCACGCCAAAGAGTTCGTTGGTCGCCACCGGCGACGCCAGGATCAGATCGAGATCGGAGCGCGCGTAGAAGGCGCGCGTGATCGACTCCATCGCCTGCGAGATCATCAGCAGCCAGGACAGCAGCATGCTGGCGGTGACCGCCACCAACGTCTGCTTGTCGACCACGGCATCCGCATAGCGGCCGACCACCCAATAAGCGACGAAATGCATGAAGACGATGAAGACGGCGATGCCGATGGCGACCTTGCGCAGGCGCTCGCGCCGGCCCGCAGTGATCATCGACAGCCAATCGCGCCAGGCGAGCCGTGACTCGTGCTGCGCAAACCAGACGGCCGTGCCGACCTGAACGGTCATGCGGCTTGTGCCGTCTCGGCCACGAGCGCGAGAAACGTGTCCTCGAGGCTGGCGCCATTCGGCGCGCCGTCCGTTGTGCCGTTCTTGGCGCTGACTTGCGCCTTGGCGCCCTTGGTGCCCTTGGCGCCGGCCTGCTGCCGCAGCTCTTCGAGCGTGCCTTCGGCAATAAGCCTACCGTGCGCGATGATGCCGATGCGATCGGCCATACGCTCGGCCACCTCGAGGATGTGCGTCGTCATGATGACAGTGCCGCCGGCGCGCGTACGATCGCGCAACACAGTCTTGACCTGACGCGCGGAGCCGGCGTCGAGACCAGTCAGCGGCTCGTCCAAAATGATCATGCGCGGCTCGTGCACCAGCGCGCCAGCAAGCGCCACCTTCTGCCGCATGCCTTTGGAAAAACCTTCGCAGCGTTCGTCAGCGTGCGGTGCGAGGTCGAGCCAATCTAGAAGCTCCGCAGCCCGAGCGGCGGCTACCGCCGGTTCGACGCCCCACAGCCCGGCGACGAATTCCAGATATTCGCGCGGCGTGAGTTTTTCGTAGATCATCGGCTCGTCGGAGATCCAAGCCGTAATCCGCTTCGCCGCAACCGGATCGGCAAGCGCATCGATGCCGCCCACGCGAATCATGCCGGCGTCGGGACGAAGGAGACCAGCGACCATCCGCAGCGTCGTGGTCTTGCCGGCACCGTTGGGGCCGACCAGCGCATAAAACTCGCCGGGCCGCACCGTCAGGTCGAGACCGTCGACCGCAGGGCGGTCGAAACGCTTCACGAGACCCTGAATCTCAAGGGCAAGCGGCGGAGGCGGGCTGAAATGCTGCATTAGGCCGGGAAATTAATGCAGAGAGGTTTCGGGCCGGTGAATCTGTTCTCGAAAATACGTGACGCCGTTAAAGCGTTATGCGGTCAATTTCGGCGAGGTCGGCCGACGACAGCAACCAGCCAACGGCTGCGACGTTCTGCTCGACCTGCTCCGCCGTCGTGGCGCCGGCAATGATACTGGGAATAAATGGCCGGCTTGCAAGCCAGCTCATGGCCAGCTCGAGGAGCGTATGTCCACGTGCGGCCGCGAATGCGGACAGCGCCTCGACGATCCGCCAGTTGCGCTCGTTGAGAACGCCGCCGGCGCGCGGCGGATTGTTCCCGAGCCGGGAGCCCGCCGGCAACGGCGCGCCGCGCTTGTACTTGCCGCTCAGCAACCCGCTGGCGAGCGGAAAATACGGCAACACGCTCAAGCCGTACTTGCGCATAACGGGAGCGAGATCCTTTTCCAGTCCTCGTTCGAGCAGGCTGTATTCGTCCTGACAGCAAATAAACGATGCGATGCGATCGCGCCCGGCTACGCTCTGCGCCTCTTCGAGCTGCGCGGCCGAGAGATTGGAGCAGCCGATGAAGCGAACCTTTCCGGCCTTTATCAGATCGTCGAGGGCGCGCAGGGTTTCCTCGATCGGCGTGTGCGCATCGGGCCGATGCAGCTGATAAAGATCGATCCAGTCAGTCTTCAATCGCCGCAGGCTCGCTTCCACCGCCTGCATAATGTAGCGGCGCGATGCACCGCGAAGCTTGCCCGCGTCGTCCATCGGCAGACCAAATTTGGTCGCCAGCACGACGTTCTTGCGCCGCGGTCCCAGGATGGTGCCTAAAACTTCCTCCGAGCCGCCTTTGTTGCCGTAGGCATCGGCGGTGTCGATCAGCGTGACGCCGAGGTCGAGCGCCTTGTCGACCACCAGACGCGAGGCTGCCAAATCGATACGGCCGCCGAAATTGTTGGTGCCGAGCCCGACGAGAGAAACCTCCGGGCCCGTTGCTCCGAGTTTGCGTTTCTGCATGCCGCCTGCGGACGTCAGCCGCTGACATTGAAGGCGGCAAGTGCCGCCATGTTGACGAGCTGCGCATCGTTTGCGGACAGCGGAACGATCTGCACCGAGCGGTCGAGACCGACCAGCATGGGGCCGATCACAGTCGCACCGCCGAGCTCCATCAGCATCTTGGTGGAGATCGAGGCGGAGTGGAACGCCGGCATGATCAGCACATTGGCGGGGCCCGACAGGCGACAGAACGGATAGGTTTCGCGCAGCGCCATGTTCAGCGCCACGTCGGCCGCCATGTCGCCGTCATACTCGAAATTGACGCGCCGCTGGTCGAGCAGCCGCACCGCCTCCTGCACGCGTTCCGAACGTTCGCCGGGCGGATGGCCGAACGTCGAGAAGGCGAGCAGCGCCAGCCGCGGCTCGTAGCCGAGCGAGCGCGCCACGCCAGCAGCCTCGATCGCGATTTCGGCGAGGTCGTTCGCGTCGGGCATTTCGGTCACCGCCGTGTCGGCGACCAGCACGGTGCGCCCGCGCGTGATCACCAGCGACGCGCCCATGACGCGATGCCCGGGCTTTGGATCGATGCAGCGGCGCACGTCCTCCAGCGCGACGGAGAAATTGCGCGTCACGCCGGTCACCATGGCGTCGGCATCGCCGAGCGCGACCATGCAGGAGGCGAAATGATTGCGGTCCTGGTTGACCAGGCGCTGGCAATCGCGCTGCAAAAAGCCGCGGCGCTGCAGCCGTTCGTAGAGATACGCGGCGTAGGCGGCATTGCGCTTGGACAATGCCGCGTTGATGATCTCGATGCCGCTGCCAAGCTCGACGCCGAGCGCCTGCGCCGTCTCGCGCACGCGGTTTTCGCGACCGACCAGGAGCGCGCTGCCGAGCCCTTGATGCACGAAACTCGCCGCCGCGCGGATCACCTGCTCCTCTTCGCCCTCGGCGAAGACGACGCGCCGCGGCCGCCGACGCAGCCGCTCATAGACGCCGGTCAACACGCCGGCGATCGGATCGAGCCGGCTGCGCAATTGCTGCCGATAGGCCTCCATGTCGGCGATCGGCCGCCGCGCGACTTTCGAGGCCATCGCCGCCTTCGCCACCGCGGGCGGAATATCGGAAATGAGCCGCGGATCGAACGGTACCGGGATAATGTAATCGGGCCCGTATTTCGGCCGCGCCCCGTAGGCGGCCGCGACTTCGTCGGGAACGTCCTCGCGCGCCAAGGCGGCGAGCGCATGCGCGGCCGCGATCTTCATCTCCATGTTGATCGCCCGCGCGCGAACGTCGAGCGCGCCGCGGAAGATGTAGGGGAAGCCGAGCACGTTGTTGATCTGGTTGGGATAGTCGGAGCGGCCCGTGGCCATGATGGCATCGGTGCGCACCGCGGCCACATCCTCCACGGTGATTTCCGGATCCGGATTGGCCATGGCGAAAATGATCGGCTTGTCGGCCATGGATTTCACCATGGCTTTGGTCATCGCGCCCTTGACCGAAAGACCGAAGAACACGTCGGCGCCGGCCAAGGCTTCGGCGAGGGTGCGCGCCTTGGTTTTCACCGCGTGGCCCGACTTCCATTGATTCATGCCGTCGGTGCGGCCCTCGTAGATGACGCCCTTGGTGTCGCAGAGGATGAGATTCTCGGGGCGAAAACCGATCGCACGCAACAATTCGAGACAGGCAATGCCGGCCGCGCCGGCGCCATTGCAGACCAATTTCGTGGTCGCGATCTCGCGGCCGGTCAGCTCCAGCGCATTGATCAGCCCGGCGGCGGCAATGATGGCGGTGCCATGCTGGTCATCGTGGAAAACGGGGATATCGAGGAGTTCGCGCAGCCTCTGCTCGATGATGAAGCATTCGGGCGCCTTGATGTCTTCGAGATTGATGCCCCCCCAGCCCTTGCCAAGCAGTTTGACGCAATTGATGATTTCGTCGGGATCTTCGGAGGAGACTTCGAGATCGATCGAGTCGATGTCGGCAAAACGCTTGAACAGAACGGCTTTGCCTTCCATTACCGGCTTCGCCGCCAGCGCGCCACGATTGCCGAGGCCTAGAATGGCCGTGCCGTTGGTGATCACCGCCACGAAATTGCCTTTGGTGGTGTAATCGTAAGCGAGCGTCTCGTCCTCGGCGATGGCCAGCACCGGCACGGCAACGCCTGGCGAGTAAGCAAGCGACAGATCGCGCTGCGTCGCCATCGGCTTAGTGGCCACGACTTCGAGCTTTCCGGGCCGGCCCTGGCTGTGAAACAGCAGAGCCTCCTGATCCGTAAAGGTCGGCCGGTTGGCGCGGCTTCCGCTTTTGCCGCCGTTTGTCGACGCCATCTTGTGCGATTCCCTACCCTGCCGGCACCGGCCGGACAACGGCGACCTTAGCGAACCCGGCCGCCTGAGTACAATCAATGCGCATGCGCCGCAGCACCGCGGCGTGCTACGATGTTGCAGTGCGAACGCTGCCGAAAGGGTCGCACGCGCGCGCATTGAATAAACCGGCGCAGAAGAGTAATGCGTGCGTTGACCCTAGCAGTCGGCAGCTCGGGCAGGCATTCCATGATCCGATTCCTCTTTCGCTCTCTCGGACTCTTCTTGCTGGCATTGGCCTTTGTGTTCCTCGTCTATGACGGGACCAAATCCATCGCCAACCAGCAGTTCGTTTACCTGAGGGTCAGCGAACTGTGGGCCGACATCGACCAGCATAGCCTCAACCAGGCGCAGGAGTGGATCAAGACGAAGGCCCTGTGGGCTTGGGACCCTTACGCGCAAAAATTTTTCGAACTGCCAAGTTGGCTTGTGCTTGCCATAATATCGACTTTCCTGGTCTTGCTCGGCCGCAAGAAGAAGAAGCTTATCGGCTACGCGCGGGACTGAGACCGCGCTTCTTGCGAGCGTGAGTGCTAAGGGAAGTGGAATGGCTGCCAACGGATACGATTACATCATCGTGGGCGCCGGCTCTGCCGGCTGCGTACTGGCCAACCGGCTGAGCGAGGATGGCGCCGCCAAGGTGCTTCTGCTCGAAGCCGGCGGCACCGACTGGCACCCTTACATCCATATCCCGCTCGGCATGGGACGTATGCACGAATACGGGATGTTCGATTGGGGCTACGAGACCGATCCGGAGCCTAACCTCAACAACCGATCCATCGAGGCGATGCGCGGAAAGGTTTTGGGCGGCTCATCTTCGATCAACGTCATGGCCTATACGCGCGGCAATGCCGGCGACTTCGACCGCTGGGCGCAGAAGGGCGCGCGCGGCTGGTCGTATGCGGATGTGGTGCCCTATTTTCGCCGCTGCGAGACTTGGGAAGCCGGCTCGGACACGTGGCGCGGCGGCCAAGGATCGCTTGGCACCGAATTCGCCAAGACCGAAGACCCGCTTTACGAAGCTTGGCTCGCCGCCGCACAGGCTTGCGGCTACCCGCTCACCCCGGACTACAACGGCAAGCAGCAGGAAGGATTTGGCCGCGGCCAGTACACCATTCGGTACGGCCGGCGTTCGTCCACCGCCAATGCGTATCTCAAACCGGCGCGCGGACGAAAAAATCTTACCGTTGCCACCAACGCGCACACGACCCGCGTCACGCTCGACGGCACACGCGCACGCGGCGTCGAATATACACAAGGCGGATCGACACAGAGCGCCAGCGCATCGCGCGAAGTAATCATGGCGGCCGGCGCCTTCAACACGCCGCAGCTCTTGATGCTCTCCGGCATCGGGCCGGCGGAGCATCTGCGCAGCTTCGGCATTAACGTCGCGGCCGACCTGCCGGTCGGAAAAAATCTGCAGGATCATCTCGGCGCGTACGTGACCTACACGCGGCCGAACCCCGGCACGTTCCATGGCGAGATGCGCTTCGACCGCATGGCGGTGAGCATGATCCGCGCTTATTTGTTCGGCACCGGGCCCGGAACGGTAGTGCCGGGAGGTCTGCATGCGTTCGTCAAGACGCGGCCCGAACTGGCAGTGCCCGATATCGAGTTCATGTTCCGCGGCACTTCCGCCAGCCCGCACTTGTGGTTTCCGCTGGTTCGCCCCGCCTTCTTGGACGGGTTCGGCATCCGCCCGACGCTGTTGCATCCCGACAGCCGCGGCGAAATCCTGCTGCGCTCCGCCGACCCCATGGCGGCGCCGCGCATCGTCTACAAATTTTTCACCGCTCCGAACGATCTGCCGACGCTGCGCGAAGGCTTCAAACGCGCTCGCGAGCTCGCGTTCCATAAAGCGCTCGATCCTTATCGCGGCGACGAGATCGGACCGGGACTAAAGGTGAAATCGGACGCCGAGATCGACGCGTGGCTCAAGAAGACTGTGATCACCGCCCATCACCCCGCCAGTACTTGCGCAATAGGCCAAGACGGCGTGCTCGATTCCGATCTCAAAGTCCGCGGCATCGAAGGCCTGCGCGTCTGCGATGCCTCGGCGATGCCCGATCTCGTCGGTGCCCACATCAACGCCTGCGTGATCATGATGGCCGACAAAGCCTCCGACATCATCCGCGGCAGGCCGGCGCTGCCGCGGGCAGAAGCGGCGTAGATGACATATTCGACTTCACATTTTGCGGGCGCAGCGCAGCGTGAAGTGGTGCGCTGCTCACCCCGGATACTGGCTATCGCTTCGTAAGTTGTTTGAGAGTAGCCGGGTCGACCTCATGAAACCGCTCGCCATCGTCATAATAGGTTTTGCCTGCGCGGCGAAGGCAGCTTACCCACCACGTTTGTGGAATAGATGTGCCAACAAGAAAAATTTCATCGGGCGCGTTGAGCTTGCCAGCTTCCGCAAGAACCAGCGCATTGTAGACGCGTTCGGGGTTGGTCAAAGATAGATCGTTTTCCTCTAAGATCAGCACAGTTTGCGCGCCTTCATCGCGCTTCCATTTTGCAAGCTTGAAGAATTTATCTTCACAAGCTTTCTGTAAGCGAACCAGCCGCGCCTTCTCTACATCGCCCGTTACACATGGGCATCGTTGGAGGCGGCCGCCAAGGGGACTATTCTCGAAATCGCCCAGCGACCATCGATACAGAGACAAATTAAATGGGACACCGGGAATCGCCTCTCTTAGAGCCGGGTATGGGTATTTGTTGCCGTATCGTGTCAGCGGAAGCTTTGTTATGTTCGCATCTATCCAATTGATCAGCGCGCTTTGAATTTGCTTGATTTTAGCTTCACTCAATCCGATCGACGCTTCTACGGGGTGATGAAGCTCCCAATATTCGGCGTCCGAGGTTCGGTTGTCGAATTGCTCCATTATTGGTCGAAAGAGATTTCTGTTATGTACTTCCACTTCAATCTGATTGGGGAAAGGCTCGATGCCGGTGTGCTCGAATGCATAAAGCTGTTTTCCGACGCTACAAACATAATCGACCCTTCGTTCAGGATCGGCGTCGCGCAGGTCGTCTGGGGAACGGCCGTCATCGAATCGCAACGAGTTTTCACGCGCCTCGATTTGCCGAAGCACAGCGTCGATAGCTTTCCCCTCGTTGTACCTGTCGGCCACGTCTTTGCCTCAAAGACAGTCGCGAGCTTTCAAGCGCTCAGCCAGTAAGTGACACGCACGACGGGTAGCAAAATGCGCGAGACTGCGGACCCACATTTTGCTTAGCTCCTCCAGGCTACGCTTGCTGCGCGGCCATAAGCTCATGTCGCATTTTTTGACAGCTGTCTCGAACATCCACGGACTTGCAATTGCACCCGTGATTTGTGTAGCCAAGCCCTTTCGCGGAGCGGAAGTTGACCAGTCCTCGAACGTTTTCGCAAGGATACCGCTGTTCTTACATAGGTATCCGTTCATAATTTTCCTTGGAATCTGAGCGAGCACAAATTGTGCGTTAGCCCTATGGGTTTTCTGGAATAGGGCAAAGGCTTCAACGAACTCGCGCAGCTTCCCTGCGAAAATGGATCGAGGGTGACCACTCGACGCATTCCGATCTTAAGCCGCTATGACGAGCCACTGTGGCGATCACATCTGTGCGCCGGTGCGGTCGCGACCTGGCCTTCCTCGAAGGCGATAACCGTGGGCGATGTGGATTCTGGCCTTCGCCGATGAATATAGACAGTCACGCCGCCCGGGTCGGCAGCTGTGCGGCCTCGGCGGCGTAGACGGCGTCCATGCGCGGCGTGAGGCTGTGACGGGCGAGCGCGTCGGCAAACAACTGCCGCACCTTGGGATGCTCGTCGGCGTAATCGATCTGCGTGCCGCCAAGACGGCGGCTGATCCACGAGATCGGGACGCCCTGGGCGTTACGCGGCGACCAGTGCTTGAAGGCGAGATAGCGCGCCGGCGTCGGGCCGGAATTGAAGTGCTGGTGCAGCCACATGTTGGGCGGCACAACGAGCGTGCCGACCTGCCATTCGAAGCGCTGCGGCGCCTCGCCCTCCGGCCACATCAGTGAATAGCCTTCGCCGGTGAGAATAATCACGTGCGCGCCCGGTCCGTGGGCGTGAGCCTTCTTGTAGGTGCCAACCGGAAACTGCGAGATGTGGCTCGCAATGGTGCCGCGCGCCATGTTGAAGCGGATGTGGCCGCCGCCGGCGCCGCGCTCTTTGGCGGTGATCAGCGGCAGATTGACCACGTCCGGGACGAAATTGGTGCGCAGCAGAAAACCGTCCTGCTCGCCCTTGGATGAAAAATAATCCGGCGCGCCGGAGAAACGATTTTTGAAATCGTACGAACAATTGAAGATGAAATTGAGATCGTCGTAGCGGTTGATGACCGAGGGCGCGTTGGTGACCGCGACGAAGCGCGCCGGCTCACGGCCCGAGCCGTTGAAATGCTGGTACCAGCAGTTCAGCGGGATCGCGAAGATCGAGCCAGCCTTCCACTCGAAGGTGATGCGGGCGCCAGAATTGTTCCACACCGTGGTGAAGCCGCGGCCGGAAAGGATCAGCAGCATCTCTTCGTAGAGATGATGGGCCGGCTCGAGCTTTTTGCCGGGCGCAATCTCGCAGACATAGCAATCGTTGGAGAAGCGCGACGCCTCATGGTTGATGTACACGCCTCGGGCGTCACGGCGCGGCCACGGCTTCAGCTCGACGGTGCGAAGGTTGGGCACGTAGTGCGCGCTGATGATGTCGAGCCCGTCGTTGCGTACGAAACGCAGGTACGCTGAATCCTTCTCGGCCTGGAATTTCTGCGCCAGTTCGTCGGAAACGGCGGCATCCTTTGCCACATTCTGCTCCCATCCGGTCTTGCATAAGGTCTACCAGCGGCGCGAAGTTGGCGCCAGCGGTGCGGACTTGCTTGCGCGGCGTACGCGCATTGGTGCAGAGGCGTACTAGGATGCGTCGGTGATGGTGTTTTCTGTGCAGCGAGACCGCCCGTCCGGACTAAGGCTGCCGCAGCGCGGGTGGTCGCGGCGTGCGTGGCGCTCGCCGGGACTTCGCCGGCTGATCCTAGGCTGCGCAATCGCGGTTCTGGCCTTGCTGATCGCCCCCTACGTCATCGCGCCGTTTTACCGGGTGATCGATCCGGTCTCGACGCCGATGCTCTGGCGCTGGGCTACGGGCGCTCGCGTGCAGCGCACGTTCGTACCGCTGAACCGCATTTCGCCGGCGCTGCCGCTCGCGGTGATCATCGCCGAGGACGGAACGTTCTGCCACAATCGCGGCATCGATCTCGGCGCCATTCGCGAGGCGCTGCAAAAGTCAGACGACGATGTTGCCGAAGCCCGCGGCGCCTCGACCATTACCCAGCAGACGGCGAAAAATCTGTTCCTCTGGCAGGGACGCAGCGTCGTGCGCAAAGTGTTGGAATTTCCGCTGGCGGTGTGGCTCTACATCGTACTGCCGAAACGGCGGATTCTTGAAATCTACCTCAACATTGCCGAGTGGGGACCAAACGGCGAGTTCGGTGCGGAGGCGGGCGCGCGTTGGGCCTTCGGCCAGTCAGCGCGCACGCTCACCCCGCTGCAAGCCGCGGACCTTGCCGCCATCCTGCCGAACCCGGTCGTGCGCAGCGCCCGCACCCTCGGCCCCCTGGTCTACCGGCTTGCCGGGCTTTACGAGCGGCGCGCCGCCGCTCATCCGGGGCTCGGCGCCTGCGTGCGCGCCGCCGCCCCCTAGCGTTGCGGGCGCCGTTCTTCTATAAGCCCGACACCTTCCGCCATCCCTGAATACGAGGAGTGCGTCGCCATGGCCGTGCCGAAAAGAAAAACATCCCCATCCAGACGCGGCATGCGTCGGTCGGCGGATGCGCTCAAGGCGCCTACTTACGTCGAGGACAAGGACTCGGGTGAATTGCGCCGCCCGCACCACATCGACCTGAAGACCGGCATGTACCGCGGCCGCCAGGTTCTCACCAAGAAGTCGGAAGCCTGAGCGCGTTATCCCCCTAATCCCCCATACCCTCGGATATCGGCTGGAGTGCAAGCCACGGGGCGGCTACACTTGTCGCGAGCGTGCGCCATTGTGAGCGCGCGCCGCCTCGAATGAGGGCCTCGCCATGTACATTCTTGGCTTTCCCCTGCTGATTATTCCCTTTGCCATCTACAATATCGTCGCGTTCATTCTGTCGATGCCGGATACGATCTGGACCACGGAAGCGGCCTCGGTGTCGATGACATCCGGGCAGGTCTGGAGGCTGACCTGGGAAGATATCATCATCGCGGGCTCCATCCTTCTGCTTTGGATCGAAGTCGTAAAATCGACGCAGATGGGAGTTCGAGCGATCGTCGATCATGTCCTGTCGATGCTCTTGTTCGTCGCCATGCTGATCGAGTTTCTTCTGGTCAGAGCTGCCGCCACATCGACGTTCTTTCTGTTGCTCATCCTCGCCATGGTCGATGTGTTAGCCGGCTTCATCATCAGCATCCGCAGCTCGCAGCGGCAGGTTGAGGTCGAAAGCACGGGGAAGACCTGAGCCGATCTTTCCGTCGCTGAAGGTGCTGGGCCATTGGCTGAGTTCGCGCCTGCGCGGCGCGATAAGCCCGCTCGTGATTCCCATGCGGCGCGGTAAACGTGCTCGGGCGGGTTACTTGAGGGCTGTGCTTTCCGAATCGTTTAACGTCGGCCGCTAAGTTGATGTTCCCGGCACGATCAGCCGGCGCCATCTGCGGGCTCCAACCATTGTCAGTGAGGCGACTGTGACCCAAAGCAGTCGGCGACGTTCGAGCGCCATTGCGGCGCCCGCCGAAATCACTTCCACGGTCGCTTCGGCCGCAACGCCGGCGCCCACAGCGGCGCTCGGCTCGCTCGACGCGGCGCAAATCCTCGCCTCCGTTGGCGAAGCTGCGTACGACTGGAACATCGGCACCGACGTTCTGTCGTGGAGTCCCAACATCACCGACGTACTACTGGTCCGCAGTGCCGAGTCGATTTCGACCGGCCGCGACTACGCGCAATTGCTCGAGGCTGAGAATGGGCAGGCGCGGTTCGACGCAGTCATGCAATCGGACAAGCGCGACGATGGCCACGGCGTGCCCTATCAGATTCAATACCGCATCCGGCCCGATCCCACCTCGGAAACGAAGCTCTGGGTCGAGGACAGCGGCCGTTGGTTTGCCGGTCCCGACGGACGCCCGCTGCGGGCGCACGGCGTCATGCGCGTCATCAATGAACGCTACGAGCACGAATGCCGGCTTAATTTCCTCGCCCACAATGACGGGCTCACCGGCGAACAGAACCGCTACCATCTCACCGAGGTTCTCGAAGATGCGCTGGAGGATGCGATCCGTTTTCGCTCGTCCTGCGGCTTCCTCCTGGTGGCCATCGACAATCTGGCGCAAATCAACGAGTCCTACGGATTCGACGTCGCCGATCAGGTGATCGCCGACGTCGCCAAGCGCCTGCACGGCCGGATGCGCGGCAAGGATACGCTCGGCCGCTTTTCCGGCAGCAAGTTCGGCCTGGTTTTGCGCGATTGCACGCCGGACGATATGGCGACCGCCGCCGAGCGGTTTCTGACCGCGGTGCGCGATGAGCTGGTGTCGACCAGCGCCGGGACGATCACGGTGACGGCGACCATCGGCGGCGTGACGGCGCCGCGCCATGCCCGCAGCGTGGTGGAAGTCCTCGCCCGCGCCCGGGAAGCGCTCGATACGGCGAGGAACAGACATCGCGGCTCCTTCCTCGCCTATCGGCCGAGTGTCGAGCGCGAAGCGCAGCGGCGCGAGAACATGCGCGCCACCGACGAGATCGTCGCCGCGCTCAATGAGCGCCGAATTTTTCTCGCCTATGAGACCGTGGTGGCGGCCGGCGACCGGCGGCCCGCCTTCTACGAATGCCTGATGCGCATTCGCCGCACTGACGGCACTCTCGTGGGCGCCGGCGACATCGTGCCGATCGCCGAGCGTCTCGGACTCGTGCGCCTGCTCGATCACCGCGTGCTCGAGCTCGCGGTCGACGAGTTGATCGCCGCACCCACCTTGCACGCGAGCCTCAATGTCTCGCCGCCCTCGACGACCGATCCGGATTGGTGGACGGGATTGATCTCGCTGTTGCGCACCCATCCCGGCGTTGCGCAGCGCCTCACGGTCGAAATCACCGAGAGCGCAGCGATCCAGGACATCGACGACACCCGCGGCTTTGTGGCGCGCGTCAAAGATCTCGGCTGCCGCATCGCCATGGATGATTTCGGCGCCGGCTACACGTCATTCCGCAACCTGCGCAAGCTCGGTGTCGACATCGTCAAGATAGACGGCGCCTTCGTGGCCAACATTCTGCGGTCGGAAGACGACCGCGCCTTCGTGCGCACACTCATCGAGTTGGCGCAGCGGCTCAAGCTACGCACCGTGGCCGAATGGGTGCAAAGCGACGAAGCGGCTCGGACGCTGGAGAGTTGGGGCTGCGATTATCTGCAAGGCGCGCTGATTGGCCTGGCCTCTACCGAGCGGCCGTGGATCACGGGCCTGGCGCAGGCAATTTGAAGATTAGTCGTCCGAGCCCTTGTCGGTCAGCCGGTCGACCTTCTTCTGCATCTCCTCAAGCTGACGCTTGAGATCGTCGATATCGCCGGACTTGGAAGAAGAAGACTTCTCGGATTCGGCCGCTGCGGCGTTCTGGCTCTCCCGCCGTGCGAACGGCGCGAACATCGCGAAGGCGCGCTCGAACATTTCCATGTTCCGCCGCACCTGTTCCTCCAGCGACGTAAAGGCGCCAACGCCGAATGCCTGGGCCATCTGCTGGCGGAATTTCTCCTGCTCGCGCGTGAGCGACTCGATGGAGACTTCGAGATAGCGCGGCACCAGCATCTGCATGCTGTCGCCGTAGAAGCGGATCAGCTGGCGCAGAAAGGTGATCGGCAGCAGGTTCTGGCCTTCTTTGTTCTCCTGCTCGAAAATGATTTGGGTCAGCACCGAGCGGGTAATCTCCTCGCCGGTCTTGGCGTCATAGACGACGAAATCCTCGCCGGTCTTGACCATGGCCGCGAGGTCTTCGAGCGTGACATAGCTGCTCGTCCCGGTGTTGTAGAGCCGCCGATTGGCGTACTTCTTGATAGTGATCGGCTCTGCAGTCTTGGTGGTAGTGGTGGTGGTGGTTTCGGACATGAGTGCCTTGCAGCAGCGTCTGGGAACCGCGTGGCCTTGCAGCAAAATAGGCGCTTTCTTGCGGCGCGGCTACCGTTTTGTGACAGGTCGTCGCGCCAACTTGGACTTTGGCTAACCGCGACCAAGCGCCTTTTGCCTTGTCGGCTGCGGATCGCGTCCTTATGACATATATTGAGATTAGGCCGCGGCGAGCCCGCGCGTCACATAATTCCCCATTGTCCGGAAGGAACCTCCCATGAAAGACGACATCGTCATCGCCAGCGCGACGCGCACGGCGGTCGGTTCATTCAACGGCGCATTCGCATCGCTGCCGGCCCACGAGCTCGGCAAGGCCGCAATCAAAGCTGCGATCTTCCAAGCCGGCGTCGAGCCGACGCGGGTCTCCGAAGTGATCTTGGGGCAAATCCTGACCGCCGGGGAGGGCCAGAACCCGGCCCGCCAGGCGTCCATTGCGGCAGGCATCCCAGTCGAGGTGCCGGCCTGGGGCGTCAACCAGCTCTGCGGATCGGGGCTGCGTTCGGTCGCGCTCGGCTACCAGGCGATCCTCAATGGCGATTCCGAGATCGTGGTCTCGGGTGGCCAGGAGTCCATGAGCATGGCGCCGCACTGCGCCCATCTGCGCAGCGGCGTGAAGATGGGCAATTTCGAAATGATCGACACCATGATCAAGGACGGCCTTTGGGATGCCTTCAACGGCTATCACATGGGCAACACCGCCGAAAACGTCGCCCGGCAGTGGCAGATCACGCGCCAACAGCAGGATGAATTCGCGGTCCATTCCCAGAACAAGGCTGAAGCGGCCCAGAAGGCCGGAAGATTCAAGGACGAAATCACGCCGGTAACGATCAAAAGCCGCAAGGGCGACATCGTGGTCGACAGCGACGAATATCCCAAGCATGGCACCACTCTCGAGGCGATCGGCAAGCTGCGCGCCGCATTCGACAAGGAAGGCACCGTCACGGCCGCCAATGCCTCGGGCATCAACGACGGCGCTGGCGCGGTGGTGCTGATGAAGGCGAGCGAGGCCGCCAAGCTCGGCAAGACGCCGCTCGCCCGCATCGTGTCGTGGGCGCAGGCCGGTGTCGACCCGAAGATCATGGGCACCGGGCCGATCCCCGCTTCGCGTGCGGCGCTGAAGAAGGCCGGATGGAACGTCGGCGACCTCGATCTCATCGAGGCCAACGAGGCATTTGCCGCGCAGGCCTGCGCGGTCAACAAAGACCTGGGCTGGGACACCAAGAAGGTCAACGTCAACGGCGGCGCCATTGCGATCGGGCATCCGATCGGCGCCTCCGGTACGCGCGTCCTGGTGACGTTGCTCTACGAAATGCAGAAGCGCAACGCCAAGAAGGGTCTGGCCACCCTCTGCATCGGTGGCGGCATGGGTATCGCCATGTGCGTGGAACGCTGAGCGCGGAGAGTGCGCTAGTTCATAACGTCATGGCCGGGCATAGCCCGTCGAAGACGGGCGTGAACGCCCTTCGCCCGGCCATGACGAAAAGAGAATGATCAGGGAGGACATCATGCCCCGCGTCGCATTGGTGACGGGCGGAACACGAGGCATCGGCGAAGCCATCAGCAAAGCGCTTCAGGCAGCGGGCTACAAGGTAGCCGCCAATTACGGCGGCAATGACGAGGCCGCGCAAAAATTCAAGGCTGAAACCGGCATCGGCGTCCACAAGTGGGACGTCTCTTCGTTTGAGGCCTGCGCTGCGGGCGTCAAACAAGTCGAGGCCGATCTCGGACCGATCGATGTGCTGGTCAACAATGCCGGCATCACGCGCGACGCCCAGCTGCATCGCATGAAGCCGGAGCAATGGACACAGGTGATCAACACCAATCTTGGCTCGCTGTTCAACATGTGCCGGCAGGTGATCGAAGGCATGCGCGAACGCAAGTTCGGGCGCATCGTCAATATCTCCTCGATCAACGGGCAGAAGGGCCAATTCGGTCAGACGAACTATTCTGCCGCCAAAGCGGGTGAGATCGGCTTCACCAAGGCGCTGGCGCAGGAGGGCGCGCGCGTAGGTATTACGGTCAACGCCATATGCCCCGGCTATATCGCCACCGATATGGTGAAAGCGATGTCGCAGGAGGTGTTGCAAAAGAGCGTACTGCCGCAGATTCCGATCGGTCGGCTGGGCGAGCCCGAAGAAATCGCGCGCTGCGTCGTGTTCCTCGCCTCCGACGACGCCGGCCTGATCACCGGCTCGACGCTGACGGCCAACGGCGGACAGTATTTCGCCTAGTAGGGGCGGCCCTCGTGGCCGCCCTCTCGAGGGCGCCCATAAGGGGCGCCCCTACGGCCGCAGAAAACTATTCCGGCTCCCATCCCTTAGGCGCCAATTCGAAGCCCGCGAACTCGAAACCCGGCGCCACGGTGCAGCCGACCAGTGTCCAGTCGCCGAGCGATTGCGCCGCTTGCCAGGCGTGAGCCGGCACCACGGCCTGCGGACGGTCGCCGGCATTGAGATCGCTCCCGAGCATCACGCGTTCGACGCGCGCGGGAGTCTGCGAAATCTCAAGCGCGAGCGGCGCACCCGCATACCAGTGCCAAACTTCGACCGCGTCGACGCGATGCCAGTGTGAACGCTCACCGCGCGCGAGAAGGAAATAGATCGCGGTCGATGCCGCTCGCCCACCGGCGTTGGCGCACCCGTCACGAAACGTCTCGCGGAAATGGCCGCCTTCCGGATGCGGCTTGAGATCGAGGAGCCGGATGACTTCCGCAGCTGTGAGGAGCGGTGAACTCAAAGGTGGTTCATATGAGAAGTGTCAAAAACGGTTCTTCCGCTCGCGGATCTCCGCGAACACCTGCCAGGCCGGCTTGCCGGACAACCCGACCAGCTTCGCCACCTCGGGATTATCGGCGCGCAGAAACGGATTCTCCACCTTCTCGGCGCCGATCGTCGCCGGGACCGTGAACTGGTGCGCGGCCGTCAGCTTCATCACCTCTTCGGCGCGCGCTGCGAGCGCCTTGTTGTTGGGCTCGACTGTCTTAGCGAAGCGGATGTTCGCCTCGGTGTATTCGTGGCCGCAATAGAACTGAGTGTCGTCGGGCAGTCCGCGCAGCTTGAGCAGCGACTGCCACATCATCTCCGGATTGCCTTCGATGACGCGGCCGCAGCCGATCGAAAACAGCGTGTCGCCCACGAAGGCAAGCTTGTCAGCCGGGAAGAAATAAGAGATGTGGCCCGCGGTGTGGCCCGGCGTGTCAATCACCCGCCCTTGCAGCGCACCGACGCGCACCGTATCGCCCTCGCCCACTGTCTCATCCACATGCGCGATGCGCGCGGCTTCGTTGCGCGGCGCGACGACGCGGCACTTGTAATGGTCCTTGAGCGCCCCGACCCCCTGGGTGTGGTCGGCGTGGTGATGGGTTACCAGGATATCGGTGAGCCGCCAGCCGGTCTTCTTCAGCGCCGCTTCGACGGCCGCCGCGTCCGGTGCGTCGATCGAAGCTGTCGCGCCGCTTTGCGGATGGTGCAGCAGGACGCCGAAATTGTCTTTCAGGCAGGGAAAAAGATAAGTTTCTGCGGCCATTTTTTCACCGTCATTCCGGGGCCGCGCGCCAGCGAGGAACCCACAGTCCGTAATCACAGCAAGTTAGAGTAGGCGCTGCCGACCTTTAACCGCAAGATCGGTGGCCATGGATTCCAGGCTCACGCTTTCCGCCTTCGCGCTCCGCGCTTCGGCGGACTCGTACCCGCCGTAGCTCGTCCAACGAGCGAAGGCGGGTCAGCGCGCCCTGCAATGACATGCTATTTTGTTGCCATGGATGTGGTCGACCTTCGCAACTTCTATGCCCAGCGGCTCGGCGTCGTCGCCCGGCGGTTTGTCGGCCGTGGCATCCGGGGCCGCTGGAAGGACACGCGGGCGCAGCGCGTGCTGGGGGTCGGCTATGCGATCCCATATCTCGGGCTATTTCGCCAAGAAGCCGAACGCTGCCTGGCGCTGATGCCGGCGCCCCAGGGAGTCGTTCGCTGGCCTTCGACGCGGCCGGCGCTGGCGGCGCTCGTCGAAGAGGACGAGTTGCCGCTGACCGATTCAGCGGTTGATCGGGTGCTGCTCGTGCACTCGCTCGAAATGTCGGCCGATCCGGCCGAACTGCTGCGCGAGGTCTGGCGCGTGCTGGCCCCAGGCGGGCGATTGCTCGCCGTCGTGCCCAACCGGCGAGGGTTATGGGCGCGGATGGATACGACTCCATTCGGCCACGGCCGCCCGTATTCGCGTACCCAGATCACCCAACTCCTGCGCGAGACTTGGTTCACGCCGACCGGCTGGGACGAGGCGCTCTACGTGCCGCCGATCGGGCGCGGCTGGTTTCTCCGCTCGGCCGTGGCCTG
>JBAUYV010000211.1:0-2271 GCA_049584975.1 Xanthobacteraceae bacterium | reverse complement strand
CGCTCACCCTGCGCTTCTCGGGCCCGGCGGCAGCGCGGCCGGGATGCCGGCCGGGGATTTGCACTAGGCGGCACGGGCTTCTCGTCATCCGCGCGGGCGGATGATGCAGTATCCGGATTTGCGTATATAACGGCGACGCCCATTGCTGGATGGTCCGCATTTGCGGAACACGATAACGGGCGTAAGCCATGATCCGTGTCACCGCAAAGATCGGCATCGACGAGCGTGAGATCGAAGAGAGCTTCGTGCGCGCCTCGGGGCCGGGCGGGCAGAACGTCAACAAGCTTTCGACCGCGGTGCAACTGCGTTTTGACGTGCGGCATTCGCCGTCGCTGCCGCCCGACGTTGCGGCGCGGCTCGAACGGCTCGCCGGAACGCGGCTGACTCGCGACGGCGTTCTCGTCATCATCGCGCAGCGCCACCGCACCCAGGCGCGCAACCGCGAAGACGCGCGCGACCGCCTCATCGATCTTATTCGCCGCGCCGCGATTGCGCCCATCAAGCGGCGGCCGACCAAACCGACCAAAGCCTCGCGTGAGCGCCGCATCGAAGGCAAGAAGCGCCGCGGCGGCATCAAGCACTTGCGCCAGGCGAAGCCTTCGTTTGATTGATGCAGCGGGCGCCACGCGGTATAATCAACTCATGACGAAACTGCTGGAAAAAGCCATCGACAAAGTCCGCGAGCTTCCCGAGGATGAGCAGGAAGCCGTGGCCGCCGTGATGTTGCAGATGGCGGGCGGCGACGCACCCGTCGTCGAGCTGGACGATGAAACGCGAGCGGCGATCCGCGAAGGCCTTGCCCAGGCCGAGCGTGGCGAGTTCGTTCCCGACGAGGTTGTGGCGAGATCGAATAAACGCCGCGGTCTATGAGGATTCGCTATACGCCGCGGGCGTTCGCGGACCGCGAGGCGATCTTCGACTACCTCGAAAGGCGAACTCTGCAGGGTGCACGGACGGTCGAACGCGCGATCGAGAACTCTATTCGACGCCTGGAGCATTTTCCCTATTCGGCGCCGGCCACCGATGAACCCGGTGTCCGTGAATTGATCGTGCCGCGCCTGCCGTACAAGGTTTATTACCGTGTGGTCGGCGAGGAAGTGTGGATTGTCCACATCCGCCACGCCGCCCGGCGTCCTTGGCGGCGCGAGGGCGATTAGCATGACCCTTCCCGCAGCCCTTGGCTCGCCGGTAGAGTCGAAAGCGTCCCGACCTGAGTCGCCGCATGCCCGTCCGCCAGCTATCCGAAGCCATGGTCAACCGCATCGCCGCTGGCGAGGTGGTCGAGCGTCCGGCGAGCGTGGTCAAGGAGTTGGTCGAGAACGCGCTCGATGCCGGCGCGCACCGCATCGACGTGCTCACCGACGGCGGCGGCCGGCGGCTGATCTGCGTCACCGATGACGGCGAGGGCATGACCCGCGCCGATCTGGCGCTAGCGGTCGAGCGCCACGCCACCTCGAAGCTCGCCGGCGACGATCTCATCTCCATCCGTACGCTTGGCTTCCGCGGCGAGGCGTTGCCGTCGATCGGCGCGGTGGCGCGGCTGACGATGACCACGCGCCACGCCGGCGAGCCGCACGCCTGGGGCATCGAGGTCGATGCCGGCGCGAAGTCGGAGGTCAAACCCGCGGCGCTGGGCGAAGGCACCCGCGTCGATGTGCGCGATCTGTTTCACGCGACGCCGGCGCGGCTGAAGTTCCTGAAACTTGACCGCACCGAGGCCGAGGCGGTGCGCGAGGTGGTGCGCCGGCTCGCCATGAGCCGGCCGGATGTCGCCTTCACGCTCGCCGGCGAAGAGCGCGCGCCGGTCAGCTTTGCCGCGACGCTCCCCGGGGCGACCGGGCGTCTCGCGCGCCTTGGCGATTTGCTCGGCGCCGATTTCCGCGCCAACGCGGTCGAGATCGCGGCCGAACGCGACGGCGTTAACGTCGCCGGCTACGCGGCGCTGCCGACGCTCACCCGCGCCAACGCGCTCGGCCAATATCTCTTCGTCAACGGCCGGCCGGTTCGCGACAAGCTCCTGGTCGGCGCGGTGCGCGCCGCCTACGCCGATTATCTGCCGCGCGACCGCCACCCGCTGGTCGCTCTGTTCGTCGCGCTCCCGGCGCGCGAGGTCGACGTCAACGTGCATCCGGCCAAAGCCGAAGTGCGTTTTCGCAATGCCGGCCTGGTGCGCGCGCTGATCGTGCATGCGCTCAAGCAGGCGCTCGCCCGCGAGGGCGGTCGCGCGGCGACGACCGGCGGCAGCGCGACCATCGCGGCGTTCCGCAGATT
>JBAUYV010000210.1:0-17489 GCA_049584975.1 Xanthobacteraceae bacterium | reverse complement strand
CGTCGAAGCGGCGCTCGCCGGGCTGCCGGTTCGGTTTGTTCATAACCCGCACTTTGCCGACGGCCTTGGCACGTCGCTTAAGACCGGCATTGCGGCGCTGCCGGCAGAAGCCGACGGCGCCATCGTCTGTCTCGGCGACATGCCGCAGGTCGATGCCGCGCTGATTGATTGTCTGATTGGAGCATTTGATCCAGACAAAGGCGCTTTGGTGGTCGTGCCGACCATTGAGGGCAAGCGCGGCAATCCGGTTGTCTGGTCGCGCCGGTTCTTCTCCGACCTGACGACGGTAGAAGGCGATGTCGGGGCGCGCTACCTGATCGGCCGCCATCCCGAAGCCGTTGCCGAGGTGCCGCTCACCGGCAACGCGGCGCTGACCGACGTCGACACCCCCGAGGCGCTCAAGGCGGTGAAGGCGGAGCTGGAAAAGACCTGAGCGTCATCTCGGCGTTCTGGGTGGGGGCGGGTCTCAGACCCACCCCTACGGAACCGGCTAGCGATGCATGCCCACCGTGGCGAGGCCGATTCACCAACTGGCAACCCTTCGGCCTTAGCGTTCGCCGGCTCCTTCGGGGGAGGGGATAGATGACCGGTCTGAAACGCAATTCCGCACTCGCCGTGGCGGCGGCGGGCTTTTTGATCGCCAGTGTTGCGGTGGCCAGTGCTGCTGGCGCCTTGGCGGTCGGCGCTTGCGGTGCCTACGGCTACGGCTTCGATTATCGCTATATGGCGGACGCGCGCGCCGCAGCGATGAAGAAATGTGCGGGCGGCGATTGCAAGATTGTGGGGGACCTTCGCCGCGCCTGCGCCGCGATGGCGGTCGACGCCAAACGCCCGTGCGGGTCCTATGGCTGGGCCGTCGGATCGCACCTCGGCAAGGCGGAGAACGCCTCGATGCGGCGCTGCTATGAATTCGGCGGCCGTGACTGCGTCGTACGCGCCTGGGTCTGCGACGAAAAGGGCTGAGCCGCGTAGTCCGGTTGAGTGCGGCGAAGCTCTGACAGAACCTCAGTCTAACGACTTACGCCGATCTGCTTGACGATCGGTGCCCATTTCTCCTGTTCGTCTTGAATGAACGCCAAAGTCTCGGCCGGCGACATCGGAATGCCTTCGCGGCCGAAACCGGCGAGCCGTTCGATAACTTCCGGGTCGGTTGTCACCTTGATCAGATCGGCATTGGCTTTTTGCACGATAGCCTCGGGTGTTCCGGGCGGCGCGACTAAGACCTGCCAGCCGACGGCGGCGAAGCCCGGCAGCGTCTCCGCAACGGTCGGCACATTGGGGAAGTTAGGCAGGCGGTGGGCTGACGCGACTGCAAGCGGGACGGCGCTCCCGGCGGAGACCGCGCCAGCGATGCCCGAATAGGAATCGAACGTGAGTGCGATGCGTCCGCCTATCATGTCGTTCAGTACGGCCGTAGTGCCTGCGGAATACGGCACCATTAGAAGCCTAATACCGGCGCGGCTTTGCAAAAGTTCGCCGGTCAGATTCGTTAGCCGCCCGACGCCGTTGGCGCCGTAGGCGACCTTGCCCGGCTCCTGTTTGGCCTTGGCGATTAACTCGGGAAGCGTTTTGACGCCGACCCAATGCGCTGCCGTGACGAAGAGAGGTGCGCCACCGAGATAACCAATCGGGATAAAATCCTTGGGCACCTGGATCGGCAGATTGTCAGCCGAACCGGCAGGCGCCACAAAAGCCGAAAGGGCCATCATGCCGAGCGTGTAGCCGTCCGGTGCCGCGGTCGAAGCGTTGTGCGCGGCAATGGCGCCGCCGGCGCCGGGCTGATTGATGACCACGGCCTGCTGGCCCCAGACTCGGTCGAGCCCGCCGGCGATAATCCGCATGGTGACGTCGATGGCGCTACCCGGCGCCGAATCCGAAATGAGCCGGACAGGATGCGTGGGATAGCTTTGCGCCCGCGCCGTAGCGGTGCCGAGCATCGGCAGCAGGAAAAGCGATGCCGCTGCAAATCGCAGCCAGCGTACATGCATGGGTAAGGTCCCGTTTTGATTCTGAGTGGATTGCTTCGTCGATCCGCGTCAGGTCTTTCCGATCGTCCTCTCGATGCGCCGGTCGGGAACGAGCCACATCAGTGCGACCAGCACATAGATCGCCACCGATGCCCAAGGATAGATAAACGCCAGTACGATACCTGTGACATAAAATACCGGCGAGAGCTTGCCCTTAATGTCGCGGCCCAGCGCCTGCGCCAGTACCGAATGCGCCCCCTCTCGGTGCAGGATTGCTTTCTGCAGCAGGAAGTAGGCGATGGCGGGCATGAGCAGCACCACGCCATAGAACGCGGTCGGCAAGGGCGCCGCCAGATTCTCGCCCATCCAGGCCGTGGCCGCGGGCACCAGCGAGAGCCAGAACAACAGGTTTGAATTGGCCCACAGGATGAGCCCGTCAACCCGCGTGACCGTGTGAAGGAGATGATGATGGTTGTTCCAGTAGATCGCCAGATAGAGGAAGCTCATGACGTAAGTCATAAAGCTCGGAGCCATTTTTGCGAGTGTGAGCCAGTCGGCGCCGTGCGGGATGCGCAATTCCAGAACCATGATGGTGATCAGGATGGCGATGACGCCGTCACTGAATGCAGCCAGGCGGTCGTTGCCCATGCGGGTATCCTGCTCCGTCCGTAGCCGCAGACAGTAGCCGGACCGGCTGGGGACCGGAACCGCTGGGTCGGCCTGCAGATGACAGGCTTAACTTCGCGCACTGAATCCGGCCCGCAGGGAGGAGCCGTAGCGCTGGTCGGGGGTCAACGCCAATCCGGTGCCCATCGACCATTCGAGCGCCTCGATGCGCCCGTCAGCCAGGGTTTCGTCCCATGCGCTCCGCGAGTTTCACCAAGGCGCGGCGCTCTTTGGCAGGCTTGATGGCGCGAAAGGCGCGCAAGAGTCTTGTTGCATATGGTTGGGAAAGGATTTCTGTCAGCAAGTCGTCGGTATTCCCATTGCCGCCGCTCTTGTTCTCGCCGAGGAGTGCGGCAATTGGCAGGCCAAGAACGGCGGCCACCCTTTTGAGCCGGCCAGCTGCCATACGATTGATACCGTTTTCGTATTTCTGAATCTGCTGGAAGGTTACGCCGACCTTTTCGGCGAGCGCAGATTGAGACATTCCCAGGCTGATGCGGTAGGCCCTGACACGCTTGCCTACACTGATGTCAAAGGCGTCGGCGCGCTTTGGCATTCAAGCACTCAATTGCTGTGCGCCGTTGTCGGTTGGCCGTAAAACCGGAAATCCTGCGAGGCCTATTCGGATCTTCCATAGGTAGATTCGGCTAGCCGAGCGTAGGGGCGTGTGTCCGGGGATGTCCAATCCCGAGTTTCTATGGGGGGGCCAGGGAATGAGATAGCTCTGCGGGAGCAGCGATCAGCGAAACGCCCTGCCAGGTACCGCTCTCGACCAGTTCGCGGACCATGGATTTCAAAGTCAGCGCGACGGCTTCGATGGCGGGACTGCGCTGGCCTACCTCGGAAAAGCACAGCGAAACGGTTCGGACCAACTTCGCATCGGCAAAGCGCCTCCAGTTGAGGACAGTTCTTTGTTCGCCATCGTAAAGCTCGCACCATGGCAGGATCGAGTTGCCGATACCTGATGCAATGGCGCGGAGAAGCGTAATGTGGGTGTCGATTTCGCCAATCGGCGTGACGGTTAGCCCATGTTGGCTGAACACTTCCTGGGCGGCGCGTTGGACGGCGCTACCAGGACCGGGCACCAGCAGCGGGCGTTGCGCCGCGTCGGCGACCGTTATGGGCGATGCATCCGGCTCCCCCGTCACATAGAACAGTTCCTCATGGAGGAGCGGCTCGACGGCAAGGCCGCGCTCGGGCTGCCCAGTAAACAGTACGGCGATGTCGAGACGGCCATTGACCAGCCTCTCGCGCAGCAGCGAACTGTTGCCATCAGTGAGATGCAGCAGGATCTGCGAATATGCGCTGCGCACGCGCGCGAAGAGTTCGTAGCTCAGGATTGGCGTCCATGCGACCGGAAGTCCGATAGACACCCGACCAGAAGGGACTTTGAGCGCGCTCATGGCGTCCCGCTTGGCAGATTCGACATGCCGCAGGATTGCCTCGGCGTGCCGATACAGGATGCTTCCCGCTTCTGTGAGCTGGATGCCTTTTGGGCCGCGCGTGACCAGTTGCCTCTCCAGATCGGACTCGAGGCTGGCGAGATGATGGCTGATCGCGGACTGCGCGACGTGCAGTTGATCGGCGGCGCGTGAGAGGCTGCCGGCCTGGACAATCCCGACGAAGTAACGAAGCTGGCGCAGGTCCATAGACGACTTCCAGAAGCTAGTGGCTCTTTTTATTCGAGAATTTGCTCGACTTTTCGAAGCTCGTGCGCGATGTAAACCAGTGTACTCGTTTTGCGAGTAGTAACAAACCGACCGTGTGTTGGAGAGCGGGTTGGTGAAATTGCCGACACTTTTGCTCGTGACTTTGGCCTGTGCGGCGCAGGCGGCGTCCGGCGCGGAGAGTTGGCTGGGAACGAAGCCGTTCAGATTCGAAACAGGGTCGGCGGCCGGTGGCATGACCGACATCGTGCCGCGCGAGCTATCGAACTACCTATCAGCCTCCATTGGTGTGCTGGAAAACCGGCCAGGTGCCGGCGGCAATATCGCCGCCGCTATCGTGGCGAGGGCGGAACCCGACGGCCATACGCTTTTGGTCACCGGTTCGAACCAGGCTGTCAATCCCACATTGCTGCCCAACCCCGGCTTCGATTACGAGCGCGATCTTGTGCCGGTGTCGATGGTGGTGTCGGCAAAATTGCTGCTCGTCGCGGCGCCGGCCTTTCCCGCGAAAAACATTACTGACGTCATAAAAATTGCAAAACAAAAGCCGAAGTCGGTCAGCATCGCCATGTCGGTGATCGGCACGCCCGGTCACCTTGCGGCGGAGATGCTTGCGCAATATGGCGACATCGAACTCACCTTTGTGCCCTACGACGGTATCACCCAGGCCATACCAGACCTGATCGCAAACCGGGTGGACCTTGCGGTTGGCTCGATGGCGTCGTTGCTGCCACACGTCCGCAGCGGGGCGCTCAAGGCTTTGGCCGTGACTTCGCCTCCACGATCCTTGCTAGCACCCGATATTCCGACTTCGGCGGAAGCGGGACTGCCTGAGATGCAGATTCACGGATGGATTTGCATTATGGCCACTGGCGGCACGCCGGTGCCGATCATCGCGCACGTGGACGAGGAAATCGCCAAAGCTCTGGCCGTGCCCGAGGTCCGTGATGCCTTCGCCAAGCAGGGTGTCGAAATTTTCTACATGAACTCGGAGCGGCTCGGTACGTTTCTGCACGAGGAGGCAACGCGGTTTAGCGGCCTCCTCAAGCATTCGTGAGTCAAGGGCGCCTCGCCCTGAGTAAGGCCAAACTTCACTTTGCCGTGGGAAAAATCCGCCGGCAGCGTCGTCCGCGCCGTGCCGGATGGGTCGTTCAATATCGCGCGTCGAATCCGAGCCGCAGATAGGGGCCGTAGCGCTGGTCGGAGGTCAACGCAAAACCGCTGCCCATGGACCACTCGACCGTGTTGATGCGCGGACCGGTAATTTGGGCGCCGAACTCCATCTGCTGGAAATCCCCGCACCAGATCTCCGCAATCTCGGGGCCGACGAAGGCCGGCGTAAGGAAGCGGAAGGCGAACGTGGCTCGCACGTATCCGGTTGGGCCGATGGAAGTGATGGAGCCGTTGAGCGCCGCCATGGTCGTTGCGTTCGGCTGATACCAGATGTCGCTTGCGAACTCCGCGCCGGCGTAGAGGCCGTGCAATCGGCTGCCGGGATCGTAGGGCGTCAGCCGGTAGTCCTGAACGACCGGACCGGTGAAGAGACTGACGGTGAGGCCGTCGCGGATAAATCGCCAGCCCGGGAGAACGGCCGCCGATAGCTTGGTGCCGTCGATCGTCTCGTTGAGGTCGCCCGATACATAGCTGTATTCGCCCCCGTCGAGCAGCACTTTGCCGATAAACCCGTTGTTATCGAGGCCATCGGGTGCCCATAGCACTCCGCCGTAAAGGAATGCGCCGTAGCGCCAGAGATCAGTGCCCGAGAAAAGCAGTAAAGAAGGATCGTCGGGTCCGCCTGCGTCGGCCCGGTCCACAGTGGCGCTCGCTACCATGCCCGCGACGGCGACGACCATCGCGACGGCACCCCGCAACGCACCCACTGAGGCCGCTCCCCCGATAGACCTCTAGCCGCCATCTTCAACCTGGAACTGTGTATCTTAACGGTGTCTGACCGCAAGGAATGCGTGGGCAGGTTGCGCGGAAAGCTGTGGAATTCGCCTAGGGCCGCGACGAAGCATAAAGGCGCGGGGAGGGCGCAAGTGCCGGCCGCGTTAGGCGCCGATTCGGGTTTTGGCCTTAACCGGCCACGATACACCTTCGCGCTGCAATGCGCGGCGGCGGAAGTGCAGGCTCAATCAGTCTCGTTTGAGTCCGTTTGCGAGCACGCCGTGATTTCTGCTTCGTTGGAAACGCGATCGAGCATGTCGGCAAGCGCGTCGCATTGATCGGCGCGCGCGAGCTGCGCCAGCCCCCGCGTCATCTCCGCGATGTAATTGGCGGTTGAACGCGACCGTCCCCCAGGTCCATTTTTCTTTGAGGTGCGCTTCGACATTTGCCCCGTGCCTTGCCGTCCCCGAGTCGGTTGCGCACGCGACCGAAGCAAACGATTAACCCCTCATGGCGAATAAATCGAGGGCTTGAAACACTTTTGTGTTCGATAGCGAGGTGCCACCGCTATCAGAAATTCCGATGACGGTTGAACGCCGGCTATGGAATGGCGATTGTGAAATTGGCTATCTTCCGAATTTCTGATAGGACTTAAGCGCGCATTATGAGAGCGGCCGGCTAGAAGAGTTTCAGCGCGCTGTTCGCGCACCTGCGGGAAAATGATCGGACGATGAGATCGATAGCCGCGGCTGCTGTTGCATTCGGCGTGATGCTTGCGATGAACGTCGCGGCCGTACCCGCGCCATCGCCCGAGCCCTTCTTCAAGGGCAAGAATATCACGGTTTATGCGGGCGGCCCGGCGGGCGGCGGCTATGACTTCTATGCGAGGCTGATTGCACGCCACATTGGCCGGCACCTGCCGGGCGCGCCGGGCTTCATGGTGTCCAATGTTCCCGGCGGCGGCGGCCTCATCGGTGTGAACCTGATGTATAACGTGGCCGCAAAGGACGGGACCGCCCTCGGCGTCATCAGGCAATCGGTGGCAGAGGACCAGGCCACGCAGATGGAGGGCGTCCGCTACGACGTTCTGAAATTCAACTGGATCGGCCGCATCGGCGCAAATGTGGAACTCAGCTACGTGTGGCATACAACCCCGATCAAGGCACTGGAAGACGTCAAACGCAGAGAGACTCTTCTCGCCTCCGTGGGCGGATCGCTCGACGATTTCCCGCTCCTGCTGAACGAGGTGATCGGCACGCGTTTCAAGATCGTGAAGGGTTATCACAGCACGGCGGAAGGGGAGCTGGCTGTTCAGCGAGGTGAGGTGGACGGCTCGTACAGTTCGGTCAACGCCATGGCGACCATCCACAAGGATTGGACGGCGAACAAGCTGGTGAGGATCCTGGTTCAATTCGGGCTGGCGCGACATTCGGCGTTACCGGAGATTCCGTCCATCGTCGAGTTTGGCAAAACGAGTGAGGACCGGGCGCTGTTCGAATTCCTGGCCAGCAGCTCCGCCGTCGGTCGCACCGTTGTGGCGCCGCCGGATGTCCCCGCGGAGCGCATCGGCGAACTGCGCGACGCCTTCAATGCGACCATGGCTGATCCGGAATTCCTTGCCGATGCCGGCAAAATCGGCGCGGAAATCAGCCCCTTGCCGGCCGACGAGTTAAAAAAGATTATGGTGAGAACGCTGAATGCCTCCGCGACCGTGCTGGCACGCGCTCGGGCTGTTCACTAGCGGAACAACTGGAACGTGTGTTACTCTGGTAAGGATAGACATGCACCGCAGGTATGAAGGACCAGAGATACCGCTCGAGCTTCTGCGCACCGCTGCCGCCGTAGAATACTTAGGATCCTACTTTCAGGCAGGGCGGCATCTCGGCTTGAGTCAGCCTTCGCTTAGCGCGCGCCTGAAGCGTCTGGAGAAGATCGTTGGCGACAAGGTATTTGAAAGGTCGAGCGCCGGTCTGCGACCCACTGAATACGGAGAAGTTGTCATCGAGCATGCGCTGCGCGTTCTCAGCGCCGATTGTTGACCCGGCGGTTTCTCGCCGGCGCCCCGTGAAGCCGGGGCCCGAATCAGTCCCTTGCGGGCCGAGCCGTTAAAAAGGATTATGACAGTCGAGAGCGTCTTCACGACCGCTTGGGAGAGCGCTCGGGCTGTTTGTTAGCGATGCAGGAGTGGAACGCGTGTAACTCTGTGGGGGGCATACATGCACCGAAGGCACGAAGGAAGAAATATTCCGATTGAATTGCTGCGCACTGCGGTTGCCATCGCGGACTTGGGATCCTACACGCGGGCGGCCCGGGAGCTAGGCTTGAGTCAGCCGTCGGTAAGCTCGCACGTAAAGCGTCTGCAGCGCATCGTCGCCGGCGAGATCTTCGATCTATCAAGCGGGAGTCCGCGTCCCACCGATTACGGGGAAGTCATCATCGAGCATGCGCGCCGCGTGCTGAGCAACAACGATCAGCTTCTCTCGGTGGCGAATGTGAGGCCATACAATAAGAACCAAATCGTTCTTGGCCTGCACAACAGCATCGCTACGTCCGTGCTCTCCGGTCTCTTCGCTGAATTCGTCGCGGACAAACGCAGCGACGTGACTTTTCGGAATTTGGGCTCGCAGTTTTTGTTGAAAGGACTTGAAGGCGGCTATATCGATATCGCTCTCCTGATGGAGGCGTCGAGGCCGCCGCCCGTCGCCGTGTTGGAGTGGTGGGACCCGCTTTATTGGGTGAAGGGACCTGACTTTTGCCTCGACCCGACCAAGCCTATTCCGTTGGTGAGCAATCCCGCCAGTCTCGCCGACCAAGTCGGGATCGCAGCTTTGCGGCGAGCCGGCCTGCGCTATGGGACTGTCTTCGTCAGCGCTCAGATGAATGCGCGTCTCGCGGCGGTGGCCGGCAATGTGGGGATTATGGCCATTCCCGCGCGTTCGATCAGCGATGGCGCCATCGTGGCGGATGATTCAGTCTTGCCGGAGCTTCCGCAAGTACGCAGCGGCATATATACGCGCGCTGGACTCGAATTGACGCGAGTCGAAAGGATCATCAGCGTCTTGGAATCGCAGCTGCGGCCTCGCGAACAGTTCGAGATCATCACACCAGCGCCCAAACGCGCGAAACTCGAGTCGGTGAAATCAAAGTAGGCTCGCGAGGCAATCGCCCGCAGTCTCGCGCGCGTTGTCTTGCCGCTGGCGAGCCGCTGCCCGCAATCCCGATCAACACCCCGGTGAGCGCGCGGTCCGCGGACATAGCCGGAGTTGGGGAACCGGGGCGGGGGAAGCGCAAAGGGTGAATTTTCAGTGATTTATGTCTTTGCCCGTCTGCCCTGCAGATTTCGGGTAGGTCGGCGCAAACTGGTGGGATAGATATTACGTCTGCGCGTGCAGCAAGGACACGACAATGAGCGCTGAGGCTTCGGTCCCAAGTCAGTTTGCGTCCGCAGGCGCTTCCGATCCGGCGGGCCGGCGGCGATCCATCGGCTTTCTCAATTTTGCCCACGCGCTCGATCATTTCGTCATCCTGATTTATCCGACCGTCGTCATCGAGCTGCAGGCTGCCTACGGAGAGTCTTACGCGACGCTGATCGGGCTTTCGACCGCGTCGTTTGTCGCGTTTGGCCTGTTTTCGCTGCCCGCGGGCTGGCTCGCCGACCGCTGGAGCCGCCGTAACATGATGGTCGGATTTTATCTCGGCTGCGGCGTATCGCTCGTCGGCGCAGCCTTCGCGCCATCGCTTTACGTGCTCGGCTTTGCGCTGTTTGCGCTCGGCATGTTCGCTGCGATCTATCATCCGGTCGGCACCGCGATGGTGCTGGAAAACGCGACCCAGCGCGGCCGCACCCTGGCGTTCAACGGGGTCTGCGGCAATGTTGGCGTTTCGCTGGCGGCGGGCGTCACCGCGGCGCTGACCGCGGCGTTTTCCTGGCGCGGTGCGTTCCTGGTGCCCGGATTGGTCTGTATCGTGACCGGCGCCATCTATCTTTGGCTTGTCCCCGAGGAGGGGAAGCATGTGGCGAAGCGCAGCGGCGCGGCCGACGTGGAGCTTTCGGCCCACGCGGCCGCCATGATCTTCGGTTTGTTCGTGGTAGTGGCGCTCAGCGCCGGTCTTGTCTTCAACACGATTTCGATTTCCTTGCCGAAGATCGTGGACGAACGCATTGGCGGCGGCATCTCGCTCGTTGAAGTCGGCGGCTTGACCACGGCTGTTTTCCTCTGCGGCGCGCTGGCGCAGATCACGGTCGGCCGTCTGGTCGAGCGCTTTCCGGTGCACATTCTGTTCGCCATCAGCGCCGTTACGCAGTTTGCCGGCGTGATGTGGGCAGCGCACGCCACCGGCATATCGCTGTTGTTTGCGCTCGCCTTCAGCATGGCGGCGATCTACGGCCAGATCACGCTCAACGATCTGGTCATCGCCCGCTACACCGCCGACGCTTGGCGCGGCCGCATTTATGCGGTGCGCTACTTCCTCACCTTCATGGTGTCGGGTGTGGCGGTGTCGATGATCGCATTCCTTTACGGCCGCGGCGGCTTCGACCTTGTGCTCGGCACGACAGCGGTCATTGCGCTCGGCTTCCTGGTCGCCGTGCTGCTGATCGCGTTCATCGCCAACGGCGTCGAGAGAGCGCGCATCATTCTGCCGGCAGAGTAGGGGGCTGCCGCCGGCCGGCCGTTATTTGGATTCGGCCGCGAACGCGTCCAGCACTGGCTTCCATTGCGCCTGCTGCGCATTGACGAACGCGTTGGTGTCGGCCGGCGACAGCGGATTAACGTAGGCGCCCCGTGACGCCAGTTGCTTGGCGAGGTCCGGCTGCGCCAGCACCTTGTTAAGCGCCCCGTTGAACTTCTCGATAACCGGCGCGGGTGTTTTGAGCGGCGCCGCGATGCCCTGCCAGCCGCCGGCAGTGAAGCCCGGGAACGTCTCCGCCACCGTCGGCAGGTTGGGGAAATCGGCCAAACGATGGCTCGACGCTACGGCGAGGGGAATGAGGGTTTTCGCATCGATGGCCCCGGCGAGCCCCGAATATCCCTCGATGATCAGCGGCACGCGGCCGCCGATGACGTCGGTGAGCGCGGCTGCGGGGCCGCCCGTGTAGGGCACGACCTGCAATTTGATGCCGGCCCGGCTGTCCAACAGCAGGCCCGTCAGGTGAGTAATGCGTCCGATGCCGGTCGTGGCAAAACCAACTTCGCTGGGATGCTGCTTGGCGCGCGCGATCAGATCGGCCAGGCTTTTGATGCCGGAGGATGAGCTCGCGCAAATGAACATCGGTTGATCGATTATCGAGCCCACGGGAAGAAAGTCGCGCGGCAGCATCAACGGGAGATTGTCTGCTTTGCCCGGCAGCGAAATGAATAGCGAAAGCGCCGGCGCGAACAGCGTGTAGCCGTCGGGGATGGCTTCGGAGGCGGCGTGAGCCGCAACCGCGCCGCTGGCGCCGGGTTGATCGACCGGCACGATCTGTTGGCCCAATAAGGTGCCGACCCGGTCCATCACCATCCGAAACGTGACGTCGATGGCGCTGCCCGGCGCGGAGTCCGAAATGATCCTAATCGGTTTGCTCGGGTAATCGTCCGCTTGCGCCGGCGCTGCGGCAACAGTCAGGAGCGCCAAGAGACTTAACGCGGCGAGTTTGAATGTCAGTTGCATCGTGTCCTCCCCGTGCGCGCTGCAGCCGTGCGCGCAGTGCTCTGCGCAATATGCCATCGTCGGCGCGCCTCGCGCGACTGGCACGCCTTGCGTAACGAAGTCGCGGACGAGCTTGCGCCGGCCGGACCCGCGCGGCCGGATTTGAGCCGGACGACTTAAGCCGGATGGCGCGCGGCGAGCGCCATGCCGATCATCGCGGTGCCGCCGAACAGCATGTTGATGCCGATGAGCAATCCTAGCGGTACGAATGCCGTATCCTGGTTTCTCAGCCAGAGCAAAATGATGGCTGCGAGGATCAGATCGATCACGCCGCTTAACAGCATCCATCCCCAGCGTCCGGTCAGCTGATTGCGATGGTCGATGGCGTACATGATCGATGCGACACCTTCGACGATGAAGAAGGCGCTCAGCAGTAGCGTCAGCGACAACGCGCCGCTGGCGGTCCAGACCAGCAACACGATGCCCGCCGCAACGCCAAGGATGCCCGAGAGCAGCGACCACCAGAAGCCGGGCGCGTGTCGCATCCGAAAGGTCGTGAACAGGCCGACGACGCCCGAGATCAGAAACAGCCAGCCGACGACAAGCGTGAACCAGAGCGTCGCTAGTACCGGTACCAAGATGGCGATGAAGCCAAGTATGACCAGAAGGATCCCCTCGGCCAGAAATATTCCCCAGTGTTCGTGAATGGCGTTGGCGAGCGCGCGTCGCATGTCGCCTGCATTCGCCGCTTGATTTGTAGACATGACTCACTCCCCTGAACTTGGATCACCGGTCACCACAATGGAGCGGGTGGCCTCCCTGCACGCTGAAAGAGCGTGCCGTTTACCTTGCCACAAAAGTCGCCCTTGCATAAGTCGTAGAGACCACCTACTGTTGTAGAAGCGGCGTTGGATGCTTCTAGCTCCGCCGCGGGACGGCCACGGTTACGACAGGCGACGCCGGATGTACGCGCGCCAGGTCGACGTGGCCGTTACATTTTTGCAGCGCACCCTGTCGCACAAAGCTCTGCTACGGCGCGCTGGTTCAGTCCTTCAAGCGCCTGATCAGTTCCATGGCGCCTGCCGGGGCGCGGACTTTTCCTTCGTGGATCACATAGGCAAAGACGTCGCGCGGCGCCAGCTTGGTCTTGGCGGCAGAGCCGACGCACGGCAAGTCGTCCGGCGCCTTGCCTTGCGCCCATAGCCGCAGGCGGCCCGTCCAGGCATCGAGCTCCTTGGGTGGATAGGCGGTCGGGACCGTGTCCTTGCCGCGCTGCAGGCGCGCATAGACGAAATCGCCAGTCACGTCGGCAATATTGGGGTATTTGACATGGTCGGTGTAGACGATCCCCATGACGAACTTGCGCAGGAGCGAAATGAATTCCGGCACGCAGAAGCTGTCGTGGCGGACTTCGATGACGTGACGTAAGGCGCGCCCGTCGAATTTGTCAGGTAACAGCGCCAGGAAGGCGCCGAAGTCGGCGGCGTCGAATTTCTTCGTCGGCGCGAATTGCCAGAGCAGGGGGCCGAGATGGTCGCCAAGCTCGGTCACGCCGGAATCGAGGAAGCGTTTGACGGAGTCGCCCGCCTCTGCCAGCACCCGCCGATTGGTCGCGAAGCGCGGACCCTTGATGGCGAACACGAAGCCCGCCGGCACCTCGCTCGCCCATTTCCGGAAAGTCGCCGGCGTCTGCGTTCGGTAGAAAGTGCCGTTGACTTCGATCGAGGTCAGGTGCTGGCTCGCATAGGCAAGTTCCTGCGCATGCGCCAGCCCCTTTGGATAAAAGGTGCCGCGCCACGGTTCGAAGGTCCAGCCGCCGATGCCGATGCGGATTTGGCCTGATTTTGAGGTCATCTGGCTGTCACTGCGGCCTGCTATGTGTGCCTAAGCGGCGGTGGACTACGGTTATTCTAACGCTCCATCGCCCCGACGGCCACGGTGAGACTAGGCGACGCCGGATGAACGCGCGCCTCTCGCTCGTGGTCGTTTGCGTTTGCGGGCGGCTTACCGCCCCGCGACTTTGCCCTCCCGGACCGCTATAGAATCTCTGTATCCGCGCGATCGCATGATCGGCGCGGCGATAATTCCCTGGGGGAGGTCATGCAGCGCAAGGTGATCATCTCATGCGCGCTCACCGGTTCGGCCGATACGCCGAGCCGCAATCCAGCGGTGCCGGTGACGCCCGAGCAGATCGCAAAGTCCGGCATCGACGCCGCCAAAGCGGGCGCCGCCATCGTGCACATTCACGTGCGCAATCCGCAGACCACCGAGCCGAGCATGGATCCTGCCCTGTATCGCGAGGTGGTTGCGCGTATCAGGGACAGCGGCGCCGATGTGCTGATCAATCTCACTACCGGCCCGGGCGCCCGCTTCATGCACGACGAGGCCGACCCCTCGAAGCCGAGCGCCGACAGCGTGCTGAAATCGCCGGCGGAGCGGGTGCGCCACGTGGTCGAACTAAAGCCTGACATCTGCAGCCTCGACATGGGCAGCCTCAACATGGGCGATCGGGTGTTCGTCAACACGCCGAAGCACCTGCAGGCCATGGCGGAGGCCATCAAAGATGCGGGCGTGATGCCGGAGCTGGAAGTGTTCGAGACGGGCCATCTGCTGCTGGCGAAACGCTTCATTGAGAACGACCACGTAAAGCCGCCCGGAATGTTTCAGATCTGCCTCGGCATTTCCTGGGGCCAGCCGGCGACGCCCGAGGCGATGACCTATATGCGCAACCTGCTGCCGCCGGACGCGCCGTGGTTCGCCTTCGGCATTTCGCTTTATCAGTTCCCGATGGTGGCGCAGGCGGTGCTGCTCGGCGGCCATCCGCGGGTCGGGCTTGAGGACAACATCTATCTGGAAAAAGGCAAGCTCGCGCCGAGCAATGCGGCACTGGTTGAGAAGGCGGCCAAGATCATCGAGGTGCTTGGCGATCAGGTCGCGACCCCCAATGATGCGCGACAGATACTCGGATTGACCGTCGGCAACGCTTGACGTGCGCTTAGGCGCGTGTGCGGCCCGATGATTTTTCACGGGGCGGTATTCAGCTCTGCTGGCGGCTGTAGGGAATTGATTTGATAAATGGCTTGAGCCTCACGCGTGTGCGGTGACTTTTGGTCTGGCTCGGCGTGCCGTCGGGATTCAGGCCGCGATAATAGAGCTTCTGCCATTTTTCATTTTGCGCCTGCGATCCGGTGCGTTTGAGATCCGAGTTGAACATGCTCCGTGTGAATTGCCACCGGTCGTACTGCTCCTTGAGCTCAGGTTCCTCGGAAATGACATGGAGCTCCGGCGTCACGTCTTCGAGCGCGCCGCGGGGAATCGGAAACACATGACAAAATGGCTCCCCGCGCTCAAAACGCACCGGCGCATTCGGGCGCGTGAATATCCAATTCATCGTGAAGGAATAGGGCGCCCAATCGGTTTCGATGATGGCAGACAAGGCCGAGATCCCGTCCTTCGGCGCGTTCATGGGGCCCTGAACCATCAGATCGAATTCCGGCTCGGTTCGGAACAGGCAGGGAACGTGGAAGGTCAGGACGCCGCCGCCGAAATGGCTCAATGCCGGCGATCGGGTCCCTGGGTCTGGCGTGACTGAGATGCCGTCCAAGCCGGCGTCGCCGTTCCAGGTCGCTGCGAAGGCCGATGGACACAACAATTCCCAGCCGTGCGCATTGGCGATGTTCAGAGGCAGGCACCGGAAAGCGAAGCGCTCGGGCGTTGCTTCCATCCAAGCACGCTCGACCGGTGCCGGGCGCAGTTCGACGCGCTGTCTCTCGAGCACGTAAACCCGCAACTTCATTCCCACTGAATCCTCCTCCGTGTCCCCATTTCGATCGATGACGGCGGTATTCGCCTCCGCGGTTTAAAATACTAATCAACTGTATCCGAGAAAGCACAGTGTTTAGCCGACCTTCAAGGTATGGTGGTAGGGCTGGTTGCTTAGCAGTGGCGATCGAGGATGTGTTGAGATGAAGTTGCGAAGTCTGCTTTTGACCCACGTTGCGCTGTTCGCGGCCGTGAGTGCCACCCCGTCTTTTGCCGCCCCTCCAACGGGGGTTTACAATTGGACCGGCCCCTATATGGGCGTCGAGGGTGGTGGTGCGTGGGGACATTCCAATCAGACCGATTCCGGGTCGCCGGCTTCGCCGCCTGCATCGCCGCCTCCTCCGTCCCCGCCAATAGCGGATGGCTCTTTCGCCGTTGAGGGCGGGTTCATCGGCGGGACTTTTGGTTACAATTGGCAATCGGGCCCCTGGGTGCTTGGGCTCGAAGGCGACTACTCCTGGGCCAACGTCACCGGCAGTTCATCGACGTGTGGATTTGCGCCCGCGCACAATTGCGGCACGACGCTAGATTCATTTGGAACGGTGAGGGGGCGTCTTGGTTACGCTGTGGGTACCAGTGGTACTTGGCTACCCTACATAACCGGCGGCCTTGCCGTCGGTGAGGTCCACGCCTGGGATGCTTTGACTCCGGCTTCCGGAAACGCATTCAGGGCTGGTTGGACGGTAGGAGGCGGCATAGAAACCGCCCTCAGCCAGAATTGGACCTTCAAGCTTGAATATCTCTATATGGACCTTGGATCGGCGCAAATGTTCAACGTTGTGCCGGGCGTTCCGGAAACCGTCAGCTTCGACGCCAACGTCTTGCGCGCCGGCTTCAACTACAAATTTTGGGATACCGGGCCGCCGCCGAGTCCGATTTTGCACAAGTAGTCGAGGTCACGGTCACCGAACTCAACGACGAAAAGCAAAAGGCCCGGGATCGCTCCCGGGCCTCCGCATTTTGCGTTTGCTGATGGATCAGAAATCCATCCCGCCGCCGGGCGGCATCGGAGGCATGGAGTCCTTCTTCTTCGGAAGTTCGGCAACCATCGCCTCGGTGGTGATGAGCAGACCGGCGACCGAAGACGCGCCTTGCAGAGCCTGGCGCACGACTTTGGTCGGATCGATGATGCCCTTTTTCACCATGTCGACGTAATCGCCGCCCTGGGCGTCGAAGCCGTAGCCGTACTGCTCGTTTTCCAGAATCTTGCCGACGATGACGGAGCCGTCCTCACCGGCATTGATGGCGATCTGGCGGGCCGGCGCGGACAGCGCCTTGCGCACGATTTCGACGCCATGCTTCTGGTCTTCGTTGTGGGTGCGCACCTTCTTGAGCGCGAGCGTGGCGCGCAGGAGCGCAACGCCGCCGCCGGGCAGAACGCCTTCCTCGACCGCGGCGCGGGTCGCGTGCATCGCGTCATCGACGCGATCCTTGCGCTCCTTCACCTCGACTTCGGTGGCGCCGCCGACGCGGATCACCGCGACGCCGCCGGCGAGCTTGGCCAGCCGCTCCTGCAGCTTCTCGCGGTCGTAGTCCGATGTGGTCTCCTCGATCTGCGCCTTGATCTGCGAGATGCGCGCTTCGATGTCGGACTTCTTGCCGCCGCCGTTGACGATCGTGGTGTTCTCCTTATCGATCATCACTTTCTTGGCTTTACCAAGCATCGCCAGCGTGACGTTTTCGAGCTTGATGCCGAGATCTTCCGAGATCGCCTGGCCGCCAGTCAGGACGGCGATGTCCTGCAGCATGGCCTTGCGGCGATCGCCGAAGCCGGGCGCCTTGACGGCCGCGACCTTGAGGCCGCCGCGCAGCTTGTTGACCACCAGCGTCGCCAGCGCCTCGCCTTCGA
>JBAUYV010000209.1:0-11013 GCA_049584975.1 Xanthobacteraceae bacterium | reverse complement strand
CTCGTCGGTCATCGCCGGCACTCAAACCGGGCTCAACGGGCAAGTCTGGCAAGCAAGATTTGCTGCGACCGCTCACGACCGGTTATGGCAGTGAACCGCCGCGACGGTCGCACGTCGGCGCGGCAGTTTCGGGGGTATCGCCGACATGCCTCGGGCACCGCCAAACCGACCTGAGTGATCCTGACCCACGCCGTCATTCGCCTTCCTCCATGATCGTTTCGGCGCGCCGTAGGAGGGCGCTTGGCGTCACGCCGAGTGCCGGTGCCATCATGTACAGCTTGGATGGCGACACGCGGTTGGTGCCTCTTTCGTATTTCTGAACCTGCTGGAATGTGATGCCGGCCACCTTGCCGAGGTCTGTCTGACTCAACTTGCGTGCTACGCGGGCTCGACGGATACAGTCGCCGACTGCAACGTCAAACGGATGCGGCTTTTTCGCCATTGACTTCCTCAACTGGTCCGCAGGAACACCCCGCGGGTCAAGCTTGGCATGGTGGATGACGGCTGACCTGAGTAGGTCCTCACCCTACTTCTCGGGGGGCAAAATCTCCTGAAGACACACTTGGTCGATCAAATGTGCGCGGCCTAGGTCAGTGAGATGCGCTCTTTTCTCGTCGTTCGTAAGATTTGCACCAATGCCATTGGTCATAACCAGTACGAGTGTTTGATCAGTCATGTCCAACCAATAGCTGCGACGAACAAGCTTGTCGGCTGCATCCCGGACGAATGGGCTGTTCGGGTCAGCTGTAAGGTCCGGTTGATAGAAGCGTGGCATGGCCGTCACCCAATGTCGGAAATCACAGACTTCGCTGATAAGACTGACCCCAGCCAGTCTCTTCGCAACCGGTGAGGCGTCAAATTACGAGCGGTGCGCCGCTCAAGTCTTCCGCCCGTTCCACCTTGATCAGTAGGCCGAATCCCTTCTTTTCTGGATCGCTCTTTTTCTCTGGTTCGATAACCCGTTTCCAGATTTCTTCGTAGATTGGTCCCGACTTGTGGATTTTTGCAGTACCGTAGAAACGCGCGATGCCGCCCCGTGGCAACAAACCGGACTCGCGCAATGGCGGCTTACGGAAATAGACGGTGACTTTGGTGCCGTCCGCAAGGCTGGCATTCGTCGTCCCCAGGCCGCGCTCCCACAGGGCAAAGTGCTCGTCGTCGAATACCATCGTGCTGCCGCGCGGAGTGATCTGGACGTATTCATTCAGGAGTATAGCGCCGATCAGGCAGACATGCGCCGGATAAGCCGTGTTAATGTGTTCCTGCAGAACCTTTGGAATGGTCGTCAAGGTATCCTCCCTAGCCAATGGTGTCTTCATAGATACGGCATGGCTTATTCATAGATACGGCATGGCTTATTCGCTTTGCAATTCCGTGGGGGAGCTTGACATTCAGTCGGAGGACCTCGCTGACGCGCGGCAAGCGTGAGAAGGTCGGTCAATTCGTCCATAGAGATGTCTGCAATTTCGGACGCAAACGAAGCAACAGCTCAAAGAAAGCGCACTGGATCAGCTCGCAGAGAACGACCATCGGCCTGTGAACATCAACCGGTTCGAGCCCTATGACCAGACGGTCGGATTTTCGGTAGGCACAGGTCTTCGTCTTTGAATTCCGACAAATTGATTGTGATGTCTTATACCAAATCCCTGAAAGAGTGACTCCTGGGGGATTCCCAAATTGCAGCGAGTCAGATTCAACCCGGCGAACGAAGGAGATTCGCCATGTCGGTTGCGGTAGCGTTGCGCAGAGATTTTACAGCATCTGATTTGCGTAGTTTTGCGAAGGAAACCAAGGATGGATCGCAAGCCCGACGGTTGTTGGCTTTGGCGGCGATTTATGATGGGGCGTCGCGCAGCGAGGCAGCAAAAATCGGTGGGGTGGGGCTTCAGATCATCCGGGATTGGGTGTTGCGGTTCAATGCGCGCGGCCCGGACGGTCTTTTGAACCGCAAATCTCCCGGCCAACCCTCGAAGCTCAGTGATGCCCAGCGTCAAGCGATTGCCGTCGCGATCGGGTAGAGTCGAGATGTGGCGCGGCGGTTGTAGGCTGAACATATCTGTTGCCGCCCCTTTCGTCTGACACGGCCCTCCGCTTCGCCAGCCGCCGCCATGCACGGCGATCACCACCGGCACGATCGGCAATCGGGGCCGTTCGCGAGAGACGGGGTGATACAAGTCGCCGTGCAGCTTCACGCCGTCATGTTCGACATATTCTATGCCGCGCCGGATCGAAACTTCGTATGCGAACGCCTCGACAACAGAGATTACCAACACCAATACGCTCAGAATCCCGGTGCGTGACCACGATTTCATCGGTGTCTCCTGTGCAATAAAATCCCCACCGCCGCGCCTCGCCGGCGATGTCGAAGATAATCTTCAAACATTTTCGCGTGCACGCTGAGAGCCCGCCCCGCGGCCATTCCGGGCGGGCTCCCAAAGTCGTCACGCTACTGGTTGGCAGTCAGCCGCGGCGGTTGCTGGTGCATCAACCAAAGCTCGATGGCTGCCAGCACAGCGACAATTACGCCGATCACAACAGAAACCGTCATCGCCGTCGTACCCTGGAATCCCAGGACCCAAGGAGCCGCAATGGCCCATAGGCCCACAATCAAGTTCAACCACTCTTCCCAAACGGCAAAAGCCGCAAGGGCGGCTATGGACAGCACCGCGATGACGATGCCACTGACCACGGCATTCTCGGTTGGCAGTCCTGACCCAAATCCAAACAGCCACGGGGAGAACAATAGGACTGCGCCGAGGATCAGATTTGCTACATCGCAAATCTTTGTGTAGGTCCATTGATTCATGGCGTCCTCCATACAAGGACATCTGCCCCTCGCCCACCTCGGAGCTGGTGGGCTTTGTTATAACTCACTGAACCTCAATGAGTTCCCGCGTTAACCAAAACGGCACAGGCGTCTGCTTTGACTCAACGGTAGCATTCTTATCGTTCGCGAGCCGCCCTCGTCATCTCTCTTTTCTGTAGGCGGCACGATCGCGAACCCGCGGACAACGCACCCCAACAGGGCCGATGCGGTCATAATCTCGCGCTCGGGGAGATCCCCGTGGCGCATTAGCCGGCGACGGCCTTCGGCGGTCAACTTGTCGGCATAGATTGTGCAAAGGGCAAATGCCTAAGCCGGCAGAAACTGGGGTGTCGCGAGCCAGTGCAGGTAAACGCCGTTGCCGACCACCAACAATGCAAACAACAATCCGATGGTCAGTAGCCAACGCCACGCAATTAAACAGCCCGAGCCGACAACTACAGCGGCAACAAGTGGCCACTTAGCATAAGCCACAATCGCGTTTGTGTGGAGCGAAATAAAAAACGACATAAAGGTCAAGAAACCATAGGCGGGCAGCAAACTAATCACAGCAACCGTAGAGCATCCCGTTAGGAATGCTCCGAGGTCATCGACCCTTGCTTGCCAGCTTTTTTTCAGATTTGGATCGCCCTGATCAAGTGAGCGTGAAAGGCCGAACGATAGAAGGTCTGTGATGAATAATTTGCCGATTCTTCGATAGTAGCCGACGTTGGTGATGATAAAAACCACGCAGAGCAAAACGATGTAGTCGTACCACTCGGATCGTATGTGGATTGGTGATCGACTAAAAACTAAAATCGTCCATGTCGCATACTTTTCTGAGACCAAATCAATCAACGGTACCCACTCAATGAACCGGCCTGTCAAATTCACGAGGACGATCAGGGCAAGAGGAACGGCAATAAGGTTCCAGGGGCCTCGAGTGAAATCTCCCCACGACCACGTCTTATCTTCGTGAACTGCCAGTACCTGAGCCATGACGGGATCACTGACAAATGGTCATTTGACCATTGAACTCCAACCAGATGACAACATCGAGAACCGACAAGTTACTCACATGGTGGAGCGTAGCGTAACCGTTACGGCTACGAAATAGGCGACGAACGACTGCAGTCCGAAGCGCGCTATTTGGAGCGCCGCTGGTTGTCCCTGTCTCTCTTTGGCAGCGGCCCGGCTTCAAGCTGCATGGCGGCTAGAGTCCAATCTCGGGCCATCCGGAGCAAGTTTTCTTTGTCTTCTTCCAGCTCGGCTTCGGTCGCCCAGCGAAGGCACTCGGTCGCGAATTTCTTGTATTCCTGGCCGCGTGTCGCTCACGCTGCGTCGGAGGGCTTGACGCCGTTGGCCGCGAACCACCAATGGGAGGCCACCTCGGTCGGGACGGCGTGCGTACCGGCGGGGACATCGATCAGCTCGCCGTCATCGTGCCGGAACTTGAACGCCTTCGGCACGATGACGGTGGTAAGCACGATGTTGGCGTCGTCCTTTTTCTGCGCCTTGGTCCACGCGTCGATGTCGCGTCTGTTGATCGGGCTGCCCGCCGCCTGCATCAAGCGCGCGGCCGCGACGCGCGCGTCCTGCTGCAGCTTCGCCAGCTCGCGGTCGGCTTGACGACGATTCATCTCAAACGCTTCGAGCGTGCTCGGCTCGTCGTCGCCAGCGGGGCGGGCTTTGTCTTTTGCTGCCATCTCTCAGTTCGCCGCACGATTCCAGGCAATGTCGCTCCGCCGAGCAAAAGAAGCCGCGTCGCGCAGCCCTGCTAAAGCATCGCCTCGCAACGGAGGACGAAGTTGGTCCAGACGTTGTTGCTCAAAATGTTGGTCGAGCAGTTTCTGGTAGTCCCTCAGATTCCTGCCGTCGATCGACGGGTGCGCGTCGTAGGCGGCACCGCGCGCATCATTGGCGGAGTGCCGGTAAGCACGGCGGTCGGTCGAGCCCTCGCCCCACTGCTCTTTCAAACAATTAGCGATCTCATGAATCGCGTTTTCCAGGTTACTGATACGCTCCTCGATGCTGCCGTTTTCCTGGTCCCACAGCGCGCGGCGGGTGGTGTCGGTTGCGTAGGTCATTTATTTGGTCCTTTCTGCCCTGGTGTGTTGTCCCGAGGGACGGGGTTGGCGCCGCCAAGTTTGTTGTATGACGGCCAGTCCGTATCAGCGCTGCTTTCGCCCATGTTGTGCGGGCTGGGCCGCAGCGGCAGGTCCGGCGTCGCCGCCTCAGCATCGCGGCGCTCGGGCTCGCCGTTTGCTTTGGAGAGGCCGCCGGCCTCGGCGTCGCGCTCGGGCGGCTCGCGGCGGTCGGGGATCTGGCTTAGGACTTCGTCAAGTCTTGTGGTGTCACGTCGCATCTGATTCTCCTTTTGCTGATGAAAAAGGCCGCGCCGCCCGCGAGGCAGGCAAGAAGGGAAAGCCTCGAAGCAGTCGACGCGGCCTTCCGAGCCACGCACGTGGTCGCGTGCGTGTCTCATCCCCGCGCCAAGGCCACGCACCCTGGTGAGCGGGTTCGAGAGTTCTTTTGTTTGATCGGCTGCTCTCATGCTGCCTCCCCGAGCCGGCGCCAGACCGACAACGCGTCGGGCTCGCCGCCGGCTAAAACGAGCGCGGCTGCTGCGGCATTGCTCAGGTCGTCATGCGCGCCGGGCGCATGATCGATGCTATCTTTCCCGCTTCGCCCAACGCGCCGCTCCAGATTACACAGCTGCCCTATGAGACGCGTGTGATCGAGCAGCTCGACGCGGTGGCTGTTCAGCAGCGGCAGCCAGTCGCGGTAGAAGTCGCTCTTGGGCGCAGCGGCCAGCTCGTACTCTAGCCCGTGCGCGCGGAACGGCTCGCGCACGAACTCGCCGCCGTATCGATCGCCGACCACCTGGGAGACGCCGTAGGTCTTCAGCAGCGCGGCGAAATCCGACACGCAATCGGCCGGACTGAAAGGGGGCTGGCGCTCGCGCACGGCGTCGAGTATGGCGCGGCCTTCGTTGTCGCGGTGGGCAATCGCAAGAGACATGCTGTCGCCGCCGCTGCCTCCGGCCGGGTCGGTGAAGGCAAAGTAAGTGGTGCTGTCCAGCGGCGGCAGCTCGCGGCGGCCGGACACCACCGCCGCCTCGACTGCTTCGCGCGCGACGAAGCTCTCGATGTCTATCCTAAACTGGGCCAAATATTCAGCGCTCGCCGCCGCCGCATCGCGCTCCATCGCGCGATCAATCACTCGTTGGGGGAGCGTGGGGTTGAAGTCCCGCGTGGTGCCCTGCGCTACCAGCACGAGCGGATCACCTTGCGGTCCGAAATGGCGGCGATAAGTGTTCCAGACTTCGCCGCGGCGAGCATACGGCGTGGTGATGATGATGAGCGGCCCGCCCGTCGTCGCCAGCGACGGCCGCACCGCGTTGAGAATCTCGGTGTCGGGGTTGCTGCTCTCTTCCGTCATCCAGAACGCCGTCTCACTGGCGATGACCGCCACGCAGGTCACGCCGCGCAGGCGGCGAAAGCTGGCCGCGCGAACCTCGATGCTGATGCCATTCGACAGCTCGATGCTGTCGCCGCTGCGGCTGACGACCATAGCTGACAGCATCGGCGAGGCGTCGAATACACCCTCAATGTAATTCCGCTGTATCGCTGCCTGTTTGGTGTCGGCGCCTACGCAGAGCACCAAACCGTGCTCCCCCCGCGCCAGCGCGAACGACCAGTCCACCAGCACAGCGAAGTAGGTCGCCAGCGCGGCCGCCGCCCGATCCTTGCCGCCGCGACGGCCGATCAGGAACAAAGCCTCCTCTATCCGCGCGCCGGGCTCCCGCGCTCGGCCGGTGTAGCGCCGGAATATCTCGCGCTCCTCCGGAGTCAACTCCTCGCCCGCGGCCGCTACCGCCAGCACCCGCCAGTTGGCCCAGCTGGTCCCGACCAAGGCATTGCCGAGCAGATGAGAGTCGGCGAGCGCGGCGCGCATGGTGACTGTCGGTCTCATGCGGCCGGGTCCTCAGTCTTTTGCTGAAGATATTCTGCGAGGCTCGGAGTGATGTCCTTCGGCACACGGTTGATGCCGATGCGCGACGCTAGGCGAACCAGAGTGCTCGACAGCAAGGAATGCTGGGCGATATCGACTTGCTCGCCGTTGGCCAGCCTCGCCTCCATTTCCTCGGCCATCACGGCTGCGGCGGCGAAGCGGCGAATGAGCTGCAGCCGCGCCTCAGTCATGCCGGCGGCCCCACACGTGTCTGTGGCGATCGCAGCGACGAGATCGCGGTAGCGGCGTGCAATCAGGCTGCGGCCATCTACACCCGGCAAAATGTCGACGCCGTTTGACACGCGGCTCGCAGCCTGCGGCTTCCGGGGCACAGGTGCCGGGCCGGCGATGGGCTTACGCGCGGCTTACGCGCGGCTTTCGCGCTGCATATTGAACATTTGTTGAAGATCATACCAGCGCCGATGTAAAAAATCCATATTTCATTGCATTTATGGGTGTGCATGGGTGTCTTTTATCGCCTTGCATAGGCGATTTCTACTGTTCACACTGCACGACGGCGCGCTGGACTTTTTATTGGTCTGCAAGAGATGGCGATCTTAAGCGCACGGGGCAGCCTCATGGCGGTCCGGGGCCGATACCGCACGCAGGGCCACCCCAGCCACATGGCGGGGGCATTGGGCGCGGGTCGCGCGTATGGCACGGGCATAGCTATCCGTATGGGAGCTGCACTGCAGGGCAATCCTGACGTTCCTGATACGCGCGCGCGGGCGGAAATGCGGGAAGAGGGCGGGCAATAGATAAGAAAAAAGAGGGTATCGTATTTCTCTTCGCGCTCGCGTATCAGGATCATCAGGATTTGCTACTGTTGCTTGCATCATTTCAAAACACGATCCGTTCGCCCGCGCCGACGGTGCCACCGGCATGGAGCGCGCCTTCTCCGGGGAACTGACCAATGACTCGTACATAACGCCGCCTACGGCCGCCGTTGCGAACGTCACCGACCAATGCAACGCCGGCACCGTTGATCAGTCGACAGGATCAGAGCGTCTCGATCTTCGCGGCGAGCCCATAAGCTCAGCCACGCTTTGCTTTCGCAACTCTTCGACCCTGATCTGCAGCCTGAAGCGAGTCCGAACCTCGGGATTAATCAGCCAGGCCCGGTTGATGACTTCCCTGTCGGCTGGGATCAGCCAGCCGCCCGCGACCATTGGTGAAATACGCTTGTTCAGATCGAAGACGGAGAGTCCTCTCAGTCCGGCGACGTTGCTCGTAAAATCCGAAGCGACGAAGCGAACCTTGCCGGAAGTCAAAATGTAGCTGGCGATCCGTTGCAGGCGATCACCATCGGTAGCACCCTCGGCCGCGCGGTAAAATTCGAACCCATGCGGCAAAATAAATTCGCGCATCAGTCTGGCGACGTTGGCAACGATATTAAGCGGCACCTGATGACCGCTGTCCTGCGAGCGCTCAAGCATATACAGAATCAACACCAGGCTGCCGGCGACGCCCGCCAGCTTGCCGGCAAAAGCCTGAAAGCCTTCGGCGACGCCATCCGCTTCCAGCTCAAGATCATGCAAATGTCGGCGCAGATCCTCCAGGCGCTCCAAGGCGTCGTCATCCAAGACTAAGGTTTTGGGTTGGGCATTGACCAAAGTCCGCGTGAACTTTGCATACCCGCTGAACGGACTGTCGGTGGGGGCGTCTTTCGGAAAACGAGGCTGCTCCATCAGCACCGGAACAAATCGCTGCAAGAGACCGTCCGAGGTCAAGCCGTGCAGCTCGGCAAGCCGGTTCGGCTGAATGCCACCGACCAGACTGACGCTTAAATTCGGAACATAGATTTCACCGCGCTTGATGCGGTCCACCAAATAGCCGCCGCCGTCGTAGGCTTGCAGCCAGAATGCGCGATCAGCGGAAGCGCCTCGCGACGTGCCGCCGTATCGCTCCATTTGACCGATCCAGCCGGCTATTTCGTCTCGTTCTACCAGCACGCCTCGCGGATTTCGTGACAAGATGTCGGCGAGCTTCTCGATCGTCGTATCATGCACGACGTAGCGTGGCGGAGGAGGTGGTAAATCCTTCTCGTCTTTTGCCTGTTTGGCTACCAGTTCGTAAGTTTCTCGGAGGCGGTTTTGAATCTCGTGAAGCTCGTCCGTTGCGGCTCTCAGCATCGGCGTTTTTTTGCTCGAAGATTCACCGACCAGCAAAACCCATAAGGCGGGACGGCAATACCAATTGCCGTGTCGCATCATCTTTAATTTGCAACGGTGGTCGATTGCGGCGCTGAAATTCGCCAAGCATGTCATCGCCATCCCGCTCATGTCGCAACCGATAACGTTGCTTTGGGCGACGATGAATTCCTGCACGGCATCGGGAAAAATATCGAGCGGAAATGCAGGCACGACATATCGCTGCCAAGGATCGAATGTCGGCACATAGGGCGAAAGAAACTTTGTCGATACGCTCTTTGTGCTCCCGTCGCTCAGCAGTATTTCCACTTCGGATTCGTTGTTGGCGATGACGGTGCACATACCAAGCGCGGTGTGCTTGACTGTGGCGCCGATAGGCAAATGCACACGTCGATCGTCGGCGTTCACAGCGCGGCCTCCGCCATGGTCTCGAGCGCATCGTGAAAAATTTTCCGAACAGCGGCGCGCACCGCCTCGCCCGCTGCCGGGGGCACGCCGCAAATAAAACCGGCGACGCCGCCGCTCGCGTAAACGACACAAGCGCCGCGGGATTTCCCAAGCCCATATTGCCGCCAGATCAGCGCCAATGCCGCATCGAGCCCGGCGAAGTCGAGCACGGCGCTAAATCTCAGATGATCAAACAAAGAGCCTTCGCCCCAGTCGATGTCGACCCTTCCGACGCGCCGCCGATGCAGCGCCAAGTACGGCACCCCACAACGGAGTCGCGCAAATTCGGCGAACGGCTCGACTTCGGTGCAGACCGGCCGTTGGCGCTCGTCGCGGTAATAGTGCAGACGGCGCTTGATCTGATCGCCCACACGACGATGAGGGGCGCGGGGGCCTTGCGCTTGGAGCGCTGTTTGGCTATTTTTGCGTCCGTTCCGCCCAGAACATTTCATCCGCCGAGCCCCGCCGGTCGCCAGACGCGCGGGGTTCGCATTGCGCACCATTCGTCATGAGATCTCTTGCGCCGTCGTTGCCTCGTGCTCGCGACGCCAGTCTGCGGCGGCCTCGTCGGAGATGAGCCTGCGAGTTCCAACATTCATTATGCGCGGGCCCTTCCCACTGGCCTGGAGCTTATAAAACATGCCGCGCGAAATTCCGTGCAGCTTGCAAAACTCGTCGATCGAGAAGGCCTTCCGCCCGGTTAGCGCAACCACCGGCGCAACCTTCCGCCCGGTAGTGCATGGTTGAATTGTATTCACGGCTCACCTTATTGCCATGTATGGACGCGCATATGCGCGCGTAGCCGTTCTAAGCCATTTACGGATGCAGTAAACTCGCGAAGCGGGCCGTTCTTTAAGCGCGGCCCATCAGGAATGGCCATGTCTTTAAGAGCGGACCGTTTTTCTTCGTACGAGCCTAAGCTTGCTGAGGCGGTGTTTGACAGTTTGTTCGGGCACAGGCACGCCGAGTTCGTCTTCCACACGCCGAGCGATCTCTTTGACGGGCGCACGCTTCTCTCCACGTCCAGCGTACCGCTTGATCGCCTCGTCGAGGGCATCGGATGCAGGACGCTGCTTCGCGGCCTTGATTGCGCGCATGTTCGCCGCCTTCTCAAAGGGAAGCAGTCGCTCGAATAGCGGGCGCCCGATCTCTAGCGGTCCGCTGAACCACCCGATCACCCTCGCGGCGCTTAGCACAGGCGCGAGCATGTCGAGCGCCCCGTGCGTATCTTTGAGTAGCGCCACCAGCGGGCCGCCGTAGCGTCGCAAGTCCTTTGCCGCCCGGCGCAACGTCACCTGCTCGTCTTTCCGCAATTCGCGGAGCGAGTTCGTCTCCACGTGATCCGCCGCTAGCTGCAAGTTGTCCAGGAAGCGGATCACGCTGGCCGCCACTTCTTCGCTGCGGGCGCCGCTCATGCTCGCTTCCTCCCGACGCTACCTTGGGACGGGATCTTCTCTCAGAAATGAGCAAGAGGGTGCGAAATCCGGTGCAAGGCGGACACCCATTCCAGCGCAAGGCGGACAGCAATCCGGTGATTGCGGACAGCAGGTGATGGCGGCGTAGAGCACGCTCCCGTCGACAGTCGAATCAGCTGATCGG
>JBAUYV010000208.1:0-42807 GCA_049584975.1 Xanthobacteraceae bacterium | reverse complement strand
TCCAACCAAAAACGCAAATCGCACCTCGCCGCACCGGCGTCATCTGACGTGATCGCAGATGCGCGCCTCGCGCGCAAAAATCGCGCTGCAGCCACACCGCTACGCTATTTTTGGTGAATAAGAAGGGTTAGCCAGGTCCCAGGAAGCACGTGCTGGAGTTGAGCGGTGGCGTTCGTTCGCTGCCGCAAGCGCTGCGGTGGAACGCCGGTAGGCGTGCGCACCCCGCTGGGTGCGAGCCGCGCCCGTATGGCGCGGAGGTTTGGAATTTTGCGCCTGTCGGCGTTCCGCTTCCTTTTTGTTTGTTGGCTTGCCGCGCATTGATCGTGATGAAGCCGGTCCCCACCGCCGGCTTATCTGACGAAGGTCAGGCTCGGCGCGAGGCTCTTTTGCGATGCTTTGGCACAGCTCGGGCGCGAAACGCGTCGCGAGAACGATGGCGCTTATCTGCCCCCGTGATAGCGGGGCAGGAAAGATAGTGCGCATGCGTCGCGACAACGGTTTCGGTTATCATCACTTGCAATCGCCCGCCGGATGAAAGAGGGAGACCGCGATGCGCATCCGTTTCGACTTCGGCTCACTGACCCTCGATGCCGAGCTCCTCGACACGCCGACCGCAAAGGCCATCGCGGCGGCGCTGCCGATCAACGGCTCGGCGCTCACCTGGGGCGAGGAGGTCTATTTCGACATCCCCGTGAAGGTTGCGCGCGAGCAGGGGGCGCGCGCCGTGGTGACGCCTGGCGAGATCGCCTATTGGCCTGACGGCCATGCCATCGCCATCGGCTTTGGCCGCACGCCGATCTCCCAAGGCGATGAGACGCGGCTGGCGAGCCCCTGCAACATCTGGGCGAAAGCGCTCGGCGACGTGAAGGCGCTGGCGAAGGTGAAAGGCGGCACCAAGATCAAAGTTACAGCGGTCGATTGACTCGACGCGCCAGCGAAATCATGAGGTCCCAAGCGTTGCGGATATTGATGACTAGCAGTAGCAGCGCCGCACCGGCCAACAAATCGAGGCCCGCGGGTTTTTCTTCGAGAAGAAGCGGCGCCACGACAAGGCCCGCGGCGTAGCAGAGCGTCGGAATGATGCCGTAGCACAACCGGTCGGGAAGGTCGGAAATTGGATTGCGGTGCACGCGGACCGCAATAACGATGGAATAGACCACGCTGCCCGCCGTTGCGGCGCCGATCACCAGCCCGAAGGATTTCCAGGTTTGCGTCTGGATGAGTGCGATCAGGCTGAGAAACAGGACGTTGGCATAGTGGAACACGACCGGACTCATGTAGGTACCGGTATTTCTTCGGCTCTCGGGCTCCGGCGTCAGCACGCTGGTACCGATCGAGACAGCGACAAACAGCAGTGCCACCAGCGCTGCCGCCGCGGTGCCGAGGAGTTCGTAGAATTCGTGCTAGGCCGAGAGCATTGCGTAAGGGCTCGAATTAGTTGTCATTGCGAGGAGCCAACGGGTCCGGCCCGAAGTGGCCGGCCCGATGACAGGCTCCGCGACGAAGCAATCCAGCAATTCGCACCTCGGACTGGATTGCTTTGCGGAGCCTGTCATCGGACCGCGCGACTTCGCGCGGGTCCGTTGGCTCGCAATGACGGGTCGACATTTACCCGCGCCCGACGAACGGCATCAGGTTCGCCATGACCGTCATGAACAGCACGTTGGTGTCGAGCGGCAGGCTCGCCATATAGACTACCGCGCGGCCGACGTCTTCGGCGGCCATGCGCGGCTCGATCATCTTGCGGCCGTCGGGCTGCAGCACGCCGTCGCCCTGCACCATGCGGTCGGTGAGCGGGGTTGCGGCGTTGCCGATGTCGATCTGGCCGCAGCAAATTTCGTAGGGGCGGCAGTCGAGCGCGGTTTGTTTGGTCAGCCCGGTGACCGCGTGCTTGGTCGCGGTGTAAGCGGCGGCGCCCGGGCGCGGCGTGTGCGCGGAGATCGAGCCGTTGTTGATGATGCGGCCGCCGCGCGGGTTCTGCGCCTTCATGATCTTGATGGCTTCCTGGGTGCACAGGAACAAGCCGGTGAGGTTGGTGGCGACTACCGCCTGCCATTTGTCGAGCGGCATATCCTCGATCGGCGTCGCCGGCGTGCCGATGCCGGCATTGTTGAACAACAGATCGAGCCGGCCGTAAGTCTCTTTGGTCTTGGCGAACAGCGCCTTGATCGAAGCGGGGTCGGCGACGTCGGCCGGCACCGCGAGCGCTTCGCCGGGCGTCTGCGCGCCTTCCTTGGCGACCTCCTCAAGTTTGTCCTTGCGCCGCCCGGCCAGCACCACCGTATAGCCTTCGCGCATCAGCGCCAGCGTGACCGCTCGGCCAACGCCGGTCCCGGCGCCCGTCACCACTGCGATTTTCTTCTGTGCGGCCATTTGGTCCTCCCTCACTGCAACTGCTGTCATCGTCCGCGAAGGCGGGCGATCCAGTATCCTCAGCGATTGAGATTATACACGACGCCCAGCGATTACTGGATGCCCGCCTTCGCGGGCATGACAGTGACGCGCGGGCTTAGCTCGCCAGCGCCACTTCCAGGTCGGGGCTGTCGAGGTGGTAATCCTCAGGCGAGGAGAGCCGTCTGCTGATGTCGCTCGCCGGCCCCGGTTTGCCGAAGCGATAGCCCTGCATCGAGTGCACGCCGGCAGCGCGCAGAAACAGGTGCTGTTCGGCGTTCTCCACGCCCTCGGCCGTCACCTTCATGCCCAGTCCGCGGCCGAGGCTGACCACAGCGTGCACGATGGCTGCGGCGTCGGGTGCCTTCTCGATCGAGAGCACGAAGCTCGAGTCGATCTTGAGCTTGTCAAACGGGAAGCGCCGCAGATAGAGCAGGCTCGAATAGCCGGTGCCGAAATCGTCGAGCGCAAAACGCACGCCGATGGCTTTCAGGCGCAGCATCGACAGTTCGGCGACATCCAGGTTGCCAAGCAGCGTGGATTCGGTGAGCTCGAGTTCGAGGCGGTTTGGGTCGAACTCGGTTTCTTTGAGGATGCGCTCAACGACTTCCACGTAGTCGGAGCGGCGGAATTGCAGCGGCGAGACGTTGACCGCCATGGTCAGACCCGGCCAGTTGCGGCCTTCAAGGCAGGCGCGCCGCAGCATCCACTCGCCGAGCTCGACGATGAGGCCCGAATGCTCGGCGATCGGGATGAATTGCGAGGGCGGGATTTCGCCCATGGACGGATGGTTCCAGCGGGCCAGCGCCTCGACGCCGATCACGTTTTCGCCGCTGGCATTGACGATCGGCTGGTAGACGGCCTTGAGGACGTCGTTCTGAATCGCGCGCAGCAGATCGCCCTCGAGGAGCTTGCGGTTGGAGAGGTCGGCGTCCATGGCCGCGTCGTAAATGCAGGCGCGGTTGCGGCCTTCGTTCTTGGCGCGATAGAGCGCCATGTCGGCATAGCGCAGGATGTCGGCAGCGTCGCGCGAGCGGGTGTCGATAACGGCGATGCCGATCGAGGCGCCGATGATGATGTTGTGGCTGTTGATGGAGTAGGGCGCACACACGGCGGTGATGATGCGTCCGGCGATCGCCTGCAGCGAATTGGCGTCGGAGTCGCACGTGGTGATGATGGCGAATTCGTCGCCGCCGAGGCGGGCGACGAGATCTTTGCCGCGCATGATGTGGCTCAAGCGCCGGGTAACGTTGAGGATGAGCGCGTCGCCGATGTGATGGCCGAGCGTGTCGTTGACGTCCTTGAAGTGATCGAGATCGATGAAGAAAACCGCCGACGCCGGACCGCCGGCGCGGACTTCGTCGATCACGGTCTCCAGCCGATCGCCGAAAAAGATGCGGTTGGGCAGGCCGCAGACCGGATCGTGCATTGCCAGGTGACGCAATCGCGATTCGCCTGCCGCTATGGCTTCCGCCGTGCGCCGCATGTAGCGCATCACCTGTCCCACCAGGAGCGCGAAGCCGGCCAGCGCTATGGCGATGAATGGCGCGATGCTGGTCACGATCTGGCGTCCCGGCGTGGTCGGTTTCCAGGCAAAACGCGCGATCTGGTCGCCGTGCAAGTCGGTAAGTTCGGTGCGCTGGTCGCGGCCGGCTTGCGCGGATCCTTTGAGCTCGTGCAGATCCGAGATTTGCAGGTCGCTGCCGATCTCACGCAGCATCGCTTCGTCGATGAATTTGACGGAGACGACGATCGGCGCGCCCGCGTTGCCGGAGCTCAGATCGGCGTCGGCGCCGATTGCGACCGCGGCCACGATAGCGGGCCGGTTCTGGAAATGTTGGATGAGCGCGGTGGCCCGTCCCGGATGCGACAGATTCTGCGTGGGCATGACCGCAAGCGCATGACTTGGCAGCGCGCTCGTTCGCCCGCGCAACAGATCGAGAACCTGCGCAATATTCGCACGCAGGTCGGCGGGCGACGCCTCGGGTGCGGTGTGGAAGCTTGAGTAAGTGATTTGATCGGAACCGTCGACGATCACCACGACATCGTGCTTGAAATAGGTGTACAGCCAATCGGCGACGCGCCGCTGCACCCATTGCGGGTCGTAGGCGGTGCGGATCGACTCCGTGGCGCGCGGACTTTGGGTGTCGCTTTCCAACTGTCGGAGGACGCGCTCGCCGTTATTGGTGATCGCCTGCCGTATCAGCTGCTGTTCGCGGTTGAACGAGACCTCATCGGCGCGCTGAGCAGCGGTCACCACCGCGAGAACGACGCACACAATAGCTACCGCGACGATCACGCCGATGGGCACGACCAAATTTACGCGAACGCGGTCCCACCGCGACCATTTACTTTCCGCGGCAATGCGGCCTTGCGCCGAAGTCGGCAAGCTCCACCCTTTAGATATTTGGGCTCGCTGGGACTTTAGGGAGGAAACATTGCAAATCGCTTGCGTTGAGCTGCGACAGCCGCGTTCGGCAGCAAAATGCGGCAAATCCCGGTGCGGGACGTTAATAGGGAGTAAAAATGGCTACTTAGGATTCTGCATTGCTGTGCCAAAAAGGCATTGGCTGGGCGCGGGGCTCACGTCCGGCGGCCGTAGGGCGGACGTGGAATCCCAATGTGGGCCGCGCGCAGGGCGGCCGACCAGCGTTCGCGCAGATCGGTGAAATAGGGTTCGCCGGGTTCGATGCGGTAGATCAGCTCGGGCTCGCAGGCGTCGCGCCGCACGACCAAAAGATCGATCGGCATGCCGACACTCAAATTCGATCGCATGGTGGAGTCGATGGAAACAAGCCCCACCTTGAGCGCGTCGTAGAGGTCCATCTCGTAGTTCACCGCGCGGTCGAGGACCGGCTTGCCGTATTTGTGCTCGCCGATCTGCAGATACGGTGTGTCGGTGGTGCATTCGATGAAATTGCCGGCGGAGTAGATCATGAACAGCCGCATGCGCTCGCCCATGATCTGGCCGCCAAACAGAAACGACACGTCGAAAGTTACATCGGCCGCTTCCAGCGCTTTGCCTTCTTCCGCGTGGATCGTGCGTATGACATGGCCGACGCGCTGCGCCGCCTGGAACATGGTGGGCGAGTTCATCAGGGTTTCGCGCTCGCCGGTGTCAGGATTGTCATAGCCTTCGGTGAGGATGCTCAACACCGACTGGCTTATGGACAGGTTCCCGGCGGTCGCGATCGCCATGATGCGCTTTTTCGGGTCCTTGAAGACGTGCAGCTTGCGGAAGGTGGAGATGTTGTCGACGCCCGCATTGGTGCGCGTGTCGGCGAACATGACCAGTCCCTCGCGCACGAGAATTCCGCCGCAATAGGTCATCGTTCGCTAACTCCCAGCTCACCCGTCCTTATAGCGATTTGCGGTAAGCTATTGCAATCACTGACCGACCTTGATCGCGATCTCAAGGGTCTCGGCGCCGACGCCATACCGCGTGCCGCGCAGCGGGGCAGCACCCAGGGCGTCGAGCCCCACGGCAACGCGGACATGAGCGTCCATCGGGCAGAAGCCGTTCGCGGGGTCGAAACCGACCCACCCCAGATCCTCCACATAGGCTTCGGCCCAGGCGTGGCCCGACTGTTCCACGCCGGCTTCCGCCTGGTGAAAATAGCCGCCGACGAACCGCGCCGGGATGCCCAGGCTGTGCGCCGCGCCGATGAAGATATGGGTCAAGTCCGCGCCGGTGCCGCCTTTGCGCGCGAACGCCTCCGGCGCATTGGTGGATGCGCGCGCCGGTTCGGGGTCGTGCACCAATTCGGCGTGCAACCGGTCAAGCAGCGCGTGCAGTTCGGCGAGAACCTGGCCCTTTGCCGAGGCTCGGATCGCCTGGGCGAATTGGCAGATTGCCGCGTCGCTCTGCGTCAGGGCGGTATCGCGCAGGAACAGGCTCGGCGGAAATCGCTCGACGGTGCCGCGGACCACTCCGTCGGTGTTCTGTGTCTCCACTTCGCCGTCGACTTCGACGCGCAGTTCGTCGAGCGGCCCATCGGCGGTGAACACGTGCGTGATGTTGCCGAAGGCGTCCTCATGGGCGGCAAGGTGCGCGTCGGGAGAAACATCGATACGCCAGCGCACCACGTATTGGCCCTCGTGATTGCGCGGCGAAAGCCGCAGCACCTGGATCGCGCCAGCGGCCGGCGGGTCGTAGCGATAGACCGTGCTGTGGGCGATGCGGATGCGCATGTCAGGAATCAGGGAGCGGTGTTCAGAGGTCGAAAGAATAGATGCGCAGAGCGGCGTTGTCCCGTAGCTTCTGATCGCCGATTACTGATTCCTGTTACATCAGGTATTGCTGCGCGACCGAGGTGCCCAGACGGTTGTTATCGTCGATGAATTCGCCGATGAATTCGTGCAGCCCGGTCTGGAAGATCTCGTCGATCCGGCTGTTCTCCAGCCGCGCGCGCACGGCGCGGGCTTGGCGTTGCGCCGATCCTTGGCGGCCGTAGGCCTGGGCGATGCGATCGAGATTTTGCACCAGGTTCTCATAGCAGTTTGCCAGCGAGCGCGGCATCTCGTCCTTGAGGATGAGGAGGTCGGCCACCAGCCAGGGTTTGACGTTCTGCCGATAGACCCAGTGATAGGAGGTAAGCGCCGACACCGAGCGCAGGATCGACGACCACTGGAAATAGTCGAGCGGCCCGCCGACCTGCTCAATGGCGGGCAGCAGCAGGTGGTATTTCACGTCGAGGATGCGCGCGGTGTTGTCGGCGCGCTCGATGTAGACGCCGAGCCGCGAGAACCAATAGGCGTCGTTGCGCAGCATGGTCCGATAAGCGGAGCCGTCAAAGCGCAGGGAGGATTCCAACACCCAGCGCAGGAAACGTGCGAACTCCTCGCGCGAGGATGGGCCGTTGCCCCATTTCCTCAGTTCAAGCCAGGCGCCGTTGATGGTGTCCCACATCTCGATGGTGAGCGCGGTGCGCACGGCGCGTGCGTTCAAACGCGCGCCTTCGAAGCAGTTGCGGATCGAAGACGGATTGGCGGTCGAGAACGCCAGAAATTCGGTGACGGTTTCCTCGTTGGCCTCGTCGTGGGTGGCGAAGAAGGCATTGGCGCACCCGGCCGTGGCGACCGCCGATTCCCATTCGTTGGTTTCCCCCACGTAGGCGAGCGGCAACGCGGTCAGCCGCAGGGTGGTATCGAGAATGCGTGCAAGATATTCGGCGCGCTCGACATAGCGGGCGAGCCAGTAAAGATTATCGGCTGTGCGCGAGAGCATTTATGGATCCAGCACCCAATTTATCGATCCAGCACCCAAGTGTCCTTGGTGCCGCCGCCCTGACTGGAATTGACGACGAGCGACCCCTTTTTCAGTGCGACGCGTGTGAGCCCGCCGGGCACGATGCGGATGCGGTCGCGGCCGCAGAGCACGAACGGCCGTAGGTCCACATGGCGCGGCGCAATGCCTTCTTCGACGCAGGTCGGGCAGGTCGAGAGCGCCAGTGTCGGCTGGGCGATGAAGTTCTTCGGGTCGGATTTCAGCTTGGCGCGGAACGCGGCGATCGTCGCTTTGTCGGCCTTCGGTCCAATCAGCATGCCGTAGCCGCCGGAGCCATGGACCTCCTTCACCACCAGCTCTTCGATATTGTCGAGCACGTAGGAGAGATGCTCGCTCTCGCGGCAGCGCCAGGTCGGCACGTTTTTAAGGAGCGGTTCCTCGCCCAGATAGAACTTCACGATTTGCGGCATGTAGCTGTAAACCGCCTTGTCGTCGGCGATGCCGGTGCCGACGGCGTTGGCGAGCGTCACGTTGCCGGCCTGATACGCCGACATCAGCCCCGGCACGCCGAGCGCACTGTCGGGCCGGAATACGAGGGGATCGAGGAAATCGTCGTCGATGCGCCGATAGATGACGTCGATGCGTTTGAGGCCCTCCGTCGTGCGCATGTACATCACGTCGTCCTTGGCCACGAGGTCGCGCCCCTCGACCAGTTCGACGCCAAGCTTGTCTGCCAGGAACGAATGCTCGTAGTAGGCGGAATTGTGAACGCCGGGTGTGAGTAGCACGACCGTCGGATCGGCAGCCACGGTTGGTGGAGCGACCGACTTCAACGTCTGCAGGAGTTCGTCCGGATAATTCTCTACCGGCGCGATCCGGTAGCGTGAGAACAGCTCGGGAAACAGCCGCAGCATGATCTCGCGGTTCTCCAGCATGTAGGAGACACCCGACGGCGTGCGCGCGTTGTCCTCGAGCACATAGAAGGTCTCGGCATCGATGCGGACGATGTCGATGCCGGCAACGTGGACGTAAATGTCGTGCGGAACCTTCTGGCCATTCATCTCCGGGCGGAAAACCGGATTCTGAAAGACGAGGTCCTCGGGCACGATGCCGGCTTTGAGAATTTCGCGGCGGTGATAGACGTCCTTGATGTAGGCGTTGATGGCCCTGACGCGCTGCTCGAGGCCGCGCTGGAGGATGTCCCATTCCGACGCCGAAAGGATGCGCGGAATGACGTCGAAGGGGATGAGCCGCTCCTGCGCCTCGGGGTCGCCATAGACCGCAAAGGTGATGCCTATCCGCCGGAACAGCAGCTCCGCCTCGCGTCGGCGAAAGTCGAGAACGTCGGGCTTGACCTGACCCAGCCAGTCGGAGAGGGCCGCATAGGCCGGCCGCACGGCCGTGTCGGTGCCTCCGCTGCCCCGCATTTCGTCAAACATATCGAACCCCGGCCCGTTCCCGTCTCCGTCCCCTGTTCATAGCAATCTTCGCGCCACATCCGGCGGGCGAGGAAACGGGTTCCGTGCCTGTCACCTGCCGAAAATTGCTCATGTTTTGGGCGACGTGACCAACGCGGTGGCGCGCTACCCCAGCCGTCCGTCCCGGGACGCTGCTTTTCTTGCTAAAGCGCAATTACGAAACGCCTAAGGCGCGAAAAACTTTTTTGCCCGATCGACGATCGGGGAGGGCGTTGCGTAGATCTCGGCGACGAACCGTTGCACGTCTTCGCCGCGGATAGGCGAAATGTCCGCCTGCATTTGCTTGGCCTCGGCAAGAAATTCCGGGTCGGCGGCGGTGGCGTCGAAGGCGCGGCGTAGCGTGTTGGCTGTTGCCGCGTTGACGCCGGGTGGGGCGGCGAACGGCCGCGCCATCGCGGTCGGGGCCGACAGCAGCCGGAGCATCCGCCGGTCGTCGTCGTTTTTGACAAGGTCGAGCAGCAGCGGCACGTCGACAAGCTCGGGACTCTTGGTGAGCCCGACCTGCAGCAGGATGTTGACCTTCTTCGCAGTGATCCAATCGGGCTTGGCGGCCTTCAGGGCAGAGAGGCTCAAGATGCAACGGCCATTGGCCTCGCCGCGCTCCATGGCAAGGAGCGTTTCCTGCGTCCCAAGGTATCCGGTCACAACTTTGAACTTGGTGCCGAGCACCTCGTTGATGATCACCGGCCAGGTGTCGGTCTCGGAACCGGCGCCAGTGCCGGCGACAACCATGACATGATTGCGCACGTCATTGATCGTCTTGAACGGCGATGGTCCCCACGACAAACAGAGCCCCACGTCCTTGGTGAGCGCGCCGATCCAGGTGAATTGGCCCATGTCGTAGCCAAGACTGCGCGCTCCGATCAGCGGCTCCAGGATCGGGCCGCCCGCGAACGTGGTCATGACGGTGCCGTCGTGCGGCGCCTGCCGGGCGAGGAAATTGGCGGCGCGGATGCCGCCGGCGCCCGGCATGTCTTCCACCGTCACGGCTGGATGGCCGGGAAGGTGTTGGCCGAGATGCCGGCCAAGCAGCCGCCCGAACAGATCGATGCCGCCGCCCGCGGTGCCGGCGACATAGATCGTCACCGGGCCGTTGATCGTCTGCGGAGTTTGAGCGGCCGCCGCCTGCGCGAGCAACATTGATGCCGCGAACACAGCGGCCGATAGGCCTGTCGCCGTCAGGCGCATGACAACCTTCGTAATGTAGGTCGAGAAAACAGTACAGGAGGCGTGCTTGAGCCGCCATCGCTCCCGCGCTAGAGGAGACGGCGAGCACGGAGATTTGGCGATGGCTGAGGGCAGGGCTGAGCGGACGGCCGAAACCGGCGGCATCGTTACCGCGGCGCTCCTTGTCATCGGCGACGAGATTCTATCGGGCCGAACCAAGGACAAGAACATCGGCTACATCGCCGAGTACCTCACCAATATCGGTATCGACCTCAAGGAAGTGCGCGTCGTCCCCGACGAAGAGCCTGAGATCGTCACCGCGCTCAACGCGCTCCGCGCGCGCTACACCTATGTGTTCACGACGGGCGGCATCGGCCCGACCCATGACGACATCACCGCCGATTGCGTCGCCAAGGCATTCGGCGTTCCCATCGGCTACGATCCGCGTGCGGTCGAGATCATGACCGCGCGTGTGACGCAAACCGGCGGCACGATGAACGAAGCGCGTATGCGCATGACGCGGGTGCCGGCAGGCGCCGAGCTGGTGCTCAACAAGGTGTCGGCCGCGCCGGGTTTTTGGATCGGCAACGTCATCGTCATGGCGGGCGTGCCGCACATCATGCAGACGATGCTCGAATACGTGACCCCGAAGCTCAAGACCGGCACCCGGATGCTCTCCGAATCCGTGCGCGCCGACTGCCGCGAAGGCGATATCGGCACCGAACTCGGCGAGATCGCCAAGCGGCATCCCGATGTAGTCATCGGCTCCTATCCATTCATGGACGAGAAAATCGGCGGCAATACCCACGTGGTGGTGCGTGCGCGTGACGCGCAGAAACTTGCCGCCGCCAAGGTGGCCGTCGAGGGCATGCTGCAACGGGTGAAGGCGGAGCTCGCCGCGGATAAGCGCTAGCTCCAAGGATAGTCAAACGAGGGACGGCACAGGGATGGCACAGGTAACCGAGGCAAACTCCGTGGCGCCGGCGGAACAAACGCCGCCGAAGCAACCGGAAAAGATGTTTCCGGTCTCGTGGGATCAATTCCACCGGGACTCTCGCGCGCTCGCTTGGCGGCTGAGCAGCGCTGGCCCGTTCGAGGCTGTTGTCTGCGTCACCCGCGGCGGTCTGGTTCCCGCCGCGATCGTCGCGCGCGAATTGGGCATCAGGCTCATCGAGACCGTGTGCATCGCGAGCTACACCCACACGAGCCAGGGCGATTTGACAGTGCTCAAGGGCGTCGCACCAGCGATCGTCGCGTCCGGCGGCGGGGAGGGTGTAGGCGTCCTCATCGTCGACGATCTCGTCGATACCGGCCAGACCGCCAAAATCGTACGCGGACTGTTGCCGCGCGCCCATTTCGCCACGGTCTATGCCAAGCCTATGGGCCGGCCCATGGTCGATACGTTCATCACGGAAGTCTCGCAGGATACCTGGATCTTTTTTCCCTGGGACACCGGACTTGCCTTCCAGCCGCCGATCCGCGAGGCCGGGTTGTAGGGAGGACCGCCGTCCTGTCGCCGTTTTTCTTTGGCCTGATTTGGCCGGGATCGGCTATCATGATCCAAAGCCGCCGATGCGGTGAATGAAGGAGACCGCCCCATGGACGCCGTAACCCCGAAGGCAAAGCACGATACGCTCGACACGCATTCCCATGTCGTGCGCCCCGCGCAAATGGAATGGAAAAAGACGCGGTTCGCGGGCTGCGAAGTGAAGGGGCTCCTGTTCGACAAGGAGACCGGTCTGGTGACGGCGCTAATGCGATTTGCGCCCGGCGCGGTGCTGCCCGACCATGAGCACGTCAGGATCGAACAGACCTACGTGCTGGAAGGCAAGCTCTGCGACAAGGAGGGCCCCGCGGAGGGCCTGACCGTCGGCCCCGGCGAATTCGTGTGGCGCGAGGCCGGCAGCCGCCACGTGGCGTGGACCCCGGAGGGCGGGCTGATGCTTGCCATGTTCCAGGTGCCCAACAAATTCTATGAAAAGGATGGGAGCGTGACCGACATTTCCGGCGTGGACTGGGACAACCTTTGGGGCCACGTGTTCAAGGAGTGAGCATGCTGCGCAAACTCATCCCGACAGGGGCGATACTTTTCTTGCTGACCGGTGCTGCTTCCGCTCAGCTTCCGATGCCGAGCTTAAGTCTCGGCAAGGACAAGCCGCCGCCCACCCAGGAAGAGATCGAGCGGCAAAAGGCGATCGACAACGCCTATAACAACGCAACCAAGAAGATCCCCGAAAAGAAAGAGGCGGCCGATCCGTGGGGGAACGTTCGCCCCAATCCGGCGCCGCAGGCGAAGAACAAGCAGTAGCGACAGCCGCTCGAGACGATGCGGCGGGCGTAGATCCCAAGCGCCTTCGACGCCGCCGCGGCGAGTGCTACAACGCCGCTGCGCGGACCCCTTGAGAGTCCGCACGGCGGACGTGGCGAAATGGTAGACGCAAGGGACTTAAAATCCCTTGGGGGAAACTCCGTGCGGGTTCGAGTCCCGCCGTCCGCACCAAAGTTGTTCGAGAGTTTTTAGCTTCCCGGTAGCGTCAAAAGAGCCGCCCGTTTCAAAGCGGCGGGTGGTCTTTGGGCCAGCGTTCTATCCGGCCTTGTCAGGTTGTCGAGAGCGTTGTGTCCTCGAAGCTTGTGCCAATCCCGAAGCGGCAGTCAGGTCATAGAGTGAGGTGTAAGCAACCCAGGGCGCGACGGATGAAGGGCCGAATTGATGTCTGAGATTTGGCCGGTCCTTGCTGACTTCCGGATGCGGTTGCCTGTCGTCCCTGCATCTCCAGACTGGTGGTTTCCGACGGCTGGCATTGCGTTATTTGTTGGCATCATTCCTAATTTTGCTTTTGCGTATCTGCAGCGGTTTCGCGCCGTGAAAAAAATTGTTGAAGCAATCGCCGCGATCCATGGAACGTTCACCGCAACATCGCTCGGTATCCTGGTGCTCAGCGTCAGGAGTTATGCCGCATTGTTGTACTCGCTTCCTTGGCCTTGGTCGCAGCTATCAATGGCGATAGCGATCGTCATGTCGGGCACGTTGATTTTTGAGGTCGGTGTCGACAACAAACGCTGGTTTATTTTAGCCGTTATTATCTTCGGTGCGCTGCTGGTTGGTGGCAGGTTCTGGTCGAGCACCCCGGCAGAAATAGGTTCCTACCTGGTGCGGAACTACGGCATATTCTCGTTTTTATCTTTTCTAGTTGCGGGCGCGCTGACGCTGGTATTTGAATTCATCCTGCTTATTTTCAAAAAGGCGGCCCAGCAAATGCGCGGCCGCATTGCCGTGCCGCAATAATGACGGCTCAGACCTAGCCCGGGCTTAGCGCCGCCGAAGCTCTCGATCTTGCGCCAGTGCGCCGTATCAGCGCCGGCGCGGAATGAACGGAATGAGCGTGGCGAGTGCTGTGCCGATGAGGCCGACAAAGGCGAACGCGCCTGCTTCGCGGCCGAACAAGAGTTTCAGGGTCGCCTCCATGGCGCCGAGCGCTCCGCCAACGATGCCGATCACATAAAGTATCTTGGTGAGGTCAGCGGCGGTTTGGTTGAAATGGTCGCCGGCCGCCGCGACGATATCGGGCGTCGCCAGAACGAGCACGATCGAAAAGAGCAACAAGCGCGCGCCGGTGATGGCAAGCGCGGCGCCGCCAAGGATGCAGATCACCGCCAGCCGCTGCGGGTTTTGCGCCAGCGAGTCCCAGAACGGCTGCAGTGGCTTCACCCACTCGAGTACGGGGGTGACGAGGTTACTTGAAAGAAAGTCCCAGACGCTGACTTCCGACATGACGCCTGCTCCATAGCGAGCGGGCCCCATCCTCTCGCGGCTATGGTTCGGAACTGCTCTTTTTAGCTGGAAGGGTTCGGACCATGAGCATACGCGGGACAAGCGCTCGATCGTTTACACGATATTAGCCTAATAGCCTGAGTCGGCCAATTCAACCGGTGTTTGCAGGAACGGTGAGGGCCTTGGCATGGGGCGGACGCCGCGGGCAAGGTGCATCGGAGCACGTCGCATCCGCCCGTTTTGCCGGCGAACGGCTTTCCGCTCCGCCGCGAGCCGGCGCCGAATCTGCGATGGGCCGGGCCAAAGCCGCACAAATGGCCTCAAGGGGGCCCGTCTGCTTGCCCAACCGCGCCCAAAAGGGGAAACTGGCGTTCCACAGGGGATGGCCGGTAGCTCGCGGCGGAATTTCTTTGCTCGGCTTGAACCTATGCACCATCGCTGACGACCAACTTTACGAGCCGATTGCCTGCCGATGCAGACGACTTCGGACGACGTTCTGATCGGACGGATCGCCAATGGCGACCGGCTCGCCATGCAGGTGCTGTTCGCGCGTCACCATGTCCGGGTTTACCGATTCGTGCTGCGGCTGGTGCGCAACGAGGCAACGGCGGAGGATTTGATCAGTGAGGTGTTCCTCGACGTCTGGCGGCAGGCCGGCAGGTTCGAGGGCCGGTCAGCGGTGTCGACCTGGATGTTGAGCATCGCCCGCTTCAAGGCGCTGTCGGCGCTGCGCAAGCGTACCGAGGAGGAGCTGGATGACGAGACGGCCAGCGCGATCGAGGATCATGCCGACGATCCGGAGGTCTCGCTGGCGAAGAAGGATAAAGCCGCCGTGTTGCGGCAATGCCTGGGCAAGCTCTCGGCCGAGCACCGGGAGGTCGTCGACCTTGTATACTACCATGAGAAATCGGTGGAGGAGGTCGCGGGCATTGTCGGCATTCCGGAGGCGACCGTGAAGACGCGCATGTTCTATGCGCGGAGGAAACTGTCGGAGCTCCTCAAGGAGCACGGAATGGATCGAGGTTGGCCATGACCGCGGCGCAGGAAAGCGAGCCGAACGAAATCGAACTCCTGTTGCCTTGGCACGCGGCGGGAACGCTCAGCCAACGCGACAAGCAGCGCGTGGAAGCCGCGCTCGCCAACGACCCGGAGCTTGCGCGCCGCTACCAGCTGGTGCGCGAGGAGCTTGGCGAGACCATCCACCTCAACGAGACGCTGGGGGCGCCATCTGCGCGCACCATGGAATCGCTATTCGCCAAGATCGACGCCGAGCCGGCGCGAGCCCCGGCGGTGTCGATCAATGTTGGCGTGCGCATTCGCGAATTCTTTGCCGGCCTTTCGCCGCGCACGCTTGCCTGGTCGGCAAGCGCGGCGATGCTGGCCATTCTGCTGCAGGCCGGATTGATTGCCGGCATTCTGTTCAAAGAACAAGGCGCCCAGACTGCGGCCAACTACCAAACGGCCTCGCTGTCGCGCCCGGCCAGCGGCGAAGGTTCCTATGCGCTGATCCGTTTCCAGCCGCAGGCCAATGCCGCCGATATCAGCAAATTCCTGGAAACCAACAAACTCACCATCGCCGACGGCCCGTCGCCGGGCGGGCTATATCGGGTGCGCGTCGCGCCGAGCAAGGTTTCCGGTACGGACCTCACCGGCATTGTGAAGAAGCTGCAGGACAATAGCGTTGTGGGCTTTATCGCCCCCACGGAGTGATGCGCAAATGGCAGTCCGTCCTTGGTCTCACGGCGTAAACGCGTCCTTGACCGTCCATCCAAGCCGGGCTTCACTCAAAACTCCGTTCGCGGCCGCCAATAGGGGTCCTGCCATGCGGAACAGCTCAAGCAAACTGATCGTGGGGCTGGGGTTGACGCTCTCCGGCGTTCTCGTGGCCGCGTCGTGCATTGGCGGGTCCGAGCCGGCGTTCGCGGAATTCAGGGCGCCCCAAGACCACTTGCCCGCGATCCGTGCGAATATCGGCGTCCATGCTATTTCGCCTAATACCGTCGGTACGGGAACCTTTCGACCGCCGAGTGCAACGGGAGGCCACAGGATTGTTGTTCGGCCAATCGGCCGCCACATCGGCAGTGCGTCCTGCGAAGGCGGTGGCTCGCGCAACCGATTCAACCACTGCGACATCGACATCGGCGGCCCGCCGCTCTCGGGGAGCGGTGGTAACGGCGTCAATAACGGCAACACTGGCTATTTGAACGCGCGCGGCGGGCTGCCGGCGCCAGGCGAACGGCGCTTCGTCCCCGACGAGGTCATCACCGAGTTTTCCGCAAACACATCGCCACAAACGATAAACGCGATCGCGCGGCGCCTGGATTTGACGCAACTCGAAACCCAGAGCTTTCCGCTGATTGGCGCCACCCTTTATCGCTGGCACGTTGGCGGCGGCCGTTCGGCGCTGAGCGCGGTGAGCGCGCTCGAGAATCAAGGCGCCGTTGCCAGCGTGCAGCCCAACTACATGTTCTCGCTGCAAGAGGACGCCGCTGCGACCTCCGGCGGCACGCAGGGCGATCCGGCCCAATACGTGCTGAGCAAACTGCAAATCGATCAGGCGCATCAGATTGCGACCGGAAAGGATGTCCCGGTTGCGGTGATCGATTCAGAGATTGACGTTGGACATCCGGATATCAACGGAACAACGGTCAAAAGCTTTGATGCGCTTGGCGGCGATGTCAAACCGCAACAGCACGGAACCGCCATGGCGGGCGCCATCATCTCGCACGGGAAGCTCGAGGGCATAGCGCCGGGCGCCGAGCTTCTGGCGGCGCGCGCGTTTGACGATCAGTCAAAGGGAACGTCCTTCGCCATCTACAAAAGCGTGCAATGGGCGGCAGACAACGGCGCGCGCGTCATCAATATGAGTTTTACGGGCCCGCCCGATCCGACGCTGCACCGCATGCTGGCGGCGGCATACGGGAAGGGGATTGTGCTGGTGGCGGCCGCGGGCAACGCGGGACCGAAATCAGCGCCGCTATATCCGGGCGCCGATCCTGACGTGATCGCGGTCACGGCAACGGATGACAATGACAGTTTGCTCGATTCGGCCAATCGTGGCCAGTATATCGCGGTTGCGGCGCCGGGCGTTCAGATTCTCGCCCTCGCGCCAGCCGATGCGTACGCGGTCTCCACCGGGACTTCGGTTGCGGCGGCACACGTGAGCGGGGTGGCGGCGCTCTTGCTGCAACACGAGCCGGACCTCAAACCCAGCGATATTCGCTCGATTCTGACGGCGACAGCCAAGCCGCTGGGTGTTCCCGACGATCATGCGGACTTTGGTGCAGGCCTTGTGAACGCTTATCGGGCCGTGACGTCGCCGGAGGAGAAATCCGCCGGCGATAATGGCGGCCGCGCGCAAGCAGACCGATAAAGCGACAGAAAATCCGGCACCATTACCGCGCCTTCTCGCGCCCTTTCCTTGGAACTCTGACCGGAGAGCCTCGCGGCCTTCCCGTCCAGAAGACGAAACGCACTGCCCAGTGGAAATGTCTGGGTATTGTGGGAGAGCGCGCGTTTACATCGCCCGCAATATATGGGCTTACTGATGGTCGAACGGCCAAAAACGGCACGTCCGGCGGGGGTAAGCGGGCGGTGCATCGAAATTTCGTTGCGACACGGCGATTTAAGCTCGCGCGGCAGGCTGCGTGTGTTGCCGCCTCCCTGATACTGGTTTGCTTTGTCATTTCACCCGCCGCGGCACTATGCCCTTATAGTTGTCCGTCCAACCTAAGCCCGTCCGTTACTTCTCCCAGCCTGTTTTTCCAAAGCCTCGGGTATATCGGTCAGCAGATCTCGCAGGTCGGCTCGACGGGAGTCCAGCAGCAAATCTGGAGCATCGAGGACCGCCTGCAGGGCCGGCCGGCCACATCCCGCCCGATCGGTTTTGCCGACGAGCCATCAACCGGGAATCCCGTGATCGATTCGGCGTTTGCCGCGCTGGGCTATAGCGGCGATCCGCGCGACCCGAAGAGCCCGATCATGGTCAAGGCGCAACCGGCCGCGGAGCCGTCACAGGTCTCCTACTCGGCGTGGGCCCAAGGCTTCGTCGATTATGAAAATCGCACCGGCACCTTTGAGGGCATCGATATCGGCCGCGATACCCTGATCGGTGGGGGGATCGCCGCCGCGGACGTGACCATTCAGCATGTGACCTCCGCTTCGGATGCGGTCGTGTTCGGAATTCTCACCGGCGATCTCACTGCCACCATTCGCAACGCCGACGGATCGACGGCTCTCGTGCACGGTCCCTCGCTCGGCGCTTACAGCGCCTATGTGAACGGGCCATTTTCGATCGATGGCATGTTCAAGACCGATTTCCTTGCTTTGACGGAGACAGACGCCGGGGTGGTGAGCCCCCTCGGACTCAACAACTACGTTGCGACCGGCAACGTGAATTACAAGGAGGACATGGGGACTTGGTGGTTTCAGCCGACCGCGGGGGTCAGCTACACGCGCACGGTGTGGAACAGCGAGTCGAGCGCGGACGGCTTTAGCGACGGCACCGATGTGCGGGTGCAGGGCGGTGCCCGTTTCGGATCCGGCTTTGATTGGGCCGGCATCCATTTCGACCGGTCGCTGACGGTTCTCGCCTACGATGACGTTTTAATCTCCGGCGGCACGCTCGCGGTGGCGACGGGAGCGCCCTTGGCGCCCACCGATGAAGGCAAGATTTTCGGCCAGGTCATCGGCAAGCTCGAAGCCCAATTGACCCGCAATTGGTCGGTCAATGTCGAGGGCGAATTCCGGGGACGCACCGACGTCTATGGGGTGGCAGGCCGCGTCGGGGCTACCTATACGTTTAACTGACTTGTCACACACGGTGAATGCGTCGCAGGGGACAGCGCCTCCCAGGCCATTGCCGCGTCTGCCGCCGCAATGGTAGTTATCTACCTAGTGTGTTGCGTCTCCGAAGTTATCACCTTCCCAAGAGAGGATGCATCACAACCATGCGCGCTCCAAACATCCTGATTTTCCTCCTGACCCTCATCCTGGCGTTTGTTGGAGTGTGGGAGCACCTCGGCGCTCCAGTCAAAATTCCAGACGTCACTCTGCCGTTGATCGGGTCGGTCAAGGATCTCCTGCCGTTCCTGGCAGCCCACTCGTTCTGGCTGGTGTTTGCGGCCTGGGTGTTGCTGGCGATCGGCGTCTTGCTGCCGAAGCCGGCGCGGCAGCGGGCCGCGGCCTTGGCGCGCGCCTAACGCTGCGAGTGTGGCGCGTTCGACGGCGCAGTCGCTCGGCCGTTGCGGGGATTCCATCCTCATAGCCTGATCACGTAATTGGAGTTGCGCTCACCGGGCGGCGGTCGCAGGACCGCCGCTAGCGGTGTGCCGCGGTATGAGTGCGCGCCAGATTTCGGCGTGGTCGAGCGGCTCCCGTAAGAGGTGCTGCGCCTGGGCAGGAATGTGGTCCAGTCTGATGGTTGACGGCTCGTTAATCGACTTTTCCTAAACTGCGACGCACCCGCGGGCATTGCCTGGGGATTAGCCGGGGCATTTCGCCAGGTTCGGTGTTTTGCGGGCTTGCCTTATTTGCGGCGCACGAAGCTGCGTACGCAGGGGCGCGTAAGATCGCGCGCAGCTGGGGACCCGTTGATGGCATTTTGCCGCCATGCCGCCTCCGGTATCGGCCGCCTCCTGCGGTCCGCGCGGTCGGTCGGGTGGGGAATACAGACGGCCTGCATCGTTGCTGCGACGGTACTGCTCGCCGGCTGTGGCATCGGCACTGACGGCGTCGCGTCGCTCGCGGTCGATCCGGCACGGTTCGCGGGCTATCACTGCAAGGACCTTGCCGCCCAATGGAAGGGTTTGGTCGATCGCGAGAAGCAACTGCGCAACCTCATCGACAAGGCGGAGGATGGGGGTGGCGGCACCGTCGTCGCGGCAATTGCTTACCGCGGCGATTATGACACCGTGTTGGAGCAGGAGAAGGTTCTCAAACGCACGGCGGCGGAACAGAAATGTGAGCTGACGTCCAACTATAGCAGCGACCAGACCATTCGCTGAGGATTTGAGCACAAACTCCGGCAGACCCGCAGACCAGACGGCATTTAGAACAAGCCGAGCGCCATGGCGATGCCGATGGCGGCGCCCACGACGGCGAGGAACACCAACGCTGCCGCGCTTGGGGCGGTCGTGCCACCGCCGAAGGAGACGGCGTAAAACGCCTTGAGTATATTGTTCGAAGAGGCGGCGATAAGAATTGCGGCGGCGATTGCGGTGTTGGTCACGCCGGTCGTGCCGCCTTGTACCAAGTTGAGCACGAACGGATCGATGTCGGACACGCCGATGATGGCGGCTAGCGCATAGATGCCCGACGTTCCGAATTCCGATATTGCGAAGCTCGAGGCCAAAGACGTGGCGATGAACAACGCCGCGAAGATTGCGGCCGGGATAATCTCGAGCGGATTTTCGCTGCTACGGGCCAGCGTCGCGGCCTGCATCTTCGCTTGCTCCGGCGATTTGCCGCGCCAGTATTGCAACGCGCAGATTACGAACCCGGCCAACGCCAAGCCGACGAGCGGCCCCGCCAAGATTCGCGCCAGCGTCAAATTGAAGATGGCCACGATTGCCGCGATTCTTAAGTACATGATGCCGGTCGCGAGCGTGATGCCCGCTAGCGCCTGGCGTTGCAACGTCGGTTCGGCCTTTGCCTGGCGCGCGAGCACGACCGTCGCGGCGGTCGAAGAGTAAAGTCCGCCGAGCGCCGCCATCCATAGGCCACGCGCCGCCGCGGCCCAGTAACGCTGCGCCAGATAGCTCACATAAGAAAAGGTGCAGACGACGACGAGCGCGAGCCAGACTTGGCGCGGCGTAATCTTCGTCAGGGTCGTAACCGGCTCGTTTGGCAAGAGGGGCAGGATGATGCCCGTGAGGATGAGGAACTGCCCGGCGGTGATGATCTCCCTGATCTCGATCCGCCGCGCCAGATCGTGAAGCTGCGCGCGGCCGGTGAGCAGCAGGACCGCGGTTACGGTGGTCGCTACGGCGATCCAATGGGGTAACGCCAGGGTGATCGCGCCAAGCACATAGGCGTGAACGTTGAGCACTGGGACCACAAGGCCGACGTTGGATTCTCCCTCCTCGTCGGGTTCGCCCACGTGTCTCTGATAGTAGACGAACAGCCAAGAGCCGAGGACCAGGAGCCCGCCGGTGAACGGTATCAAGTGCGCCGGGTCGAACAGGTAGAGGAAACCGCCTCCCAGGGCGAGCATCGGAAAGGTTCGGATGCCGCCAGGACGTTTGGTGTTGCCGCGGTTGAAAAAATCCTCGAATGCCAAGCCGAGAAAGAAACTCAATCCGAGCAGCAGAGCGAAGCTGTCCAATGATGGTACTTGGATCATAAGCGCGGACCGGACTGCAGGTCAGGTGCTGTACGCAGTGTTTTCAGCTTCATTGCGACAAATCTAACGATGAATGCGGACGGGCACAATTGTTGAGGCAAGGTCGTCAGCGCAAAGGAATCCTAGATTGGCAGGCCGCAGAAATGCAGGCCAAGGAAAACCGCGATGTAAGTGAGGAGTCCGCCGATGACCGGCGCATCGAAAAACTCGAGCGCAACAAAAAATAACACAGTGAGGACGACGCCAAGGAGAGTGCCGTTTCCGTGGGCGGCGGCCGATTGCATCATGTCGAAAAGCACCGCTCCGATCATCGCCATGGCGCCGAATTTCATTGCCTCCAGGATCTTCTGCACGATGGGCCTGTTGACGTGCTTGATCGTGAAGGTGAAGCCGACCGCGACCAAGATGATCCCAGGCAGATTGAGCGCAAGGACCGCGGTCAACAGTCCCGCTATCCCGGCCACGCGATAGCCGATAACGCCGGCGATCTTGGCCGCGGTCAGCCCGGGAAACAAAAAATCAATCGCGATCAGGGAACTGAATTCGTCGGCGGTCAGCCGATGGCGGTGCGCGACGACTTCGTCCCGGATCATCTTCAGCATCGCGTCCCCGCCGCCGAACGCGAACACGCCAATTTGGCCGAAGCTTACCAGCAGGTCCGTGACCGCGTGCAGAAGCAACATGTGGCGTCTTGTTTCCTGCTGGGAGCGACTCTGCGGGGTGGCCGTTACGGATGGGTGAGCTTTATGGGTGGGTTGTTTTGGGCAGTCCGTCATTCACCGTTGGGCCGCGCGCAGGTTCTGCGGCCGGCGACCAAAATGGCGCAACGATGTAGATGACCAGATAGCAGACGAGGCAAATGATGACCGGAAGGTGGAACAACACCATGACGAGAAAGAATGCCACGGTCAGAAAGATACCGATCCAATATTTCCTGCGCCTCGCGGCCGGCCTGATCATGTCGTAAAGCACCGCCCCGATGAGCGCCATGGCGGCAAACTGCATCGCCAGCAGAAGCTCCTTGACGATCGGGACGCTGGTGTAATTGAGCAGGAAGAGGAAGCCGACGGCGGTCATGACGATTCCCGGAATGTTGATCGCCAGCGCCGCGACGCTCAGCCCGGCTATGCCGGCGACCCGGTAGCCGATCATTCCCGACAGCTCGCAGGCGGTCAGCCCCGGAAACAGAAACGTCATTCCGAGAAGCGAGCCAAACTCATCGTTTGAAAGCCATTTGCGGATATCGACGGCTTCTTCGCTGATCATCTTGATCATGCCGTTGCCGCCGCCGAGGGCGAAGAGGCCGACGCGGCCGAAGCTGATCAGGATTCTCCACAGCTCTTCGGCCGATTTGACTGGCGCGGATTTGGTTTGCGTCGACATCGGCTATCCCCCCGGGCGAATTGCGCAACAGTCTCGAACCTGGCGGCAAAGCGCAAGGGTGTTGCGCCGACCCGGCGTAGCGGGCAGTTGATACCCGAAGACGCAGATTCGTGAACGTCCAAAGAATGGCAGGGGTGTCAGGATTTGAACCCGAACTGCAGGGTTTTGGAGACCCGCCGACTGCCGTTATCTTACACCCCCGTAGGGTGGCTCCGCCTGACCACTGTCCACCAGTGTTTGGCGACGATCCCGCGGTAATGCAACAAGTGCCCTAACGACGGGGGCGCTTTTGGGTGCAGTGCGCCTACAGCTTCTGCAGCACTGCGAGCGACTGGCCTAAGCAGCGGTCGTCAGCTTCCTGTTGATTTGCGACGTCGGATGGTGGGCCAAGAGCGGCTATTGGCGCGTCTCCAGGGACCACCGCCAATAATTTCATTTGCAGTAAATCTGCCCAGACAGGAATGTCGCATCGGCCGATACACACATTCAAATGCGGAAGCTCTGCACCGGAATGCACCGTACTGAACGTGTCGGCAAAGACCTGGCGGCCATGCGGCGTCTGCAGGTCGAGAAAAGAAAACACAATTTTTCCTCCGGGCTTCGAAACGCGTCCGGCTTCAAGAAGGTACAGAAAAAACTCTTCATTGAGCATATGCGTTCCGACCGAAAAAAAGCTGACGAAATCGGCCGCATTGTCAGCCTCCGGTATGATCGTCGAGTCAACCAACTTGAATAGAAAGTCAGGCCGCTGAGATGTCTCCATGGCATAAGCAAGCAGTTTTCCGCTCACGTCGGTACCTAAGTACTTTGCACGTGGGAATTGAGCGATATGGCGCGTCAATCGTCCTGAACCACAACCGACATCGATGAGATAGGCGCCGTCCCTAAATCCGATTCGATCCAGGACAGAGAACAGAGACCGACCAAGAGCATCGTCGCCTCCAACTGCGGCGAGCATGGCCTCTTCACGCGAATACTTCGACAGAAGGCGGTCGACCAAGATCGGATAATCTCTCACATATCGCCCGTGAGCTCCTTTATTGCCGCCGCGGGTCGAGAATATGGGCATCTTGAATCTCCATCGACCGAGGACAACGAGCTACCCTACCGCAAGCGACCGGCCCCGGTCGGAGACGAAGTTTAAAACGCTTTTCCATCAGGTTGAAGCGCGGATTGGCGTAATGGCAGTGGTCGTCAGACAGATCGATCGTGAATGGCACCGACTGGCGGAATCGAACCGGCCTCGTGCTGCGGCCACAACGCAGTGCTCTCCCACTGAGCTAAGTCGGCAAATAAGACGGAAAGCAAGAAAATGGTCCCGGCAGGTGGGTACGATCCACCGCTCTCCCGCTTATGAGACGGGCGCTTTGGTCCGCTAAGCTATGCCGGGCTGGCAGCCCCTCCCGGAGTTGAACCGGGCTCGATCCGGATTCAAAGTCCGGCGCCTAACCGATCGGCCAAGGGGCGCTAGAGTGACGCAAAATGGTAGGGCGTGCGGGTGCCGACCCCGCTTCCTCGGTTTGAAGGACCGAGATGTTAGCCGTTACACTAACGCCCCAATTGGAGCGGGCCGCGAGTAACGATCTCGCCTGTCCGGTTTGGAAGACCGGCGCACATCCGTCTATGCCAGACCCGCAATTCCTCGATCACATCGGCCAGCGCATCTAACATTACGAGTGACGCTGGAAGACCGACGCACGTCCGTCCCGCTCCCAATCCCTCCCCCACTTGCGGGGGAGGTTAGGGTGGGGGTTGGCGGAGAGCTGAGAGCACGATTCTCATGCCCCATTGGGCACCGAGCGCTTAGCAGGCGTCGCCGGCCCCCGGCCGGTTAGCTCTCCGAAAAACGAAAAGTGGCGATCACGCGAGGAATCGAACCCCGAACCTTGCGCTTAGGACGCGCGTGCTCTTCCTGTTGAGCTACGTGACCGCAGTTTGTTTGATCATGTCAGATGTTGGCGCGCTCGGGAGGATTTGAACCTCCGACCTGACGGGTAGAAGCCGCCGGCTCTCGTCCGCTGAGCTACGAGCGCTATTACTGCACGTTTTTGTTTGGACGAGTGGGCGGGAATCGAACCCGCTCCTGGTGAGGTTGCAACTCACAGCGTTCCCATTTCGCCACCACCCCCCGAAGACGAAACCTGGCACCCCCTGATGGAATTGAACCACCGTCTGCGCGTTCAGAGCACGCCGTCCTCCCATTGAACGAAAGGGGTATTTTTGTTCGGTCAGAAGTCGGTGGAGCAGAAAGAGGTCATCAAAAAACAGCGCGGCGATCGCGATCAAGCTTGCGACACCTTGCCCCCGGCGCTTGGTAGCCGCACCAGGATTCGAACCTGGATCACGCCCCAATCTAGGGCTTGCAGGGTATAAGCCTGCCGCTCTGCCGTTGAGCTATGCGGCCGAATTGGTCAGGGTGCGGTGTTCTGCCCACCGTCCTCGGCGTTCCAAGCGCCGAACTCTTCTAGCACGAGCTTCACCCTGTTATTTGGCGCGCACGGCAGGAGTCGAACCCGCATGCCTCCCGGTTCGTAGCCGGGCGCTCATCCTTTTGAGCTACGTGCGCGTATTGGAGCCGCCAGCGGGTACTGACCCCGCGCCACCTGGTTGAGAGCCAAGTATCCTAACCTCTAGACGATGGCGGCAAATGGCTCCGATCGCATTGCATCCGATAAGAGCGCGTTTGTCTTTGTCGTTTGTTGTTGATGCCGTTAAAGTCAAGAAGCAATATCTGTGGACGTGGTCAGTCCGGTTCACGCGCGCGAGATGGTCGAGGCGCGGGCTGAAATAATCAAGCGAGCGGTATGATCTCGGCTGTCACCTTTTGGCCAAGCGTGTCCTTATGGTTGTGGATGCTGTGCGGGCTGAGGAGCAGAAGAAACTCGATGCGCGTGAGTTGCAATCATAAACCTGCGAGCAAGTTCCCACAAATCCTCTCTGAGTTCTTCAAACTCTCGAGCTTTAAAACTCGTCTCAATGGGCGTTTCGCGAATCAAGTAATCTTTCTTGCGAAACTTGATGGTGTGTTCTTTGGGATCGACATTGTAGGTAACCTGAATTATCCCGTGGTGGATCAGAGTGTTGCGCCGATCATTCGCTTCCGCCAAATCTCTAAGAAGGGAAGTGGCTTCGCGGCGCCGATCGTCGTCGAATTTGATTTTAATGTCCACCAACGTCTGGGCCAGTTGAATGCGGTCCGTAATGTTCCGGATTCTGAAGGTTACTGCTTGGCTGGCTTGAGTTCCGGACCCTAAAAGGACGCCAATGTATCCATTTAATTCGTCCTCTAGAAAACTGAAAGTGACGCTGATTTTCCCGATTTCCAGCAGCACGTTTTCAGGGAAAAAGGATATAAACTCTGGAGGCAGATCATCATCATCAACCATAGCAGCGTCTCCCAGGTTTGATTGTTTCCGGCACTTTGCAGAGGTACTCGACGGTCCGAGGCCGTCAGCGATCGGCGTGTGTATGGGCGTGAACATGGGCACAACTCACAGTGTTTGAGAAAGCCCCGCGTTTTCAATGCCGATTGGCTCCCATCGCAGGAATCGAACCCGCCTTATGCCCGGTTAACAGCCGGCCGCGTGCACCTTGCTCGCCTGATGGGAATAAGAGTTGGAAAGATGGTGGAGCGACAGAGAATTGAACTCTGCGACAGCGATCTTGCGAAGATCACCCGCTGCCCACAGCTTCGCCCCTAAATGTGGTGGACCAGGCCGGTAACGATCCGGCTGCCTCCTCGATGCCATCGAGGCGCTCTCCCGTTTGAGCTACTGGCCCGTGCCTGGTCGTGGTTCCGAGCCACGCTCTCCGCGGTTTCGACGCGGCGCTTTCACCAGATTAGCTTACCAGGCGGATTGGTGCGGATGCCGGTAATCGAAACCGGGCCTGATGAGTGGCGCTCATCTGCTCGACCTTCAAGCTACACCCGCAAGAGCATTTTCCGGAAAAGTGGAAGCCGGTTTTCCGCAGAAAATGCGACAGCAACTGGTGGGAAGTGGACGGAATCGAACCTCTTGCCAAAAAGGACTGCGTTTACAGCGCAGCGACGGCACCAGCCTGTCCTTATTTGCACTCCCCGAGTTACGATTATTCTCAAGTTGGACGCAGAGATTGGAGTCAAAGCGACGTTGAGCAGCGCGTTAGATTGCGTCGCTCTCGGACCTGCCCCCACCCTAACCCTCCCCCGCAAGCGGGGGAGGGATGGGTGGGGGAGCGAGGCTTTTCATCTCCGTCGCGTGCAGCCGGTACATCCGCGGTCTGCAGAATTTTCTGGAGGAAACGTGAGGTCCTGATCCCCAATGGCGCAAGGCCATCCATCTCGCTTCGAACGAGCGCCGGACGCCCGTCCGGTTACGTTTCCATATTTGGTGGAAGGCTGAGCGCACGATGCTCATACGCCCGAGGCGTACCAGTCGCATTCCAAGCGATGCCGACACCCTGATCGGTTAACCTTCCAAGATCTAACTGCCAAGGTTGGCGGAGCGGTGAGGTGTCGATCCCCGCACGTTGCCGTGCCGCGCGTTTTCAAAACCCGCTGCCGAGCCGTCGGCGACCGCTCCGTATTTGGCGTTCCCTCGGAGATTCGAACTCCGTACCTTCCGCTTCGGAGGCGGATGCTCTGCTCCAATGAGCTAAGGGAACGAGTCGCGCGTCTTTTGTTGCGAAACCGGCCGTAATTGGCGCTTTTCCGCGCCATTCACGGAATCGTTATCATTTCCGGTGAACCTCGGACGGGGCAAATAACACGAAGCCGGCGAGCGTCCGGATAAGCCGGACGAGGGGGCTGCAAAGCTTCCCCGAATGCCTATGCGGCCGGTCCGACCGATCCCCGGTCACATGAGGCAATAATGAGGAGCGGACCATGGATATGCCGACTTTGATTGTCTTGTTCGTTATATTTCTCATCGTTTTGTTCGCGGTTTTGGGGAGCTTCTTCACCGTTAACACCGCCCAAGTCGCCGTGATCACAAGATTCGGCAGATTTCTTCGGGTCGCCAATCCCGGTCTGAACTGGAAAGTGCCGTTCATCGATAGCGTCGCCGGCATGATCAGCCTGCGCGTCAATCAGATCAGCCTGACCATGGAAACGAAGACCAAGGACAACGTCTTCGTCACCATCCCTATCTCAGTGCAAAATCGCGTGCGGCCTGAAAAGGTCTATGACGCGTTCTACAAACTCTCCAACCCTGTCGAGCAGATCCAATCCTATGTCGAGCAAGTCATTCTCGGGCACGTTCCCGGCATGACGCTCGACGAGGTTTTCGCCAGTCAATCCGGCATCGCCGCGGCGGTGAAGCAGGAGCTGGACTCCGACATGGCGGCGTTCGGATTTGAAATCGTCAACGTGCTGGTCACCGACATCGTCCCCGATGCCAAGGTGAAATCGGCCATGAACGACATCAACGCCGCGCAGCGTGAGCAGGTCGCCGCAAATGCTAGAGGCGAGGCCGAGAAGATCCTGGTGGTCAAAAAAGCCGAGGCCGAGGCCGAGAGCAAGGCACTGCAAGGGCAGGGCATCGCCAATCAGCGCAAGGCCATCATCGAAGGGCTGCAGAGTTCGATCGAACAATTTCAGCGAGTCGTTACTGCAGCTTCGACCGCGGACGTCATGCAGCTCGTTCTGATTACCCAATATTTTGATACCATCAAATCCATAGGAGAACTGGACAAGACCAACACGCTGTTCTTGACGCATTCGCCCGCCGCCGTCCGCGATATCTCCGATCAGATCCTGCAATCCATGCTGACCGCGGACCGTGCGAAGCCGCAATGAGCAATCGCCCGTTGGTGGATGCCGCGAGAAATGAACTCGCATCATGGCTCTTATGAGGAGCGGGTTCTGCCGTTGAGCTAGACGTCCAAAGAATAGAGCGAATAAAAAAGTTGGTCAGGGTGGCGTGATTTGAACACGCGGTCTCATGCGTCCGAGGCATGCGCTTTCGCCGGACTAAGCTACACCCTGTTGGCGCGCCGTGCGGGGAACGATCCCGCCTCACCGGTTAGACAGACCGGCCGCCTCACCTGATGCGTAACGGCGCGTTAGAGCATGATCCGGAAAAGTGGGAACCGGTTTTCCGAAAAGATCATGCTCCAGCGAAGAGTCTGGTGTGCACGGGGCGAGTTGAACGCCCACTGAATGCCTTCTCAGGGCAACGCCTCTGCCAATTGGGCTACGTGCACGTCAGAGCATGATCCGGAAAAGTGGAAACCGGTTTTCCGAAAAGATCATGCTCCAAGTGAAATGGAGGACACCCCCGGCAACGATCCGGGACCTGACCGGTTAAGAGCCGGCCGCTCTGCCCATTAAGCTAGGTGTCCGCGAACCCCGGAGGTTACGATCCTCTTGCGGGTAGATTAAAAGTCTACTGCCGATCCAATCGGCTGAACGCTCGGGGTCCATAAAGACCCCGCGTTTGAGCGGGTCGTTCATGTCGGTGTCCTTGTTTGGTCCTCCCGCACGGTAACGATCCGCGGTCTGCCGGTTATCGGCCGGTTGCTCTGCCTTTGAGCTACAGGAGGGTTTGTTGGTGATTGGTAGGCGCTGAGAATTACGATATCTCGACCTTCGGTTTGTAGTCGACGCTCTTCCTCTGAGCTAAGCGCCTTCGTTCGATGCCCTTCGCCAGCCAAAAGGGCAGGGAGTTGGTGCCGCAGGCAGGCCACGATCCTGCACTGAACGGGGTTTAAGCCCGCTGCCTCTGCCAGTTGGGCTACTGCGGCGGATCGTAAAAAGAAAGTGGTGCTCGCGGGAGAAGTCGAATCTCCAAACAGTTGGGTTTGAGCCAACCCGCTTTGCCGATTTGCGTACGCGAGCAAAATTGGTGTCCCGAGGAGGATTCGAACCCCCACCGCCTTCCTTCTGAGGGAAGCGCCTCTGCCGATTGGGCTACCGGGACTTGGAGCATTTTCCGGAAAAGTGGACGCCGGTTTATGCGACCAACTAAAGTCCAGTATTGGTGCTGCGTCGTGGCTTCGATCCACGCGCCTCCGAGATACCAGCCCGGTGCTCTGCCAAATGAGCTAACGCAGCGATTCGACCTGGTGCCCCTGCGAGGAATCAAACCTCGCTCTGCCGCTTACAAGGCGGCTGCATCGTCGACAATGCTTCAAGGGCTGGAGCCAGCAGGAGGAATCAAACCTCCGTCTGATCCTTACGAGGGGCGCGTTCTGTCACTGAACTATGCCGGCATCCGCTTTGTTTGTTGATGAAAATTTGCAAATGGACGGGCATTCTGCTTCGCATCCCGTAGGAGGCAGTTGCACAATGCCGCGTCCAATTATTTTTGGACGTTCACGATGTAAAACAGCTCGATCCTCGCGGATCGCATTTCCAAACTTCAGGCATGGCTCCGCCGCGCCTCGTGCGCGTGCGCAAGCGGTTGAGCCGACGATAACGACGCGGGCCGTGCGCACGCATCTCATGCGCGCAGCACGAACGTTGTCAGGATTGGAGTGGTCTTTCGTCTGATAATCTGGGCCTTTTTGCCCTCCTGCCTTTGTTGGCGGAGGGGGTTTTCTGGCCCTGCCGCCGGTTATTCGGGTCTTCGTAACCCTAGTTGTCCGGGATTTTTCATCTGTTCGACGAAACCGATGACGCACGTGCACCGCCAATCGCTCGGTCGGGAGCCCGGCCGCGCGGCGGTGCTTGGTGCGATATATGAGCGTATCGAAAGCATCGGTTTCTCTTCGTGGCCTTTGGCCATCGAGGCCGTTCGTGTGCCACAACTGACAGCAAATTTCAAGCGCAAAGTGGTGACGAACACAGTGTTGCGCAAGATCGTTATTTCATTTTGTTGCCACACTTCAAATTTGTTCAGCTCGGTTCGCTACATTAACGCGCGGTAAAGCTGCGGCCGCGTCCGTTCGCGCAGGTGTTGTCTTTCAGGTGATCTTTCAGGTGATTAGGGCGGGGACTGCGCGACATGACGGCCTTCAAGGGAAAGCGGCTGGGGCTGGGACACGAGAGGGGACATCGTGCTAATATCCAAAGGTCTCGTCATCCATACCCTAGCGGTATTCGCATCATCATCCTGACAAGCGGCCTTGTGCCGGCGATAGCTGGCAGGGCGGCTCTGTCGCAATCGGACAGTCCCTCATGAGCAATCCTCAACTGACACTCCAAATGCCGTCACCGCCGGACCCGGTCCCAGTGGTCCTTAACCCGGCAACGACGGCATTGCTCATCTTCGACATCGTCGATCCCATTTGCACGCGTCAACCGAACTGCACTGGCAAAATGGTGCCGGCGATCGCTTCATTGCTGGCGCGAGCACGGAAGGCCGGTGTTACGATCGCGTACGGGACTCGGGCGCCCACCATGTCAAAGTGGATGCCCGAAGTTCTTCCTCAGCCCGGTGATATCAAGATTGAGAGTCAAGCTCAGGACAGATTCTATAATACCGATCTCGACAAAACGCTGAAGGCCAAAGGGATTACAACGCTCATTCTGGCTGGTTGGAAGGTAAGCGGATCGGTGACCTATACTTCGGTCGGAGCAACGCTGCGTGGTTACACAGTCGTTGTTCCCGTCGATACGAGTTTGGACGCCACCGATTACGAAATTGCCATAGGGCGGTACCAGATCTTAAATCAGCACAGTTCGAATGCCACGAACGAGCCTTTGAAGGAAAAAGCCTCGACCCTCAGCCGCACGGATCTGATCACCTTCAAGTAGCGGCCGCGCAGGCGCGGGCGCCGACCGAGCGAAGCAGATGTTGACTCGGATTTATGCGTGCCCGTCTTTATGAGTGCCCGTGCTGGATCGAGGCGCTCCGCAGGCGCAGAGCATTGGCGACGACGCTTACGGAAGAGAGCGCCATGGCCGCAGCGCCGACCGCGGGAGTGAGTAGAATCCCAAATAGCGGATAGAGCACGCCCGCGGCGATCGGCACGCCAGCGGCGTTGTAAAGAAAAGCAAAGAAAAGGTTCTGCCGGATATTGCGCATGACCGCGGTGGAGAGCTGGCGCGCGCGCACGATGCCGGCGAGATCGCCCTTGACCAAAGTCATGCCGGCGCTGGCGATGGCGACGTCAGTACCGTTGCCCATGGCGATGCCGATGTCGGCGGCAGCGAGTGCGGGCGCATCGTTGACCCCGTCGCCCGCCATAGCAACGATGCGGCCTTTGCGGCGCAAGGCTTCGACAACGGCGGCTTTGCGTGCGGGCAGGACCTCGGCTTCGACATCGGCAATGCCGAGCTTTTCTGCAATCGCGTGAGCTGTGGCTTTGCCGTCGCCGGTCAGCATCACAATTGCAATGTTCTGCGCCCGGAGCGCGGCCAGCGCGGTCTGTGTCGTTCGCTTGACCGGATCGGCGACCGCAATGATGCCGGCGAGTTTTTCGTCTATGGCAGCGAAGACGACTGTGGCGCCCTCACCACGAAGCCGTTCTGCCTCGTTTTGCAGCGCATCGACACGGATGCCGAGTCCGGTAAGAAATGTTTCATTACCAATGACTACCCGCCGTTGCTCGAACGTGCCCAGGACGCCTTTGCCTGACGGGGCGTCGAAATCGGAAACGGAACGCGTCTCGATGTTGCGGTCACGGGCCGCGGCGACGATCGCGGCGGCAAGGGGGTGTTCGCTCGCGCGTTCGACGCTGGCCGCAACCTTCAGCAGGTCCGCCTCGTCAAATCCTTGGGTCGGGACGATGGCAACGACCTTGGGCTTGCCCTCCGTGAGCGTACCCGTCTTGTCGACAACGAGCGTGTCGACTTTCTCCATGCGCTCCAGAGCTTCGGCGTTTTTGATCAAAATCCCGAGCGACGCCGCGCGGCCGACGCCAACCATGATCGACATGGGCGTCGCCAGCCCGAGCGCGCAGGGGCAGGCGATGATCAATACGGTCACGGCAGCAACGAGCGCGTGGGCGAGGCGCGGCTGCGGTCCGAAGACCGCCCAGGCTATAAACGCCAAGAGCGCGACTGCCATGACCGCAGGCACGAACCAAGAGGCGACCTGATCAGCAAGCCGCGCGATGGGTGCGCGCGAACGCTGCGCGGCAGCGACCATCTGCACGATTTGGGCGAGCAAGGTGTCGCGCCCGACCTTTTCGGCGCGCATGACGAAACTGCCAGAGCGGTTGAGCGTTCCGGCAATCACCTTGGCGCCTTCTTCTTTGCTCACCGGCATCGATTCGCCGGTCACCATGGACTCATCGACCGCGGAACGGCCGTCGATCAGGACGCCGTCCACGGGAATCTTTTCTCCCGGCCGCACCCGCAGTCGGTCGCCGGCGACGACGGCGTCGAGCGGCACATCCTCATCGCTGCCGTCCGCACGCAGGCGCTGTGCGTTCTTGGGCGCAAGCTCGATCAGGGCGCGGATCGCGCTCATGGTCGAGGCGCGCGCGCGCAGTTCGAGGACCTGGCCAAGCAGCACCAGCACGGTAATGACCGCTGCAGCCTCGAAATAAAGCGCGATGCCGCCGCGGGCATCGCGGAAATCCGGAGGAAAGATGTTGGGCGCGAACAGGGCGACAAGACTGTAGCCGTACGCGACCCCGGTACCCAACGCGATCAAGGTGAACATGTTGAGGTTGCGCGTCGCCACTGACTTGGCGCCGCGGACGAAGAAAGGCCAGGCGCCCCATAGCACCACTGGTGTCGCCAGGATGAACTGGGCGAAACCCGGCAGCCTGCCGGATGCGTGCCAGAGGCCGAAATGGTTGCCCATCTCCAGCGCGACGACCGGCAGCGTCAGTACCGCCGAGATACAGAACCGCCGCGTCATGCCGGCGCGTTCGCCGCCCGCGTCGTCCTCGGTAAGCGCGCCCGCTTCGGGTTCCAGCGCCATGCCGCAGATCGGGCAATGGCCCGGCCCGACTTGGCGGATTTGCGGATGCATCGGGCAGGTGTAGATCGTGCCTTCGGGTGGCGCCGTCGGCGGCGAAGCCGCGCTGTGCAAATATCTTTCCGGGTCGGCGGTGAATTTGCCGCGGCAGCCCGCGCAACAGAAGAAGTACTCTTGGCCGTCGTGGGTGTGGCGATGGGAGCTCGTCGCCGGGTCGACCTTCATCCCGCACGCCGGATCAGTGGTAGTCGCCCCGGCGGCGCGGGCGGCGTGCGAACAGGCCGCATGGTCCATGACGGAAAATCCTTGAAACAGGTACCCGGTAGGGGTATATAGCGGGTATGCGTCCGCTTGCCAAGACATCGGTGCTCAAACGCCTCAAACGGATCGAGGGGCAGGTGCGCGGCTTATCGCGCATGGTCGAGGACGACCGCTATTGCATCGACATTGTCACGCAACTCTCGGCGGCGCGCGCGGCGTTGCGCCGGGCCGAGGAGGAAATTCTCGCCGATCACGTGTCGCATTGCGTCGAGCACGCGATCGCTTCGGGCGATAAGGGCGAGCAGCGGCGCAAGGTCAGCGAATTGATGGATGTCCTGTCGCGCAGCGACCGATGACGGCAACGCGTGCGGTCCGGGTTGAGCAAGGTTCTCCACGGGATTGCAATGGAACCGCCCGATGGTTAACGATTTTCGCGAGCGGCGATTCCGGCCGGCGCGGCGGTCAATTGAGAAGTCTGATGGATCCCGCCGCCAGATTGAGCGAGGCCGCTTCGTCCGACGTTGCCCGCCGTATCTCCACTATCGAATAATTGAACAGCTCTTGATTGAGGAAGCGCCGCTGCAGCTCGCTGCGCGCTTCACGTTCGCTTGCGGCGGAAACGCCGTATTGCATGCGAACCGTCATGCCGTCACGACTGGCAAACGAAACCGTGCTGACAAATGGAACCGACATCGAATGTTTCCCTGTTAACAGTCATCTTTGATCCAATCGGTAAAAATTTAATGGCATCCTACCGAGCGGGGGGGAGGCGCATATGGCAAGCAATTGTGGTCGGAATGTGCGGCTGGGCGCGTACGCGGGCCGATGCAAATATTTCAGGCAGCGTGGCGATCTGCACAATTATTATGATGCTTTCACGCGCCTGCACGTGCTGCGAATTCGCGAATGAGTGGTATGTAGCCGGCCATCCGAGGACTTGACATGGGCCATCTTGACATGAGCTGTCTAAGGACAGCGAATTGATCGACGTGCTCTCGCGCAGCGACCGATGGCCGCAACCGGACCGAAACGGGCAAGCCCCACGCCGCACTTCCGTCGGCGATCTTGGACGATTGGCATCAAGCGCGCCTACGATGAGCCCGCTGGCGACGACGGTCTGCGCATTCTGATCGACCGGCTGTGGCCACGGGGTGTGTCAAAGGTTGCCCTGAAGCTCGATGCCTGGCCGCGCACGCTTTCACCGTCTACTGTGCTACGCAAGTGGTACGGCCACGATCCAGAGCTTTTTGCGGAGTTTCGCCGCCGCTATCATGACGAGCTTGCCGGGCAGAAGGAAGAACTGGCGGCGCTGCGGGCGATGATTAAAGGACGCAAAGCTACGCTGCTCACGGCCACGCGCGAGCTCGAACTCAGCCATGCCGTTGTCCTACGCGAGCTGTTGGAGGGGAAGTCGTAGCTGGTTGAGTAGAGCCAAAGGAGAATGCCGCGAGCTAGGCCACGTTCTCACACATCTGGCTCAATGTCCGCTTCGCCCCAAAAGCGACCGAAATGCTATGTTGCCGCGCAACGGCGCGAAGGTCCGTTAGCGCCGCTCGCTATCCGGTTTGCCGCATCAACATGCGCAGTCCCGAGGCTGTTTCCACAGCCGGACGCCACCCGAGGCTCATCAAGGCAGAAGGGTCAGCCACCAACGAACCCGATACTCGTCCATAAGCCTCGCTTTGCCCCGCGGCGCGGCACAGGGCGTTGAGTAAAGGGGCCGGGAAGGGAAACACGTTTGGCCTTCGGCCCAGCTCCTGGCGCATTGCCGCGATCATCTGTCCGACTGTAAGCGCCTCCCGGTCGGCGACAATGTACGCTCGTCGCAGCGTTTGTGACGTTGCAAGCACAGTCTCAATTGCCGAGCCTAAATTCTCCAGCGAAAGCAGTGATCGTTGTGCCGTGATACTCCCCAGTGGAAGGGGAAAGGGCGACTGAGCAAGTCTCATCAGTTGAGCCATGTTTGCTTTCACGCCAGGTCCGTAAACCAACACAGGCCGCAATGCGACCCAATCGAGATTAAGCTCAGCTAAACTGCGCTCGGCTGCGAGCTTTGATTTTCCGTAGGCATCGGTCGGTCTTGGCTCGACTGTCTCAGTCATCACTGTTTCCGCCACCGGTCCGCATTGGGCGCGGATCGAGGAAAGAAACACAAAACGTGATACGCCTGAACGTTCCGCTGCTCGCGCTAGAGCAGCTGTCGCGGCGGTATTGATGGTTCGATAGTCATCTTCAGGCAGCCCCGAGGCGGCATGCGCCACTCCCGCGGAGTGAATTACCGTGTGCACACCCTCGAGTGCTGTCGCCAGGTTTTGCGGGTGCCGGAGATCGCCAATCACCGCGGAGGTAACAAGCGATGGCATTGCGGCACTCGGACGCCGGAGCAGCACACGGACGCGGTGACCGCGCTTCTGCAATACACGAAGCAGGTATTGGCCGATGAAGCCAGTTGCGCCGCTCAGCGCGATCAGCATCATTTTCATCCTTCCCGTCCGAAAGCAGGTGGTGGCTAGTGGCAAATGGATGCTGACAATCCGTGAGACCACCATTATCGTATCATCCATGCTTACACGCGCTAAGCTGCTCGTAATGTTTGCCGCAGGGATAATTTGGCTCGCGAGCACAGTGCTCGCTATACACGTTTTCGCTCTTCATCCACCAGGTTAGGTGTGCAGAAACGCAAGCCAGGACTTGGTTCGTTAAATGTCGGCAATGGGGAACGGTGCTGCTGGTCGGCCGAGGGGGATGATGCCGTGCGCGCGACACTTCAAGCGAATTTCTTGCGCGCCAATGCCGCACCGTTGCCGAGCGCTTGAAGCTTCTTCTCCGCGATGTCGCGGCGCATCGGCGCCATGCCGCAGTTCGTGCAGGCGACTATTTTTTCTTTGGGGACGTAGCGCGCGGCCTTCTCGATGACGCCGGCGACCTCTTCGGGTGTCTCGATCTTGTCGGTGGCGACGTCGATGGCGCCGATCAGCACGTCCTTGCCGTCGAGCAGCCCAAGCAGACTCATGGGCACGTGCGAATTGATGCATTCAATCGAGACCTGATCGATCCGGCTCTTGGCCAACGCCGGAAAGAATTTCTCATACTGCCGCCATTCGGTTCCGAGTGTCGCCTTCCAGTCGATGTTGGCCTTGATGCCGTAGCCGTAGCAGATATGCACGGCGCTGGTGCAGGCGACGCCTTCGATGGCGCGGTGCAGCGCCTCGATGCCCCAACCGGCCGCCTGTTCCATGTAAACGTTGAATGCCGGCTCATCGAATTGAATGACATCGACGCCGTCGGCGGCGAGCCCGCGCGCCTCTTCGTTGAGGAGGCCGGCGAACGCCATCGCCATTTTAACCCGATCGCTATAATGGGCATCCGCGATGGTATCCACGATGGTCATCGGGCCGGGCAGGGTGAATTTCAGTTTCTTCGTGGTGTGGGCTCGCGCCAGCCGCGCCTCGCGCGCGTGTACGCGCGTGCGCAGCCGCAACTCGCCCACCACAGTCGGGCACATGGCTTTGTACCGGTCGTTGCGGATTCCCATCTCGACCTTTTTGTTAAAGTCGATGCCGTCGACCGCTTCGAGAAAGCCATGCACGAAATGCTGACGGGCCAGCTCACCGTCGCCGACGATGTCGATGCCGGCATCCTCCTGCACTTTGATGGCAAGTAGCGTGGCGTCGTCTTTTGCGGCCGCGAGCTCATCGCCTTGCAGACGCCACGGCGCCCAAAGTTTGTTCGGCTCGGCGAGCCATGAAGGTTTCGGCAGGCTGCCGGCTATCGTGGTGGGGAAAAGGTGATCTGTCGCGGCTTTTGTTGCCATGGCGCAGCTTTTCAGGTGTGCAAACGATCAGGTGACCGATGCCGCGGCGGGCGGCCGCCAATCATAAAGCCAATCGTAGTGGTGCAGGAGGCGCGCGCCGCCAAGCGCATGCATTGCCAGATTGCGCACCATAGCTCGCACACCGCTCAGGTGGTAGCGGGCACCGTTGCGTGCGGCCAAACGCTGCACTTTGTGGGCGCGTGCGTTGCGCGCCGCCCAGTATGTTCGCAGCGCCGCGGTGGGATCGTCTGGCGTTTGCGCCAGGCATTGGGCAACCACGGCGGCATCCTCGATCGCCATGGCAGCGCCTTGCGCCAGATACGGAAGCATTGGATGGGCAGCGTCCCCCAAGAGCGCCACCGGTCCCTGTGACCAGCGCTGCAGCGGCTTGAGGTCGTACAGCGCCCACTTCAGCCAGCTTTCGGGCGTGCTGATCAAAGAGAGCGCCTGCGGGGCCCAATCGCTCTTGGAAATTCGCCGGAGCAAATCCGCACGCGAAGCGGGCTCGCTCCACCCCGGCGCGTTCCAGGCGTCATCCATGATGAGGACGATGTTGACGAGGCTGCCGCCTTTGACGGGGTAGTGCACCAAGTGCGCGTCGGCGCCGAGCCAAAGACGCACAAGCGGTTCCTTGAACTCAGGCGCGACGTCCTTCGCCGGAATGAGCGCCCGCCAAGCTGCGCGGTGAACAAACCGCGGCGCCGCATCATGACCGAGACGCTTGCGCGTCGCCGACCACAGGCCATCGGCGGCAATAAGGGCAGTTCCCGTTTCTTTGAGCACACCGGTGGCACAGCGCGCCGAGACGGTAACGCCATTTGTTTGAACGGCGAAAGCCTCCATGCGTGTTCCAAGCTTCAAGCTGAGGCCCGGAGTTTCCGCGACCGCGTTCGCCAGGGCTGCCTGCAGATCGCCGCGGTGGATCACCCAATAAGGCGCGCCGTAACGTTGCGCGGCCGCGTCCCCAAGCGGCATGCGCACGATTTCGCGGCCGCTCTGGGCGTCGAGTACGCGTAAGGCGGACGGTGCAACCACCTGCGCCCGCAGTTGTTCTTCCAGCCCGAGACCGATCAATGTGCGCGCCGCATTGGGGGAGAGCTGGATGCCGGCTCCGGTCTCCTCCAGGCGCTCGGCCTGCTCGAGCACGACGACGCGAAAGCCGCTGCGCGCCAGCGCCAGAGCCGCGGTCAGCCCGCCGATACCGGCGCCTCCGACAATGACAACGCGCGAAGACGTCAGGTTCTACTCCGGGCGAGCCTCAGGTGATGACGTAGTGCAAGGCGCACTCGGCTGGCCTTGCGGCGTCGGGTGCCAGGGCTGGATCGTGACGATAAAGGGTCGAGCAATAGGGGCAGACGTATTCGGCGTCCTCGCCCATATCGCAGAACACGTGCGGATGGTCGTACGGCGGCGTGGCGCCGACACACATGAACTTCTTCGCACCGATCTCGATCGCCGCAACGCCTGGGTCATTGTGGAAATGAGGAGTGACTTCGTCTGACATTCTTTATCGCTTGCCTTGCCGCGACTGGTTAAATCCGCCTTGAATTCGTCCGCACCATAGCGGCCAAGGGTGGGGATTCCTAGCAAAGCGTTGCCATGCCCGGCCGCTGGGCTCTAAAGCTACGCCATGCCGAGTTTTGTCCGTGACGGAGTGGAGATCGCCTTTCTGGACGAAGGCGAGGGCGAGCCCATCGTGCTCGTACACGGCTTCGCGTCCAATAAGGAAGTCAACTGGGTTTCTCCGGGCTGGGTGTCGACCCTGACCGGTGCCAGCCGGCGCGCCATCGCGCTCGACAATCGGGGCCACGGTGCGTCGGCGAAGCTTTACGATCCGGCGGCCTACCACTCCTCGATTATGGCTGAGGATGTGCGCGCGTTGCTCGACCATCTTTCTCTGCCTCGAGCCGACGTGATGGGCTACTCGATGGGCGCGCGGATCGTAGCGTATTTGGCATTGGCGCATCCCCAGCGGGTGCGGTCAGCCGTGTTCGGCGGTCTCGGTTTTCATCTTGTGGGGGAAGGTGGTATCGGCGGTCTCGGGCCATCCGAGACGATCGCGCAGGGGTTGGAGGCGCCGAGCCTCGCCGACGTGACCGATCCAACGGCCCGACTGTTTCGAAGCTTCGCTGAACAAACCCGATCCGATCGGCGGGCGCTTGCCGCCTGCCTGCGTGGCTCGCGTCAGACGCTCAGCCGCGCCGAGGTCGGCCGCATTGCCGTGCCGCTCTTGGTCGCGGTCGGCAGCAAGGATTTGATTGCCGGCTCGCCGCACGGGCTTGCCGCATTGGTGCCCGGCGCGCAGGCGCTGGAAATTCCCAATCGGGACCACATGTTGGCGGTGGGCGATAAGGTCTTTAAGGCCGCTGTGCTGGAGTTTCTAAAGCAGCACCCATAGGTCATTGGCCGATTTATCGGCCATTGAGCTATGCCGGCGGCCAATATCAGAGGGCCTTGGTTTTGTGCCTTTGAGCACCAATCTTGTGGTAAGAGGCGGTGTCTTTGTTGCGGCTCCCCGGGAGGCAGTGGCATGGCGCAGTATCAGACGAAGCCGGCAGTCGACACAGTTGATCCAGTATGGGCGCGCGTCCGCCGCGAGGCCGAAGAAGCGGTCCGGCGCGAGCCGGAGCTTGCTTCTTTCATCTATTCGACGGTCCTGCATCACGACACGCTTGAAGCAGCGGTCGTTTATCGGCTGGCGGAGCGGCTGAACCATACGGCCTTGTCGAGCGGCCTCATTCGTCAGGCCTACATGGATGCACTCAAGGACAGCCCTTCGATCGGCGAGGATTTTCGCGCCGACATCATGGCGACTGCCGATCGGGATCCGGCGACGCACCGGCTGATCGAGCCCGTGCTCTATTACAAAGGCTTCCAGGCCATTCAGACCTATCGGCTGGCCCATTGGTTGTGGGGCAAGGGCCGCCGTGACTTCGCACTGTACCTGCAAAGCCGTTCCTCATCGGCGTTCCAAACAGACATTCATCCGGCGGCGAAGATCGGGCGCGGCATTTTCCTCGATCATGCGACGAGCCTCGTGGTCGGAGAGACCGCGGTGATCGAGGATGATGTCTCGCTCCTGCACGGGGTGACACTGGGCGGCACCGGCAAGGAAGCCGGAGATCGCCACCCCAAGATTCGCTACGGCGTCATGATTGGAGCCGGTGCGAAAGTGCTCGGAAATATCGAGGTTGGTCATTGCGCGAGGATCGCCGCCGGTTCGGTGGTGATCAAACCGGTGCCGAATAACGTCACGGTCGCGGGTGTGCCCGCCAAAGTGATCGGTGTTGCCGGTTGTCCGGAGCCCGCGCGCTCCATGGATCAGATGTTCCAGGACGAAGTTTAACGCAAGCGGCCCTTCCGGTCCGCGATTGTTGTCGCCGCCGCCCCGTGCTATGCGGACGGCACGGAGAGGTGCGCGGTGGACGTACAAGAAGTCAGGAAGCTCGATACCTATCTGAAGAAGCTGTTCGGCAACGCGCGCCTTCGCGTGGTGCCGCGGCCCAACAAGGGCGATCCGGCCGAGGTCTACATCGGCGAGGAGAAACTGGGCGACCTCAACCTCGACGACGAAGACGACGATCTGTCATACAATTTTCGTATGGTGATCAATCTGGGAGAGGTGAGCGAGGTCGACCAGATCAAACGCCTGGACGCCTATCTCAAGCGCAAATTCGACAATGAGGCTATTCGCGTTGTGCCTCGCGCCAAGAAGCGGGATTCGCTTGAAGCCTACTTGGGCGAAGAATTCATTGGCGTATTGTTTGTCGACGATGAGAAGGGCCGCCGCTCCTACATTCTCGAAATGCCGATCCTGGACATGGATCTGGCCTGAACCCTCCGTCGCTTAGGTTCATTTGCAACGGCCCGGCCGCCGCGCGGTCATTTTCACTGTGGATGGAGTTGCGCGATCAAGCGATCGAACGAGGTCGCGACGTCGCGCCAATGGTCCAGCCAGTCGCGCGGAAAGCGTAGCGTGATGTCGGCTGCTCCTAGCACGCGTTCCTGAATGCACATGCCGGGCACGCCGCCGCTCTGACGCGTGCAGCGCGCGAAAAATTGGTCGGGATTGCCCGCAAGGTAAACGAGGTCTTCGCCGTCGTAAGGTGTGCCAGCGCGGAAGGGGAGAATGGCAAGGCCGTCGGCGCCCGCGCTCGCCTTCGCTTCAACGTACTGCGGGTAGACGCTGTTCAGCCTCTCGACGGGCGGCAACACGGAGCCCAGGGCGGCGATAGTCACGAATAGCCGCCCATCTGGGTTATTGGTTGGGTCTTTCGTTATTGACCCCGTTTCATCGCCACTGTCATTGGCATCGACCGGTTTGCCGTCGCTATGATCGTTCGCCTCGGCGTTCGCCTGCGGCGGCTTGAGCGATGGCCACAAAAAGGCGAGGTCAATGCGCTCCTGCGGCCCGGAATGGCGTTGCACAGTCGCGCGGATCGCGGCCGGCGGCACCTGAAACAGCACGCCCGCGACAGTGATCGGGAGCGCTGGCGCATCGAGGGCAGCCGGAGCGCTCGGCCAGGTCGGCCACAGCACGTAGGCGACGAAGCTTACCGCCACAGCCACGGACGCGACAAAGACTGCAAGCGGTGAGGTGAACAATCCGCGAGCCTTACGGCGGGTCCTTGCTGAATGTGTTGCCTGTGCCGTCATTGCATCCGTGCAGCTACGTGCGAATCAACGCGAGTATTGCACGAGCACCCGCGCATGGCGGGGTAGGCGGCCGGTCGTGTATTAACCTTTCCTTAAGCATTTCGTAGCCGTGCGCGCTGTCCTCTGTAAGGCTTCGGAGGAAGGGACGCGTCCAATATGTCTGAAGCCGTGTGGTCGGCGATTTCGCCGGAGGCCATTGTTTCCTTTTTCTCGCTCGCCCTCGGCTTTGCGGTCGCGGGGCTGTGCGCCACGGGCTACCGTGCTTTCGCGGAAGGTTTCCCGAGTTTCCGGTTGCTCGAAGCCGGGCCCGCGGTGGCGCGATTTGCCTCGATCCCGCTGCTCATGTTTTCCGCGCCGTTCATCATCATGCGCAATACGCTGCGCGGCCGCCGCCTCGAGGGCCGCCCGGTCGAATTCGTCATGGTCGCGACCGTGGTCGCCGGCCTGTGGAGCCTGATGTCCGGAACGGTCGTGGTCATGGCCCTGCAGGCGCTACTCAGTGCCTGATGAGGCATCCGAGGAC
>JBAUYV010000207.1:0-2644 GCA_049584975.1 Xanthobacteraceae bacterium | reverse complement strand
CGGGCGACAACGTCGGCTGCGCTCGGGCCGTCGTGCCCCATGCGCATGTCGAGCGGGCCATCGAGCCGGAAGGAAAATCCGCGCGCGCCCGCGTCGAGCTGCATGGACGACACGCCGAGATCGAACACGACGCCATCGATCAGTGCGGCGCCGCTTTGCGCCATGATCGATTGCAAATTCGAAAAGCGGTCTTCGATCAACTCAAGGCGGCCCGCAGCTTCACTCACGAGCGTAGCGCCCTCCGCGATCGCGCTCTGGTCCCGATCGATGCCGATCACGCGCGCCCCCGGCGTCGCCAGAATCGCACGCGTATAGCCGCCGGCGCCGAACGTGGCGTCGACGTAGAGACCGCTACTATGCACCTCGAGCCAACCGACGGCGCGGCGGGCAAGCACGGGAATGTGACGAGCCAGTCCGCCAGCGACAGCACCGCTGCCGCTGCTCGCCATCATTCCCGTGCTCCTTGCGGTTTCTCCGGCCCCGCCGCCATCCGGTTGCCCAGCTCCTGCTTGAATGCGCGGACCTTCTCGGTGGCCTCCGCGAGTTCCGCGCGAAAGCGGCCGGGCTCCCAGATTCGAAATTTGTGGCCAAGCCCCACGAAGCTCACCGCGTCGGTGATCCCCGCATGGGCTTTGAGCGTATCGGTGAGGACCACGCGGCCCTCGCCATCGATCTTGAGGGTCTCGCTCGTCCCATAGAGCGAAAGCGCGAACTGCTCGCGCTGATCCGAATAGGGCTGAAAGCCCGCGATCAGCGCCTCGATCTCCGCCAGCAAGGCGTTGCCGCCGGCATCGAGCGCCGGCCGGTCGAGCGCCGGGTAGCAATAGAGCCCGTCGAAGCCGTCGCGGGCGAGCACCGCGCGGAACGAGGCCGGCACAGACACCCGGCCTTTCCCGTCCAGGCGGAGCATGTAATGGGACACAAACCGGTCCATCGCGCCCCTCTACCGGCGGAAAGCGCTCGAGCCGCCCAAAACGGCAGGCTCCGCGCGCTCTAGCGTCGCCACGTCCTCGGCACAGGAACGAAGTGAGCAACGCAGCGCTCAGTGGAATACGATGGGTTATCATGGGCTAGTATGGGCGTCAACGGAACTACAGGCACCAAAAGCGCAATTCCGCTGAGTTCATTAATGAGCCTCAAGCTTAAGGAAAGGTTGAGAAATCCCCTCAGGCTCGACCCATCTCGGGGCATCATGGTGAATCCGGCGGGCCGCGTTCGCAGCGTTGCGTCGGCGCAACGCGTCCAGGCTTTTTGGCCCTGGCGGCCGGCTCGGGACCCAAATCGGCTTGAGTATGGCCCCCATTGACCTAGAGTCGGGTGTATGAGGAGCGCCACGTTTCCGGCGGCCTCCAGTGTCGTTGCCGAAGTCGTGCCCTCTCCCAATCACGGCGAACGCAAGGACGGGAGGCGGCCGGACATGATTCTACTGCACTACACGGGGATGCAGCACTCGAACGCTGCGCTTGCGCTGCTGACCAGAAACGGCAGCGAAGTATCGGCCCATTATTTCGTGTTCGAAGACGGCCGCGTTGTGCAGACGGTGGAGGAAAGCCGCCGTGCGTGGCACGCGGGCGCGTCGTCCTGGGCTGGAGAGACTGACATCAACTCCTGCTCGATCGGCATCGAGATCGCCAATCCGGGCCACGATTACGCCTATCCGGATTTTCCGGCACGGCAGATCGCCGCGGTGACGGCGCTCTGCCGCGGCATTCTCACCCGCCACACAATCCCACCCGAACGCGTCCTTGCCCACTCGGACGTTGCGCCTTCGCGCAAACAGGACCCCGGCGAGAAATTTCCTTGGCGAACACTCCACGATTCCGGGGTGGGCCATTGGGTAAAGCCGGCACCGCTGACCGAGGAGGGTCACATGCTCTCGCCGGGGGATCGCGGCAACGAGGTCGTCGCATTGCAGACCTCGCTCCAGGAATACGGGTACGGCATCGCCGCCAACGGCATTTTCGACAATGCCACCCGTGAGGTGGTGACGGCGTTCCAGCGCCACTTTCGGCCCCAGCGCGTCGATGGCATCTGCGACGGCTCAACGCGCAAGACGCTTCAGGATCTGCTCGCCCATCGCGGCCGCCCGCGAAGCATCGCGGCGCGGGCACGCGCATTCGTCGCCTCTTGACGGCGGCGGCTAACGTCCCCATTCCCTGCATGGTCAGTCGGCCGGACGGCCGCTCCGGCCCTCCACCCTTCCCTAACCCGCATGCGGGGTAGGGTGTGGGGGGATGCCGGGGAGGTAAAGTCCGGGCTCCGTGGACAAGCGGTGCCGGATAACGTCCGGCGGGCGCGAGCCTAGGGAAAGTGCCACAGAGAACAGACCGCCGCGGCGCGTTGCGTACCAACCGCGGCAAGGGTGAAACGGTGCGGTAAGAGCGCACCGCGCCGGCGGCAACGTCGGCGGCACGGCAAACCCCACCGGGAGCAAGACCGAATAGGGGCGGCGCGAGGCTTCTGCGCGAAAGCGCAAAGGACTTCGAGGTCTGTGTCCAGACCAGCCGTCCGGGTAGGTTGCTGGAGGCGCCGGGTAACCGGCGTCCAAGAGGAATGGCCGTCACGCATGCGGGCTTGCTCGCATGCCATCCAGAACCCGGCTTATAGGCCGACTGACGCATGCTCTAAGGGCGTCCGGCGTGAT
>JBAUYV010000206.1:0-1916 GCA_049584975.1 Xanthobacteraceae bacterium | reverse complement strand
CGCCGGAGGTTCCACGACAGCCGCCCGTTTGGCGGCGGGAGCGTAATCATGTTAGATTGCAATACCATTACAACCAACCATTGTCTCCCCGTTCGAGCGGCGCTGTATGCGCGCGTCTCGTCCGAGCAGCAGGCGCAGGCGGGCACGATCGACTCCCAGGTCGCCGCCATCCTGCAACGCGCCGCGCGGGACGGAGTCGCTATCGATGCGGAGTTGCGTTTCAGCGATGAAGGCCACAGCGGCGCCACGCTGCTTCGTCCGGCGCTGGAGCGGCTGCGCGACCTGGCTGCCGCCGGGGGGATCGACCGCCTCTACGTCCTGTGCCCCGATCGCCTGGCGCGCGCTTATGCATACCAGATGCTCCTGGTTGACGAGTTGCAGGAGTGCGGCGTGGAGCTGGCCTTCATCAACCATGACCTGGGCAAGACGCCCGAGGACAACCTGCTGCTTCAGGTCCAGGGGATGGTCGCCGAGTACGAACGCGCCAAGATCATGGAGCGCTGCCGCCGCGGCAAATTGCACGCGGCGCGGCGGGGCAGCATCGCGGTTCTCAGCGGCGCTCCCTACGGCTACCGCTACGTCACCGGCATCCCGGGTGCCGGGGGCGCGCAATACAACGTGCATTGGGAGGAAGCGGCAGTGGTGCAACAGATTTTCCAATGGGTGGGCCTGGAGCGGGCGAGCATGGGCGAGGTGTGCCGAAGGCTGAAAACACGGGGGATTTCCTCGCCGCGCGGCAAGGACCGCTGGAGCCGCAGCAGCGTCTGGACCATCCTCAGCAACCCCGCTTACAAGGGGGCGGCCGCTTTCGGCAAGACGCGGATGGGCCCTGCTCGTCCACGACTGCGGGCCGGGCGCAACCGCCGCGAGCATCCGCGCAACGGGCGCAGTTCCTACGACGTGCCCGTGCAGGAATGGATCAGCATCGCGGTACCGGCCCTCGTGAATGAGGATCTGTTCGAGACGGTGAACGGCCAACTGGAGGAGAACCGCAAGCGCAGCCGTCTGGGCCGGCACGGCGCCCGCTATCTCTTGCAGGGATTGTTGCAGTGCACCTGTTGTGGATACTCCTATTACGGCAACGCGCAACCGGGCCGCCCCTCCGCCGGAGGCAAGCGCCGGGTGTACGGCTACTATCGCTGCGTGGGAAGCGACGCGCATCGCTTCGGCGGGCAGCGCCTCTGCCACAACAAACAGCTGCGCCAGGACCTGCTCGACCAGGCGGTGTGGAACGACGTGCGTGCGCTGCTGGCCGATCCCAAGCGCATCGAAGATGAACTGCACCGCCGGCTCGAGGCGGAAAGCGACGATCCGCAACGCCAGAGCGAACGAAAGCTTGGCGCGCAGATTGACAAGCTGCGGCGCGGCATGGCGCGCCTGATCGACGCTTATGAGGAAGGTCTGGTGGACAAGGGCGAATTCGAGCCGCGAATCAAGTCATGCAGAGAACGATTGTCACAACTTGAGCCACAGCTACAATCCGAAGTGGATCGTCAAACATCAGCCAGGGAAATGCGTCTGGTTATCGAGAATCTGGAAACCTTTGCGCAAAGGGTCACGTCAGGTTTGGACCAGGCCGACTGGACCAGCCGTCAGGAGATCATCCGGACGTTGGTGAAAAGGATCGAGATCGCTCCAGAGCAGGTCAAGGTGGTCTACAAAGTGGACATCCGGGACATCCGCCCTTTTGATCGGAGCCCCGACCGGGGCGTTTTGCACTATTGTCCACGGCGAGCAAGCTCGGCGGCTACACGGTTTGGAAATGGCCTGTTAACGCGCCAAGGCCGCCTTTAGCCTTGCGGCGTTGGCGCGCATGGCGCTGAGGTAATCGCCGGTGGCGGGGGGGCTGGCGCAGGTTTCAAAGGCGATCGGCTCGATGCCCATCTTCCGCAGGCGTGCCGCGACGGCGGGCAAGG
>JBAUYV010000205.1:0-2015 GCA_049584975.1 Xanthobacteraceae bacterium | reverse complement strand
GCCGACGACAGCACCACCGGGATGCGGGCGATGTGGCCGCGCACCACCGCCATGTCGCGGGCGTGATAGCGCACGCCGTCCTCCTGCTTGTAGGCGGGGTCGTGCTCCTCATCGACGACGATCAGCCCAAGATCGGCGTAGGGCAGGAACAACGCCGAGCGCGCGCCGACGGTGACGGGTACCTCCCCTTTGGCGACAGCCGTCCAGGTGCGCGCCCGCCGCCGCGGCGTGAGCTGCGAATGCCACTCCGCCGGGCGCGTGCCGAAACGCGCGGCGAAGCGGTCGAGGAATTGCGCGGTGAGCGCGATTTCCGGCATGAGGATCAGGCTCTGCCGGCCGCTGCGGATCGCGTCGGCGACCGCCTCAAAATAAACTTCGGTCTTGCCCGAACCGGTGACGCCGTCGAGCAGTGTGACCGAATAGGCGCCCTTGGCGAGGGTCGCTTTCAGCGCCGCGGCGGCGGCGCTCTGGGCGGGCGAAAAATCCGGTTGCGCGAAATCAGGATCGGGCTTTTCAGCGACCGCCTCCGGCGGCAGCACCACGGTTTCAAGCGCGCCGTCGTCGATCAGCCCGTCCACCACGCTAGCGCTGACGCCTGCCTCGCGCGCGGCCTCGGACTTCGCCCGCACCATGCCGTCGGCGAGGAGTTCGAGCACGCGGCGGCGCGCTTTGGTCATGCGCTGCGGGGCTGCGCCGGCAAGGCGCACGCCGACGCGCTCGCGCTCGGCGCCCAGGTGCTCGCCCATGCGCAAGCACATGCGCAGCACCATGCCGCGCGAGCTCAACGTGTAGTTCGCCACCCAATCGACGAAGCTACGCAGTTCGGACCGCAGCGGCGGCAGTTCGAGTTTTTCCTCCACGTCCTTGAGGCGATTGTCGAGGCGCGGATTTGGCTTGGGGTTTTCCGCCCACACCACGGCGGTGGCCTCGCGGGCGCCGAGCGGCACGCAGACGATGTCGCCGGGCGCGAGCGCAAGTTTGTCCGGCACCCGGTAGGAATAGGCCCGGTCGAGGGCGACCGGAACGAGGACATCGACGACGCGCTTGGGCATGCCGGGATTCTGGGCCGATTCCTGACGGTTTAGGAAGGGTAAAGAGCCGCAGCGCTAGGCTCTGGGCGTGAACGCACCCCTTTATCCGCCCCCGCGCAAGCGGGGGAGGAAAGAAATCAACTTCCTCCACCCCAAGGTCGCGGCGGAGATCGAAGGCTGGCTGTCCTATCTCGGTGCCGAACGGCGCATGTCGCCGAAGACGCTCGAGGCCTACCGGCGCGACGTGTTGCAGCTTCTTGCTTTCCTCGCCGAACACCTCGGCGGCGCGCCGTCGCTCCGGCAGCTCGCCGCGCTCACGCCGGCCGATGTACGCGCCTTCATGGCGGCGCGGCGCGGACAGAACATCGGCAGCCGCTCGCTGATGCGTACGCTCGCCGGCACACGCGCGTTCGCCCGCTTTCTCGAACGCAACGGCAAGGGCAGCGTCGGCGCGCTCAGCGCCGTGCGCGGGCCGAAGATCGCCAAGACGCTGCCGCGGCCGTTGCCGGTCGCCGCCGCCAAGGGCATGACCGATCCCGATCTGCCGGCCGGCGACGGGGCCGCGGTCTGGATCCATGCGCGCGACGCCGCCGTACTGGCTTTGCTCTACGGCAGCGGCTTGCGCATTTCCGAGGCGCTCAAGCTGAAGCGCGCCGATATCGGCAGGCCGGACGCGATCACGGTGATCGGCAAAGGCGGCAAGCAGCGCATGGTGCCGGTGCTGCCCCACGTGCAAAGACTGATCGCCGATTACATCGCGCTGTGCCCATACGATCTCGCCGACCATGACCCGCTGTTCGTCGGCGCCAAGGGCGGCCCGCTGTCGCCGCGCGTCGTGCAGCTCGCCATGGCGCGGCTGCGCGGCGCGCTTGGCCTGCCGGAGAGCGCGACGCCGCATGCGCTGCGGCACTCCTTCGCCACGCACCTCCTCGCCGGCGGCGGCGACCTGCGCTCGATCCAGGAGTTGCTCGGCCACGCCTCGTT
>JBAUYV010000204.1:0-7416 GCA_049584975.1 Xanthobacteraceae bacterium | reverse complement strand
TGCCGGGTCAGCGCGGCGACGTCGAGCCGGGCCGATTCGGAGGGCCGCAGCGCCGCCGCGAAACCGACGAGCAGCAGGGCGCGGTCGTGCAGCCCGGGCAAGGTGTCGGGATCGCCCGCAAGGCCGCGCGCAACGACACGACGAGCGCGGTCTTTTTGCGGAGCGGCCGCCGGTGGGCGCGGCGGATGCCGGCAAAGGTCGCCGAGACCAGCGGCGAGGCGGTCGGCGGCGGGTAGCCGGCGAGAAGATGCAGATAGCGCAGCGCCGCGTGGCGTAGCCGTTGATGGCATCCTTCGAGCACGGGATGGACAGCAATCAGCCGGTCCGCCTCGAAGATGCGGATCTCGTCGGCCAAGCTGTGCACCTCGACGACGCGTTTACGGGTGGCCATTGGTCAGGCGGCCAGGGGTGGAAGTTTGCCTGGCTCGGCATTGAGCAAGGGCGGTGTAAGTTCGGTCATCCCCTCGATCTGCATGTAGCGGCATTGGAGCAGCCATTTGATGGCATGGACCGCCCCCGTTCGGCGTCCGAATGTGGAGCGCGTGCACGTCGACACAACCGTAAAGGGAGCCGCTGCCATGCCCGTCGTCACGATTGGCCTTGATCTCGCCAAGTCCGTTTTCCAGGTGCACGGTGTCGATGCCGCCGCCTACACCGTTCTCCGGCGTCGTCTGGGTCGCGCCGATCTGCTGCCTTTCTTCGCAAAGCAGCCGCCATGTGTGATCGGGATGGAGGCGTGCTCGAGCGCCCACCACTGGGCGCGAGAGCTGAGCAGGCTCGGGCACCACGTCCGCCTTATTCCACCGCAATACGTAAAGCCCTACGTCAAGCGCAATAAGACCGACGCGGCCGACGCGGAGGCGATCTGCGAGGCCGTGGATCGACCGAACATGCGCTTCGTGCCCATCAAGACCATCGAGCAGCAGAGCATCCTTGCCCTGCATCGGGTGCGAGCACTGCTGGTGCGGCAACGGACGTCAGCAGTCAATGCGATGCGGGGCCTTCTCAGCGAATTCGGTATCGTCGCGGCCAAGGGCATTCGACGCGTTGAGGAGCTGCGGCAGCGGATGAGCCGCACCGAACCTGCCTTATTGCCGGACGAGGCGCGTGAGGCCATCGGCGTGCTGTTTGACCACCTGGATGGCCTGCAGCAGCGGGTCGATAAGATCGAGGCCCGGATCTTGGCCTGGCACAAGGCCAGCGAGGCCAGCCGACGGTTGGCATCGGCGCCAGGTGTGGGGCCTCTGACGGCGACAGCAATTGTTGCCGCGGTGGGAGATGGCAGACAGTTCAAATCAGCACGCCACTTCGCCGCGTGGCTCGGGTTGACGCCGCGCATCCAAGCAAGCGGAGGAAAAGAACACATCGGCCGGATCAGCAAGGGCGGCGACCGATACCTTCGAACGATGCTCATCCATGGCGCCCGAGCCGTCGTCGGCACCGCGTTTCGCAAGGACGTTCGGCCAAAGCCATGGCTGACGGAGCTTTTGCGACGGCGGCCGGTGAACGTCGCGGCCACCGCCGTGGCCCATAAGACGGCGCGCTCCCTCTGGGCAATGTTGACCCGTGCTGAATTGTATCGCCCGCGCGCCGCCGTCGTGGCAGCCGCGTAACCCGATCGACGCCTGAGCCGAGGCGTTGGCTTGCGAGGGTAACGAGAGATGATGGAGAACCGGTCGGACCGGGTTCGACAAAGGTCAATGAAACGATGCGAGCTGCTATCGAGCTCGTCCATTTGTCTGGCCGTCGATCCGCGAAAACCATCAGGGCCTGCGGCAGTGTCGCCGCGCTTCAAGGCCGGATACACGACTGCAAGCGCCGTATTCACCATCGTCGATCGAAACTCTTTGCAAGACGGGGGCGGTCCATACACGTCGTTCTGCTCGAGCAGGGCAGCGCCGATCAGCCGAGTGATGCTGGCTTCGTTGGGGAAGATGCCAACGACGTTGGCGCGCCGTTTGACTTCTTTGTTCAAACGTTCCACTGGGTTGGTTGAGTGCAATTTGGTGCGGTGCTGGGCCGGAAAGGTCATGTAGGCAAGTACGTCGTGCTCGCTGTCGTCCATTAGCGCGGCGAGTTTTGGCCAGCGCTGCCGGAGCTGATCGGCAACGTGCCGCCACGTCTGATGCGCCGCCTCGGTGTTGGTTTGCAGGCTCGACTGGACCCACAAATATCCGCAGATCGCGGCGGCCGTCACGACGCTGCCCGCGCGGCAAGCCTATCTCGACGGCGAATTGTGCGGCGTGCGCCCCGACGGCATCACCTCGTTCAGCATGATCCAGTTGGCGTCCGACGCCCGCAACGCCGCCGGCCTCGGTGTTCTTCCTGTTCGATCTGCTCCACCTCGACGGCGAGGATCTCAGCGCGCGGCCCTTGATCGAGCGCAACTCGCGGCTCGCCGGCTTGCTGTCATCGACGGGATCGCCGTTGCAATACAGCGATCACCGGATCGGGCTTGGCCCGGCTTTCTACGAGAACGCCTGCGCCTTGGGGGTCGAAGGGATCGTCTCGAAACGCGCCGATGCGGCGTACGCGCCCGGCAATCGCGGATTGTGGCTCAAGGTCAAATGCCTCAACCGCGAGGAATTCGTGGTGATCGGCTGGACCGATCCCGAGGGCGCGGCCGTTTCTAGGTGCCTTGCTGCTCGGCTACTACGATCCGGACGGATGGCTCACCTGCCGGCCGCGGCGGCGCCGGCATCAACACTGCCGAGCTCGAACGGCTGTGGCGGTGCCTGCAACCGCTGGCGATCGCGAAGATGCCACTCGACGTGCAGCCGCCGCGCTCGACCCGCTTCGGCTCGCCGCTGGTGCTCAGACGCGTCCATTGGGTGCGCGCCGAGCTGGTCGCCGAGCCGAAGTTTCTGACCTGGACGGAAGATAATCTCTTGCGCCAGGTCGTCTACGAGGGGCTGCGCGAGGACAAGCCGGCGGGCGAGATCCGCCGGCCGGTCCCGCATCCGAACAGATAATTGGAATCAAGCGCCGCCCCCGCCCATCATCGGCCGGAACCACGGCGGCTCGCGGGATAATGCCGACCGCCGGTTTCCTCATCCGAGACGTTTGCGTTTTTTTTACCGGCGCGTGCGGATAGTTCGCCGCGCACATTCCCGGCATTCGGGAAGGTTGGAAGTCCTGGATCAACAAAAATGTAATTGATCCGAACATCCAAAACATTCGTACCACCTTGCAAGGAGAACAAAATGGCAGAACCACAAATTACGCTTTATCGGGACACGAACTTTGGCGGCCGCGCCGTGACTTTGAGCACCTGTGGTTCAGCGAATCTCGGGGTCGATTACAACTTCAATGACCAGACATCCTCAATTCGTGTCGCAAGCGGGATTTGGCTGGTCTACGACGACGCCAATTTTGCGGGAGCATGCTACGTTTTACGTCCTGGCGAGTATAGCACCCCTGATAAATGGGGCGGCAACAATGATACCCTCTCGGCAGTGAGGCCGCTTGCCGGCAACCCTGGAGATCGGATGATCATGCTGTTCCAAGACTCCAATTACGGCGGACGCATGGTGCCTTTCACCCAATCACTCGCAAATTTTGAGACCATTGATTTCAACGACACTGCGTCCTCGGCCATCGTTCTCGGCGACACTTGGTATCTCTACAAGGATGCGAACTTTTCCGGCACCACTTGGCCGGTGAGCCCCGAGAGCGGTCCTGGACAAAACGGCTTTATTCCGCAGGCCGGCAGCACCTTTGGCAACGACGAGGTATCGTCGATCAATCCAGGCTCTTAGCTTTTTCGCCGTTGCTCCCGGCCCAACGGAACCCGTCTCGAGCGTCCTTTAGGGCTGGCTCCCGATCTTGTGCGCCGTGAACGACGCGGCTGGCCTGTCATTTCGCAAGCGAGTGACAGGCCAGGTCGCGGGATCGACGCGACAGAAGCGCAAACCGTGCCGGAGTCGCGGCGGCGCTACGCTGCGGAAACCCACGGATCAATAAGCGTGAGCCCACAGCCTGCGAAGCCAGCCGTGTCGCGCGTCGATCGATGTCGAACCCTTGAACAGGCCGCTCTCGGCAATTTCCGACGAGGCCGAGATACGCGGCCGCTTCGAAGGCGCTGACCGTCCCCGCAACCGGCTCCTGATCAAGGCGACCGGCTGGGTCGCGGAGAGGATCCGCTACGGCCAGATCGAGATCGAATGTGGCGGCCGGATTTTCGGCGACATCAGGCGCAGCCGGCTGGCGAATTCGCGAAGGTCGCGGGCGCCGATCCGGCTTCGCCAGTGGCGCACCGTGCCTCCACGCAGGGCGGACTCCCGGTATCCGTGCCGGACGATCAATCCGATATCATAATAGGATCACGCGGGCGCCCGGCGGGGGCGTCCTCGCCGTGCCGGTGCGGGTGGTGGCGCGGCCGGGGCCGGCTTGTGGCCGAGCCCGCTCTCCTTTGCCATCGCCGCGCGGCGCGCCGAATAGGCCGGTGCGGTCAACGCGTGACCGGGCGACAGTTTCCAGCGCAGACGATAGGCGGCGACCTCTAGCCCGCGCTGCACCCGCAAATGAAGGCGCAGGGTTTGACTGCGAAACCCCCATTCGAGGCAGACGACGTGGTCGTGCTGCACCGACCGTCTGATCGGTACCGCCGGCACCAAAGGCTCGGCGGCCTGGCCTTGCCCGACACCGCGAAGGGAATCGTTTACCGTCCCAATCAAACCCGCCAATTCACCGACCGGGACAACTGTAGTGTCTCACATAAACTGCGTACGATGCGGGCACTGAGATGAGGATCGACGCGTTCAGCCGCCTTGTCCATGGGCCTACATCCCGCAGATTTTGGATTTACAGCTTATATAAAATGTAAGGTGATCCTCAAGCCGCTCGGGAAGACAATAACCTGGATTCTTGCGGGCGCGGCGCGGCACCGTCCCGGCGATATTCTTTTCAGTATTTTCCCGCCTCGTAGCAACCGTGCTGCCCGGATATGCCAGCACCCGCCAGCCTGCGTATCAGCTTGAGGCCTCCGAGACCGTCTTTGAGTTCGGGAGTTGTATGGCCGGTTTTCCTACTTATCAGGTGAAATTGCCGGCTGGCTCTCCTTCCAGGATAGGTTAATGGCCGGATCGTCGCCCGATGACGTAAAACATCCTCCCTCGAGCATCGTCTCGATCACCGTCCTCTCTATCAAGCCGGTAAAATTCGGCAAGATTTTCGCGCTCGCCTCTGTCGAAATCGACCTCATGCGACGAATGCGCCGGTCTCTCTCGTCGGACATCGCAGCAACCAGATATCGCTCGGCACCATCGCCTTTGAGCGCGTCATGGTGACCACATCGAGCGCGCCGACCAGACAGACTGTCTCACTCGCGGCAGCGCAGGGGCGGCAGGACATCCCCGCCAACACCGCCCCGGCCTGTTTCTCAATCAGCAATGACCGGGGAGGAATGCGAGGCGCCGGCAGCAACCGGACAATATCAAACCAGAGCGCTGATCGAGCCGACTGCCTTGCCGTGAGAGAGCGACGATACAGGTTGCCTGCGACCGGTGATAGGTTTGTCGCATTACCCCCCGGATCGGAAGCCATCAAACCAAATGCCCGAAGCGGAAATTGGAAAAGTGGTGCAGCTGCTCGATCTGATGCTGGAGTTTTCACGGACGACGCGCACCGGACGCGCGGCCGATATGATGACGGCCACGGCGGCCACTGCCTTGTCGGCGCTCTCCTGCATTTGAGCCGCGAGCATCGCCTGCCGCCGGCGCCGGCGATCGCGCTCCTGCAGGATGCGATGCCCCGCCCCGGCCTCCCGCTTGTGCACTTCAACGACGATCGTTGCGGCATCGTCGCCGAACTGCGCTCCGTCATTCTCAAGGCGCGCCGTCTCGCGCACGATATCGCGGAGCGAGAGCGGGCCGACGCCGCGGTGAAGGCATGGCTGCTCGCCCAGATCGAGGAAAAGCGAGCGGCAACGGCGGCGGCAAATATCGCGAAATCGGCACCAGAGGGACCGCCCGCCTGCGACCGCCTCGCCACCGCCTGCCGCCGTCGTATCGATGAGAAGAAAAATCAGCCCGTGTCGCCGCCATCGAGCGCGTATCTGACGACTTCCAATCCGATCAGGCTTTACGACGCCGCGCCGCGGCCGTTGTCCGCGCCGGGGTTGGTGTTTCCTTCTCCTTCTTTCCGGGCACCGGCAACAACAAGTTGGTTTGCCGGCGGTCGCCGGCGGCTCTGCGTTTTGGCTTCGCCGGGGTGCCGGGTTCCTGCGCCAGGCTGCGCTTGAGCGCGCTCATCAGATCGAGCACCGGCGCCGGGGTGGAGACCTGTTTCGGCCTGACCGGCAGCCCTTTCATCTTCGCCTCGATCAGCTCGCGCAGCGCCTCCTGATAGCGATCCCGGAAGGTCGCGGGGTCGAAATGGCCACTGCGGCGTTTGATGATCGTCTCGGCGATCGCCACCATGTCGGCATCGATCTCCGTGTCGGCCTTGTCGAACGCGGCCGCCCGCACCTCCTCCGACGCCCGCAACGTGATCGCCACCATGCCCGCGCCACGCGGCTCGATCATGATCAGCCGCTCGCGCCGGCTGAGGGTGACACGGCCGATGCCGACGGCGCCGGCCTCTGCCATCGCCGCCCCGATCACGCGAAAGGTCTCCTCCGCGATCCGCCCGTCCGGATAGACGTAATAGGGCGTGCTGAAATAAACCGGGTCGACCTCGGCGCGCGGCACAAAAGTTTCGAGATCGATGATTTTGGAGCTTTCGACATCGAGTGCCTTGAGCTCCTCGGCCGTCAAGGTGACGAACTGGCCGCACTCGTATTCGTAGCCCTTGACGACCTCCCCGCGCTCGATCTCCTGGCCGCTGTGTGGGTCATGCGGTAATAGGCTGATACGCGTCGCGGCCGTTGTTTCCGGCGACGCTTCGTCGCGACTATCCTCACTGAAAGAGCGCGTCCCGGGCCGCTCGGCCGGCTCGACCTCGTCGTCGTCCTCGTTCTGATCTTGCCGCGCGGCCTTCGGCTGCCAGACCTGGTGCAGGCGGATCGACTTGGTCCGTGTGGTCGCCGGTGACAGGTAGATCGGACACGACACCAGCGAAAGGCGCAAAAAGCCCTTCCAGCTTGCCGCGGCATTTGCGTCCTCCTCGCCGTGGTCACGTGCGGAGTCAACAATCGGCATTACCGGCAGGATCCGCCAGCGCTTTCGCAGGCCCGCCGCATCCAGACGTCTGCGCGGCTAATGTCTCAAGTCGACCGATTCTGTTGAAAAAAAGTCGCCAGATACTCGGCGCTGAAGGCCGCCAACATCACCGACGCCGACGGCGGCCGCGGCCGCTCGGCGTTCGAATCGAACATGCAGCGCATCTTCAACCATCTGCTGACGGCGATGAAATGCCCGACCCCTGATCGCCGCGATCACGTGCGATCTCGAGGCCGGCCTTGCCGCGATCCTGCAA
>JBAUYV010000203.1:0-6829 GCA_049584975.1 Xanthobacteraceae bacterium | reverse complement strand
TATCAGGTCAACAAGGCGACGCTCGTCGAACGCATCGGCGAATTGGTGCGCGACAAGAAGATCGAGGGCATTGGCGCGCTGCGCGACGAATCCGATCGCGACGGTTATCGCGTCGTCGTCGAGCTGCGTCGCGACGCCGTGCCGGACGTCGTGCTCAATCAGCTCTATCGCTTCACCGCGCTGCAATCCTCGTTCGGCGCCAACATGGTGGCGCTCGAGGGCGGCCGGCCGCAGGTGATGAATCTGAAGGACCTGCTCGCGTCCTTCGTTGCCTTCCGCGAGGAGGTGATCTACCGGCGCACCAAGCACCTTCTCAACAAGGCGCGCGATCGTGCGCATGTCCTGGTGGGGCTTGCCATCGCGGTCGCCAATATCGACGAAGTGATCCGGGTGATCCGCGCCGCCAGGGACGCCAACGAAGCCCGCGAGCAGTTGATGGAGCGCGACTGGCCGGCGCACGACGTCGCCGCCATGGTCACGCTGATCGACGATCCGCGCCACAGCGTGTCGGCGGCAGGAACCACACGGCTGTCGGCCGAGCAGACCAAGGCCATTCTCGATCTGCGTCTGCAGCGGCTCACCGCGCTCGGCCGCGACGAGATCAAGGCGGAGCTCGATAAGCTCGCCACCGAAATTGCCGATTACCTCGACATTCTGCGCTCGCGCGCCCGCATCCAGACCATCGTCAAGGACGAACTCACCAAGATCAAAAACGAGTTCTCCACGCCTCGCCGCACCATCATCGTCGACCAGGAAGGCGAGATGGAAGACGAGGATCTGATCCAGCGCGAGGACATGGTCGTCACCGTCTCGCACGCCGGCTATGTCAAGCGCGTGCCGCTCTCGACCTATCGGGCGCAGCGGCGCGGCGGCAAGGGCCGCGCCGGCATGCAGACGCGCGAAGAGGATTTCGTCACCCGGCTGTTCGTTGCCAACACCCACGCGCCGGTGCTGTTCTTCTCCTCGCGCGGCCAGGTCTACAAGGAAAAAGTCTGGCGCTTGCCGCTAGCCGCGCCGCAGGCGCGCGGCAAGGCGCTGATCAACATTCTGCCGCTCGAGCAGGGCGAGAACATCACCACCATCATGCCGCTGCCCGAAGACGAATCGAGCTGGGACAAGCTCGACGTCATGTTCGCGACCACGCGCGGCACGGTCCGGCGCAACAAGCTGTCGGACTTCGCCGACGTGCGCCGCTCCGGCATCATCGCCATGAAGCTCGACGAAGGCGATTCCATCGTCGACGTGCAGATCTGCACCGAGAACGACGACGTATTGCTGACCTCGGCGGCAGGCCAGTGCATCCGCTTCGCCGTCAATGACGTGCGGGTGTTCCAGGGCCGCACCTCCATGGGCGTGCGCGGCATCAATCTGGCAGACGGCGACAAGCTGATCTCGCAGTCGATCCTGCGCCATGTCGAGGCCACCGCCGACGAGCGCATGGCGTATCTCAAGCGCGCCAATGCGGTGCGACGCGGCGGCAACGGGGATGGCGAGGAAAACGCCGCCGATGCCGAAGAAGCCAATGCCGCGATCGAACTCGGCGAGCAGCGCTACGTCGTCATGTCTGAGGCCGAACAGTTCGTGCTGACGATCTCCGAAAAGGGCTTCGGCAAGCGCACCTCGTCCTACGAATACCGCACCACCAATCGCGGCGGTAAAGGCATCGTCGCCATGGCGATCACCGAACGCAACGGGCGGCTGGTGGCGTCGTTCCCGGTTGAGGAGAGCGACCAGATCATGCTGGTCACCGACGGCGGCCAATTGATCCGCTGTCCGGTCGATGGCATCCGCATCGCCGGCCGCGCCACTCAGGGCGTCATCGTGTTCTCAACCGCCGAAGGCGAGCGCGTGGCCTCGGTGGAGCGGCTCTCCGAAGAGGGCGAGGAAAACGGCGGTGAGTGAGCCGTTGCGGCCGCTCATTCGGCAGGGATGCTGTGCTCAGGCAGGGTCAATTCCGGAAATGCCGGACGTGATGCTGAAGGGAGGGCTCGCGTCCGTGCCTGGACCATGTCGGCTATCGAGCCAATGGCGAAACACAAGAGCCCCCCGGCGATTGCGAGAAATCCCAGGCGCGGCCAGCCAATGACTGACAAATGCGCTGTGACTTCTCGGAGCCGATCGAGGCAGGCCCGCGAGCCGGCGAATTCATAGTATTTTTCGCTGTCTTTGATTGCACAGCCGGCAAACAGAGCTGCTTGCGACCACAGGACCACCACCAAAAAGACTATGGCGTAGGCCGGAGAGATGGACAGAACAAATCGGCCTGTGGCAGTGCCCCTCATGCGCTTAAGGCCGTATCCGAAGGCTGTGGCGAGGAAGGGCGCCAAGATGCTGAGGTACCATCCCGGGGTTCCGTTGCTGCCAAGGGCAATCACGACCAGGATGTGATAAAATAATCCTCCGAGAATAGGCACAGTCAGCCAGACCGGCAGCCAAATCGGATCGGTCGCCGGATGATTCCACGCCTCGCGGACGAAGCTTATGGCGATCCATCCGGCAATCAGCAGAAGCGGACCTTGCAGAATTGGCGAGACTCGCACCAGCGACCAGCTTGCGCCCCACAGCCAGGTAGCCACGATACCAATGGCGTCGCGTGCGAACGCATAGATCGAAAAATTGTGTAGCACATTGGCGATCAATCCTCCGCGCTCGGCAAGTACGATGGAATCGAGACTGCCCAATGGCGAGCCGTATTCGATGAGGTCCCTCACGTACCAGCCCGCGCCGATCAGCAGCGCTGGTGCGATTGTAAGAACGAGGGTCGTCAGGCGCTCGCGAAGGAGGGTCGTGCTATCCCGCGCTTGCCACGTCCTCAGCAGCATGAACAACAAATACGCAGCAGTCAGCGGTATGAAGAAGGCCTTGGTCAAAAGGCCCAAGCCTAGCAGGAGACCGAGGGTGAGCGGTCGAGCCGCGCCGTATTTTTCCCGATAGAAGACAGAAAGGCTCGCGCTAAATATCAGGCTCAAGAGGAACAGGCACAGCGCATCGTTGCCGATGCGGGCAAATTCGCCAAAAAACATCGGAACAAAGAGCGGATAGTAGACATATCCTTCGGCGATTCTGGCTGGGATCCACTTTGTCTCATAAGACTGGACGGTGCGCCAACCGATAACGAAACCGGCCCAAGCCAACAAATAAGACACCAGCCGCAATATGAATATCTGAGTCACGAAGGAAAAATGCTCCGTCACCTTCATGATCGGCGCCATCAGCGCATAATAGAGCGGCGGATGCTGAGCCTCCCAATTTAGCTGCGCTCCCGATTCGAATGTGCTGTTTGCAGCGATGCTCCTGTAAATCTCATAGTGTGTTACCGCCACCGGGTCGCCGAAGAACGCCGGATAGGTCATGCGCCCCGGCTGTGCGAACGGCGGACTCCCCGACGCCCACGGCATGGGGGCGTGCGTCTCGTAATCCTCCACGTTGCGATCGATAAAGCTGCTGCCGAAGATGGGGAGCGTTCCCGTGTCGGCGATCTGGCGGATACTAGAGTAATGGGCGTACTCGTCGAAACCCTCAAACGGCGGAAGTATGGCCAGGTAGCCGACGCCGAGGAGAAGAGAGGCGGCGAGAATAATATGCGCTGCCCGTATCGTTGCCGCTGATATGCCGCGCGTGCCTGTCCGGATGATTGTCGAAGACCATAGCTCGGTCAGCTTGGCCAAGCCGTCCGGAGTCGATCTCAGATAACGCGAACAACGCTCCGTAAGAAACTCAATGATCGTGGGACTGCGCGTTCCGGATTTCATCGATTCGCCTTATCGACTTGCCTGCGGAATGCCTTTGACCTGCGGCTGTTTCCAGTTGGCGGCTGAAGCTGGGCGCGATGTCAATGCGCGCTTGCGAATTGCTACCGCTTTCCACTGGGTTGGATGACAGTCGTGGTGCCGCGAGGACTTGGCCGTGAGGACTGAGCGATGAACACTTGGAGGACGACGCGCGGTGTAGCTCCGCGCCCGTCAGGGTGCGGGGCACTTCAGAGTGACCGTATTCTTAGGCGTCCGCGTCCTCGGTCCGCGGACGCCTCACGTCAGCGGCACGGGTGCCGCATGCCGTCATGGCCGAGATAATTTCCCGTTGCCGGATCGTACGAGCTGACAGAGGGGTGAATAAGGGGCGATGGCGACCGACGCCAGCAAAGGCGCGGTCAGAACGTGTAGCCGACCCGCGCGCCGTAGTCGTTGATGCCCTGGTTGGGCGTGCTTGCGCCCAAGCTGCCGCATTCGGTGCCGAATATGGCATGGCCATTCGATTGATGGGCGAATGTGAACATCAAACTCCAGTGTTGAGAAAATTTGTATCCCAATGAGCCGCCATCATGAAAGAGATACCGGCACCCCAGGTCGGAGTGGCCGGGCGGCGCGTCGGTCAAATAACCATTTTGCGCTTCGCCATCCAAAAAAAGCTCTGCAAAAAAATGATGCGGCAGCGGGAAAGTCCACAGCGCGCCCGCGTAAATCGAGCTCGTGCGGCCATCGAGGTTGAGCATTGCGCCCGGGGCACGAGGACATTCCACCAATTGGATTGTCCGAATGGCAGCCGCGGGAACACGATCTCCGGATTGAGGTCGACGGTTCCCTGTTCGGCGCTTCCCACTCCGTGCGCAAAGGCGCCGAAGCGCAACTCGTAGCGATTCGGATCGACGCCGGATGAATCGAATGGAGATGAAACCGCGGGCGGAGCCGGGGGCCAGCCAAATGTTGGCGGCAAGGGAACAGCAGCATCGGCGCTGCTCGCCGGACGCAACGGGACCACGACAGTGAGTGTCCCTACCAGCGCCCACAAAACGCCGCGCCAAACTCGTAACGCAACCACGCAACCCCCTTGCCTGCCAAAATAATCAACTCATGGCAGGGTACCCACGCAACAACCGAATCACGCGCTACTATCCACCTAAATACATGGATAATAGCCTTCCCGGATTACTTCAACAGCGAAGTTTATTTGTCTTTTACGGAGAAGTTATGCGCTTCGTTTTGTTGCTCCTGCCGCTGATCGCGCTGGCTGCCGCGTTCCAGTACGTCAAGCACGAGGTCACCTTGGGCCAGCCGAGCGTATCTTGCCGCAAAGGCCGGCCGTCTTCGCGCCGATTGATCCGGAGAAAACTCTCGGCTCCCAATTCAAGATCGATGATCAAGACATCGTGCGCTCTATGGCAGCCGGGATCGACGCGCAGAATCGGCAGTTCAATCAGCGCATGGAAGACATGCGCAACCACGCCAGAAACCCGGCGGGCTGGCACGGCGTGCCGCCCCACTGACGTTGCCAAGTGGTATAGACGGTTCAGACCAAAGCGTTGCGCTTGATCAATTCGGCGTAGTAGGCGGCGGAAAGTTTGGGCGTGCGCTTCTGCGTTGCAAAGTCGACGCGGATCAATCCGAATCGGGTCTCGAAACCGTCCGCCCATTCGAAATTGTCGAACAGGCTCCAGAGGAAATAGCCGCGCACCGGCACGTTGTCGCTGATAGTGCGCTGGAGCATGGAAAGATAGTCGCGCAGGAACATCAGGCGGTCAGTGTCGTAGACGACGCCGTCGGCCGCGGGCGTGTCGGTTGTGCCGCAGCCGTTCTCGGTGATGTAAATCTCGTTGACGTTCCAGATCTTTTGCACGTGCCGCGGCGCCCAATAAAGCGCCTCAGGTCCGAACGCCTGCCATGACGACGCCATGCGCGGGTGCGATTTCGCGAGCGGCACGACCTCAAAGCCTGGTGCCGCGTCGATCGCCTGCACGTACACGGGCGTGTAAACGTTGATGCCGACGAAATCGAGCGGACTGGAAATTGCGCGCAAATCCTCGGTGGTGAATTTCGGTGCATCCGGTCCGGCCGATGCCAGGTAAGCCTCGGTGTAGCGGCCTTCCATGACGACCGTGAGGTATCCGGCGTTGAGCTCGCGCGTGGCGTGCTCGGCAGCCGCGATGTTCTCGGGTGTCTCGATCACCGGCACGACGGCGGTGATGTTGTCGGCCAGACCGACCTTGGTTCCCAGTTTCGCGCTTGCGCGGATCGCCTGCATCGCAAGGCCGTGACCGAGTACGGCGTGGTGCCGCACCTGGTTGAGTCGCCCGGCGGGTAGTGTCAGGCCGGGCGCGTGGAAGCCGGCGCGATAGCCCAATTCCACGAAGGCCGAGAACTCGTTGATGGTGAAGAAGTGGTGGACCCGATCGCTCAACTTCGCGCTAACATAGCCGGCGTAATCGGCAAAGGCCTTCGCTGTTTCGGCCGACTGCCAGCCGCCAACACTGTCCTGCAGCGCCTGCGGCAAATCCCAGTGATAGAGCGTTGCGTACGGTTGGATGCCGTTGGCGAGCAGTTCGTCGGTCAGGCGGTCGTAGTACGCAAGTCCCTTGGCGTTGGCCGCACCGGTGCCGCGCGGAAAGATACGCGGCCAGGAGATGGAGAACCGGTAGGCGCGCGCCCCCAGCGCCTTCATGTGCTGCACGTCGTCTTTGTAGCGATGGTAGCTGTCGATCGCGACGTCGCCGGTGTCGCCGTTACGGATCTTGCCGGGAGTATGGGCAAACCGGTCCCAGATCGACTCGCCTTTGCCATCTACGTTCCAAGCGCCTTCAATCTGATAAGCCGAGGTCGCGGTGCCCCACAGAAAGTCGTGCGGAAAACTTCTGGAGTCACACACAATTGCTTGCTCCGCCTTGGCGCCGGCCGGCGTCACGGTGTTTGCCGCAAGCGCGCCGGCGCCGGCAAGCTTCATGAGATCGCGGCGCGACGGGCTCGGCGTTTCGGTAGCGTTCGGTTCCGTGGGTTCATCGGAAATCATGTGATTTCCCTTTGCCGGCACAATCGGGCGGCTGGATGGCGCTCAGGGG
>JBAUYV010000202.1:0-1913 GCA_049584975.1 Xanthobacteraceae bacterium | reverse complement strand
GCGTCGCGGCGATCGGTCTTGACCCGGTCGCCTGCCTTCATCGGAATCAGCGACGGAGCCACGACGACGCAGTCATGTCCACAACCGGTCAGCAATCGGTGCAACCCGTAACCGCAAGGGCCGGCCTCGTAGCAGAAGCTCAGGCGACGGCCGCCCGCGCTCAGCCGCGCCACCAGTTTTGTCAGAATCTCGGGACGGTTTTCGAAAACCCCGACCTGCCGCACCGCGCCGCCCCGACCACCCTCGGCAAGCGCGACCGAGATCGTCGCCTTGTGCACGTCCAACCCAACATAGGTGATAGTGTCCATCAGGCCCGTCTCCCATGCATGAGGCTCTGTGCCGGTCATCCGGCACAACCCTCGATATCCTGCATGTCGAGAGACGGGCCGCCGATCACTCAGCGGACATCGGGTCTAGGCTGCCGCTGGCGGCTCGACACGCGCGCCATTGTAGCCACCTCTCTGTGCTGCTCCACACAGGAGTTCCTCCGAATAATCCTTCGCCCAGCACAGGGTATTCACGAGCTGCATCTGCTCGATCGTGTTGCAGGGGATCTCGAGGAGCCGCGGGCTTGCGAAGATGACCGCGAGGCAGCGGGCGCGGCTGATCGCGACATTGAGGCGGTTGCGGCTGTAGAGGAACTCGATGTTGCGTGTCGGCAAATCTTCTCCCGACGAGGTCGTCATGGAGATCAGGACCGCCGCGGCTTCCTGCCCCTGGAACTTGTCGACCGTGCCGACGCGCGCTCCCGGCGGTAGCACCGACTGCAGCAGGTTGACCTGCATGTTGTAGGGGCTGACAACAAGGATATCGTCGGCTCGGATCGCGCGCTCGACGCCATCCTCGTCAATCCATCGCTGGCCGCGCAGCGCGTCATAGGCCGCCCTCACCCTTGCGGCCTCGGCCGGCGACTTCTGAGCGCAGCCGTCATGTTCAACGCACACAAACAGGATCCCCGTTGCCGCCAGCGCCTCCGGATCCGCGGCCGGATCGAGGACCAGCCGCTGCCGCTCGGTCTTCGGCTCGGAAACAAGCCGGCCGTCATAAACGGCCTCGGAGACGAAGCGGCAGATATCCGGGTGCATCCGCCGGGTTTCCGCCAAGAAGATGCCGCGATCGACCGGTACGGTCGCGTGGCCGGCCAGGAGATGCTCCATCGCCGACACGCCGGACCCGCCGGGATGCGTGCCCTGAATCGGCTGGGAGAGCTGCATCTGGTCGCCGACCAGCACGATATTCTTCGCGCTCACCCCCATGGCGACGAGGTTCGCCAAGCTCACCTGCCCCGCCTCGTCGACAAAAAGGTAGTCGAGCGCCTGGTCGAGCTCCTCGCGGGCAAAGAGCCAGGCCGTGCCGGCTACCAGCGCGAACTCCGCGCTGCACGCCACGTCGTTCTCCAACGTGTCTTCGATGAGGCCGCAGCCCGAAAAGAACTGTTCTTCCACCCGACGACCTCTTGATTCCCCGGAAATGCACCCCGCGCCCAACCGCGGCCTCCTCGACCGCCTTGAGCAGGTTGTTGATCGCCTTGTGCGAATGCGAGGCAACTCCGATGCGCTTGCCGCCGGCAAGCAAGGTGGCGATCGCCCGGCCGGAGCAGTACGTCTTGCCGGATCGCGGCGGCCCCTGCACCAGCAGGTAGCTCGCCGACAAGAGGTCAAGCGCGACTTGCGCGCCGGCCAGGACATCCATACCGTCCGGGATGATCGCATCGCCAGGGTTCCGACCCCTGATCCGAGGTCTGCTCCTCCCCAGGATGTCCGCCAGCGCCGCGTATCGCGCCGCCGCGCCCTTAGCTACGGCGCCGGCGTAGCGGTGACTGGCGTCGCGCAGGATCTTGTCGCCAATCGGCCCCTGCGGAATCAGCGACGCAGCATTCCCGAGCAGGGAGCGGGAGGGCCCGAGCTTCAGCG
>JBAUYV010000201.1:0-6832 GCA_049584975.1 Xanthobacteraceae bacterium | reverse complement strand
CCGCACTCACCAAGCGGTTCGGTGGCCTCGTTGCCGTGAAGGGGATGACGCTCGCCGTCGAGGCCGGCATGATTCTGGGCCTGATCGGCCCCAACGGCTCCGGCAAATCGACGGTCATGAAGCTGATCATGGGCATCGAACGCCCCGATGCCGGATCGGTCCGCATCAACGGTGTCGAGGTGGCCGGCTGGCCCTCACACCGGATCGCACGCATGGGCGCCGGCATTGTGTTTCAGCATTCGCGTCCACTGCATCGCCAGACCGTGCTGGAAAACATCAAGCTCGCACTGTTGCCCGACAAGCTCACGCGGCTCTTCGCCGACCCGCAGACCGACGATCGCGCGCGCACCATCGCCGCGCGCGTCGGCCTGAGCGCCGTGCTCGACCGACGCCCGGCCACGCTCCCTTTCGCCGACCTGCGCAAGATCGAAATCGCCAAGGCGATCGCGCGCGATCCGAAAGTCTTGTTGATCGACGAGCCGTTCGCCGGCCTGACGCCCAAGGAAACCGCAGCGTTTTCCGATCTCATCTGCGAATTGCGCGACGACGGCCGCGCGGTGCTGTTGGTCGACCACAACGTGAAGAGCGTCGCCCGCCTGGTCGACCGGGTGATCGCCATGTACGTGGGCGAGCGCATCGCCGAAGGCAGCGCTGACGAAGTCATGCGCAACGAAACCGTGCGGCGCGTCTATCTAGGCGGCGCCATCGAAACCACCGCGCGCCCTGAATCCACGTTCCGCGACGCCGCCACACCGTTCCTGGAAGTCGAAAAGGTCAACGTCAACTACGGCAAGGCTCAGGCGCTGCAGGACGTGTCGATTCAGGTCCACGCCGGCGAGTTCGTTTCGGTGGTGGGCCTCAACGGCGCGGGCAAAACGACGCTGTTCAACACCATTTCGGGCCTGCTGCCCTTTGCCGGCGACATTCGCCGCGAAGGCGGCACCTTGCGCGGCCACTCAGCGGCGTCGATCGCCCGCGGCGGCATCGTGCAATGCCCCGAGGGCCGCGAACTCTTCACCGACATGACGGTGCGCGAAAATCTCGATCTCGGCGGCCAGCATCTGCCGCCGGCCGAGTGCGATGCGCAGCTCCGCTGGCTGTTCGAGCTTTTCCCAATCCTGCGCGACCGCCAGCGGCAGGCGGCCGGCACGCTGTCCGGCGGCGAGCAGCAAATGCTTTCCATCGCCCGCGCGCTGATGATGAAGCCGAAGCTCCTAATGCTCGACGAGCCGACGCTCGGCCTGGCGCCCGTCATCCTCGAACAGATATCCAAGGCGCTCGACCGGCTGCGGCAGAGCACCGCCATCACCGTGCTGCTCGCCGAACAGAACGTCACCTTCGCGTTGCCCCACGCCGACCGCGTCTACGTGCTCGAACACGCCCGCATCGTCTGGGAAGGCGGGCCGGCCAAGTTCGCCGCCGAGATGGGCACGGGATATTTGTAGCCGCGGACCGGGTCCGGGCAGCCTGCGCATACCGATAAATGTCGGCAAATGCCCGTGCGTTCCATAGGCATAGGAAGCTGCGAACACTCCGAGACTAAGCGGCACGCTGAGAAATCCTGAAATGAATTTTTGAGCACCCGTCCAATGATTGCTGAACAGGGGCGTCTCGTAGTAGTCGAACGCGGTTTTTCCTAAGCGATTATCGGGATTTCTTAATAGCTATCGGTGAGTGGAAGGAGATTTTCCACTCTCCTGGTCCCTCTGCTCAATCGACGAGACGGTATCGCGCCAAATCGCCGCGGTCGCATTTGGCGATTCAAGGGAATGTTATTGTATACGGCAAGGTCGATCCAGACAGGGAGGATTCGCGTGCGCAGCGTCGATCAGATCGGCGAGCGTGTGATAGGGAGAGTCGCTGTTGACCACGATGAGCGGCGGAAAGGTCGCGAGTTCGCAAATCGGTACGAAATCCGTCAGCGGATCATAGTTGAGCTTGCGCAGATGCGGAAGAACGACGAATGACGGCGAGATAACCAACAGGGTGTCGCCGTCGGGAGTCGCGCGCGCAACGTACTCGGTTCCGATCTCGGTGCCAGCCCGGGATGGCTCTCGACGACCATCGATGGACCACCTGAGGCGCCGATCTGTTCCGCCGTCGGGCGCGCCATCGCATCGGCAGGTCCTCCGGGCGGAAACGGCAGGATCATTCTGATCGTTGCGCCACCCTGAGACCAGGCAGCAAACCCCGAAACCGCATACAAAATCGTAGCTGCTAGCGCAACTGCCAGATTTTTTCGCTTAGGCCATTGCATGCGGTTGCTCCCCAAAGCTCCGCTGCAGACAATGTCACAGCCAAACTTACACCGGTTCCACTTGCCAGAAGCAGTGGCGAATTGGCGCGGCAGAAGGTCGGCCGGCGACTATGCGCGCCTTGGCCTGACGGCCTCCGTTGTCAGCTTCCCGATATCGAAGTCAGGTTGCGGTGCGGCAAATTATGGGCGCAGCTTGTCGAAGTGGTCAACTCCGGACGTATCGCTGCTTGCCCGAAAGCTTGTAAGTTGGATGGCCCGCTGATGGAATGGTCAGGTTGCGCTCGTGCCCCGCCAGCGGCGTCAAAGACAAGAGCACTCCATGTCTCGGGTGTGCCAGTGGCGATTAACGCGCTGAGGCAACCTGGAAGTGATCCGAATGCTTGAACTATATCATGATTGGGATGCGTTTTGCTGCATTAAGGTCCGATTTTGTCTGGCGGAAAAGGAGGTCGCTTGGCAAGGTTGTCACGTTGATCTGCAAAAGATGGAACAGTTGAAGCCGGAATATCTGGCGATCAATCCGAAAGGTGTTGTGCCTACGATTGTCCATGACGGGCGCGTGATTACGGAATCTTCGGTAATTAATGAGTATGTCGACGAAGTATTTCATGGTCCAAAGCTCGTGCCGGCCGATCCCTACGAACGCGCAAACATGAGAATATGGATCAAGTTTGAAGAGGACGTGCTCCATCCTTCCGTAAAGGGACCGACCTACGAGTTGATGCTAAGAAGGGCGTTAGCGGAGATGCCAAAGCATCTCGTCGAAGAGCGTATCCGATACGCCACCTCCGCCGAACAGGCCGATCGCTTACGACGGGCCGCGACAGCCGGAACTGCTCCGAACTTCGCCGAAGTCGAAATGGCTGTGGCAACGATGCGATGCGCGTTGGACAAGATGGAGGCGCGGCTTAGACAAGTACGGTGGTTTGGGGGTTCGGAATTTTCGCTTGCCGATATCTCAGCAGCACCGTGGGTCGATCGGTTGGAAGAGCTCAACTTTGCGCAATTGTGGTCAGGCAAGCCGGCCATGGAGGACTGGATTGGACGGATCAAAGACCGAAGGGGTTTTCAGGAGGCCATGCCCAAGCCGGACCAGCGGATTCCGTCTCCTCTGCCCCATCGCCTCAAGATTTCGCCATAAGCGCCCCTCTTCGCTGGCGATCATTCCCGCAATGGTGCCCCATTGGCACTTAGCTGCGAAGGCCCGCGCAAGAAATTCAGTGCGGTGGACGGCAACTTTAGCGGACGTTCCGGTAAATATCTTGTTGTTTCAATGACTTATTTGATGGGATATACGAGCTGCTTCTTAGCTGGCACTCCCCCCTTGACACTGCCAAATCGCAACCCAAATGGAACAACCGCGAAGGGGTGAGCGAACACGCAACATCTTTCGTCGCCCCTGCACAAACCATGTGGGTGCGACCATGATCACAGCTTTCACAGAACCATTCGATGCGTTGTTGAATCTGCAGCGGGCGCTCGATTCCCGTCGCGAAAGCGATTGGATGGCGGACCTGACGACCAGCCAAGGGCCGTTTCCTCCAATCAACGTGTTCCAGCAGGGGAATGATCTTCTGGCAATCATCGAGTTGCCGGGTGTCGAAAAGTCCAGCCTGCAAGTTCAGGCCAAAGAGAACACCATCCGCATCTCCGGCAAGAAAACTATCTCCTATCCGGACGGAGTGAGCGTTCACAGACGCGAACGTATCTCTGGCGAATTCGACCGCACGCTGTCGCTGCCGGTTCAAGTCGATCCGGACCGCATAAAAGCCGAATATCGTAACGGGATTCTTGCGCTGTGCTTGCCGCGGCCTGAACGCGACAAGCCGCGGACGATCGCGATCAACTAACGTCTCTTCGGGAAGAGGAAAAGAGCCATGGATTCGGAACAGCAGCTTCAGGTGCAGGAAAAGCAGGACTTTGAGCAGAAGCCTAGCCAAAGAGCCAGGAGAAAGCCCATGGATCCGACGCAGGAACTTCAGGTGCACCAGAAGAAGAGTTCGCGCATTCGCCTGGCGGTCATGGACATGTGGAAGCCGTTTCGACTGGCGACGAGTGAGCATGCGCCGCAAGCGGCGATTTTGTTCGACAAGTTCCATGTCATCCGCCATCTGGGCGAGGCTTTGGATGCGGTTCGCAAGAGCGAGTATGCCCGGCTCGCGGGCCGCCAGCGCCGCTACATCAAGGGCCAGAAATACACGTTGCTGTCGCGCAAGGAGAACCTCACGCTCGACGGCAAGAAGGCGCTGAAGACATTGTTGGCGGCCAACAAGCGGCTCAACACGGCCTATGTTCTCAAGGAGAGCTTTGGCCAGCTATGGAGCTACGAACGCGAGGGATGGGCACGGCGGTTCTTCGAGAACTGGCGCGCCAGCCTCAAGTGGCAGCGGCTCAAGCCCTACGAGAGGTTCGCCGAGATGATCGATCGTCATTGGGACGGCATTGCCGCCTACTGCAGGCTGGAGAACAAGGTCTCGCTTGGCTTCGTCGAGGGGCTCAACAACAAAATCCGCGTGATCCAACGTCGCGCCTACGGCTTGCGCAACGAAGAATATCTGCGGCTCAAAATCCTGACCTGCATGCTGCCGGCTCTGTAGCCGTCTCGGGCATAAAGAACTTCGTGCAGTAGGTTGACGGCTGACCAGACCAAGCCATTGCGTGCCCGCAAGCTCGCGGCATCAGCAAGCATCCTCGCTATGGACATGATGGACAACGCAAGCGCGTTGCCCACATGCCCACAGAGACAACATCAACGGAAGAAAGCTGATAGAACTTGGCTGAAAGTCACCCACACGACTTCACGATGAAGCTGTATTTTTATTGTGGGTGAGTGCCTGCGTCTCCGGTACCTTGATTGAACCTGCTCAAGATAGCGAGACATCACAATCATGCGCGCTCCTAACATTCTGATTTACCTATTCACGTTGATCTTGGGGTTTGTTGGAGTCTGGGAGCACCTTGCGATCCCGGTCAACATTCCCGACGTCGCCCTGCCCCTCATCGGGTCCACGAAGGCAATACCGCCGTTCCTGGAAGCCCATTCGTTCTGGGTGGTGTTTACGGCTTGGCTATTGCTGGCGATTGGCGTGTTCCGCCGAGGCAAGCGTGTGATGCAAGCGGCCTGACAGCCGTAGTGTCGGTCACAAGGACTTTCGTTTCGCCGTCTCGGGCCGAAGCTCGGGCCGGACATTAGGGACGTTGCCGCAAAACATTCTGGGGGCAAGGCCGCCGTACTGGTGGCAATCCGCTCGGGCGAGGCCCGGCATGGACGATGGCCGCACGATAACGCGAACATTGTTGTGCTGTCTGATGCTTATCGCGGCTCTTGCCGCCATATTGGAATTTGGGACAAGGGTGATGCCCGCTGGCAGATCGAGGCAGCCCCGGACGAACACACGGAAATGCGGTACCCAATCCGCGCATCAGAGTCTGCTCAACCGTCGTCTTAACGGTTCCGTCTCCAGCATTGCGCAATAGCTTCATCCTACCGCGCCCCATTCTTGCGATGGGACAGCACACGCACGCTCAACATCATTGACAACGAACATCAGAGTTCATGAGACAAAACTGGCTCTCCAACCGGGTCTTCAAATGCTTCGACGACATCGTCGATCACTGCTGCTACGCCTGGAACACCCTGATCGATCAGCCCTGGAAAATCATGTCCGTCGCACGCCGCGAATGGGCAACCGCGGGTGCTTCATTGTGAGGATTGGTATTAGTTCGTCAAAATATAATTGAAGATTTGACGCTCTAGGACTGGCCGGTCTGACTGATTCCTTCGACCAAGCGCACGATGGAACGTCGGACCGTTTTATCCTTGATCCGCACAAAGGCCTTGACCAGTGCTAAGCCATCGGAACTCGCGAGAAAGTCGTTTACGTAAGCGAAAGATGGAGTTTCTCCGGACCCTCGACTCTGGCGGGCAGAATTGGGGGCTTGTTCGAAAAAGAAGGAAATTGGGACATCGAGGATTTGAGACATTTGCTGCAAGCGGCTTGCGCTTACGCGGTTGGTCCCCTTTTCGTACTTCTGGACCTGCTGGAAGGTGACACCCAACTGATCAGCGAGCATTTCTTGGCTCATTTTGAGCATGAGGCGACGCATACGAACACGGCTACCGACGTGCTTATCCGTTGGAAGTGGGTCCTTGGTTGACATGGAAAACGTCCTTGGGTTGCGGCTGGCGGCCGTTCTTGTAAGGCGCGGCCAATAATGGAGTGAAGGACGGAGTTCCACCGCTTGATCCGGGTAAAATATTTCCTATGCCCGAGTAAGTTGATTAGCCTTGAGCCCCTCTGTCGCCAGTCCATTGTGCTTGCTTGAGGTATCATCGCCACCGCCGCGCCCTCGAAGTCCCTTTTTTGTCATAACTGACCGTCATGGCTTCCCTGCACAACCATCCCTGTCGTTTGAGGGTTTGGTTGCTGATCAGGGAGGGCCCGTGCCGATGGAGTGGACCCCCGTTATCATCGTCGTGATATTGGCTGGCGCCGTCGTCTACTACCTCGCCAAAGGGGGGAACGGCCGCGCGAGATAGGGCACAGACAGCGATCAGGTGGATCGAGGCAACTC